>CAYMQV010000093.1:0-11781 GCA_964392395.1 uncultured Gemmatimonadaceae bacterium
GTGGCAGCGGTGGGCTCGGCCCGATCAGCGTGCTGCAGGCGGGAGGTTTTCGCCTGGCCGAGTCGGCCGGCGTGGACCTGGCCCCCGGGCAGCGGCATGAATCGAAGGTGATCGTGTTCCTGATGACCCGGATGGGTCAGCGTGAACTGGCGCGAGGGTCGGTGCGCGCTGCACTGCAGCATCCTGGCGTCTCAGCCAGCGCAATCTTCCTGAAAGACGGCGACGCACGCACTGACCGGTTCGACATGGTCATCGAGGTCTACTGTCGTGATGGCGCAAGCGACGAGATCGTGGACACGTTGCGCAACGTGACGGCCACGCACGTGACGGCGGCGCCGGTGATCGTCGGCACCTATCTGGAAGTGGCGGAGATGGGTGTCGAGGCGAAGCGCGCGTAGCACGCGCACACCCCTGAGCGCGTTCGTCGTGGTGACGATCGGGAACGCTCACGACTGATTCCGGCGCGCTCAATCGCGCTTGTACACCCGCTGCGTGAGCAAGCGCTTCACCCACAACGGCAGGTGCCGCGCCAGAAAGACGATCGCCTTGTACTGCACACCGGGAATGCAGACGACCGGTCCGTGCGCGTCGAATTGCCGGAGCGAGGTTTCCACCACATCGCTCGCGCTGAGCCACAGCCACGCCGGCGCCTTGCCGCGCTGGTCGAAGGCCATGCGGTCATGGAATTCAGTCGTGGTGAAGCCCGGGCAGAGCGCCTGCACCCGGATGCCCTCGGGTTCGCACTCGATAGCGAGGCCTTCGCTGAAGCTGCGCTGGTACGCCTTGGTCGCGCAGTAGTTCACATTCCCGCTGCTGTTCGCGAAGCTCGCCACGCTCGAGACGGTGATGATCCCGCCGCTTCGGGCGGGCCGCATGATCTGCAGGGCCGCCCGTGTCAGCCGGTTGACGGCAATCACGTGCAGCCGAAGCATCTGCTCCTGCCGATCGAGCGGGGCGTCCACCAGCGTCCCGGTGGTGCCGAAGCCGGCATTGTTGACCAGCAGGTTCAGGCGGCCGGCGGCACGGATCGCGGCCTCGACGGCAGTGAGGCCGTCCTCGGTGGCGAGATCGGCCGCGACCGGTGTGGCACTGGCGCCCATCCGGCCCAGTTCATCCGAGAGGGCGCGCAGGCGGTCGGCGTCCCGTGCCACGACCATCAGATCGTAGCCGCGGCGGGCCAGTGCAGTGGCAAAGGAGTGGCCAATGCCCGATGAGGCACCGGTGACGAGAGCGAGTGGGCGTGTCGGCATGGCTGAATAATGACCGCCCTCACCCCATACCCGTCGAGCAGGGCCGGCGAAATCGGGCTAATTTTGGCGAATCGCTGTTTCGCGGTTCTCTCTCAGTTCCTTTCCACAGCCATTGGAGTGCCAGCGGTGAAGATCGCCGTGTGCATCAAGCGCGTTGCCGACATGGGCGCGCGATTTCAGATTGGCGCCGACGGCGCCTCGGTGTCCGACACCGGAATCAAGTTCGACATCAGCGATTTCGACGAGTGGGCGGTCGAAGCGGCGCTGCAGCAGAACGAGAAGCATGGCGGCGGTGAAGTCACCGTCATCTCGCTCGGCCCGATGGCCGCGCAGGAGACCATCCGGAAGGCGCTCGCGATGGGCGCCGACAAGGGCGTGCACCTGAGCACCGACACCATTCCCTTCGATGGCTTTGCGATTGCCGAAGCGCTGGCCGCAGAACTGAAGGACGGGGGCTACGACCTGATTCTCTTTGGTCGGATCGCGGTCGACAGCGCCGCCGGTGTGACCGGCGCGATGGTTGCCGAGCTCCTTGGCTTGCCCTGTGTCACGGCGATTTCGAAGCTCGAGGTGAACGGCACCAGTGGTACGGCCGAGCGGCAGGTGGAAGGCGGCGTCGAGACACTGTCGTTCCCGCTGCCGGCGGTGTGCACGATTGATCAGGGCCTCGTCACGCAGGCGCGGTATCCGAGCCTGAAGGGCATCATGGCCGCGAAGAAGAAGCCGCTCGAGAGCAAGCCGGCGCAGCTCGGCGCGGTCTCGGTGACGGTGAGCAAGATGGAGCTACCGCCGGAGCGGTCCGCCGGTCGTATCGTGGGTGAAGGCGCCGCTGCTGTTCCTGAACTGATCCGACTCCTCCAGACTGAAGCGAAGGTGCTCTGAGATGGCGAACAACATTCTGGTGGTAGCCGAGGCGCGCGGCGGTGATGTGCGCAAGGTGGCGCTCGAAGTCGTCACGGCGGCTCGCGCGCTGGCCGATGGACTTGGTGGTGAGGTGCACGCGATGGTGTTCGGCGCAGCAGGGATCGCCAGTGTCGCGCCGAAGCTCGGTGCCGTCGGTGCGGATGTCGTGCTGGTGGTGGAGCACGAGGGCCTCGCGACGTACAACGCGGAGGCTGTGGCGGCGACCGTGGCCGCGCAGATCACCTCCGGTGGCTATCGTGCCGCGCTCTTCGGCGCGAGTGCGATGGGGCAGGATCTTGCGCCACGGATCGGCGCCAAGCTGCGCGTGGGCGTGGCGGCCGATGTGGTGGCGGTGAACGCCGAGGGCGGCGCGGTGGTGGTGCGTCACCCGATGAACACCAACAAGGTCATTGCCACGATGGTCCTGTCGGCGACGCCGGCGCTGGTGAGCGTTCGGCCGGGCGCCATCAGTGTTGGCCAAAGCGCAAAGGCCGGCGCGGTACAGGGCGTCTCTCCTGCGATGGAGCCGTCGGCCGGCCGGGTCAAGGTCACGGGCGTGACGATGGGCGGTGGGGCCAAGCTCGATCTGGCGGAAGCGCCTGTGATCGTGAGCGGTGGCCGGGGGTTGAAGGCCGCCGAGCATTTCTCGCTGGTGGAAGATCTGGCGGCGGCGTTCGGCAACGCAGCGGTCGGTGCCACGCGCGCGGTCACCGACGATGGGTGGCGCCCGCACAGCGATCAGATCGGCCAGACCGGCCGACAGGTCTCCCCTGATCTGTATGTGGCGGTCGGCATCAGCGGCGCCATTCAGCACATTGCGGGGATGCGCAATTCCAAGACGATCGTGGCCATCAACAAGGACAAGGACGCCCCGATCTTCAAGGTTGCCGACTACGGCATCGTGGGCGACGCGTTCGAGATCGTGCCGGCGTTGACCGCCGCCGTGAAGGCGGCGCGGGCGCAGCAGTAGCGCCGATCGTGCGATGGTGTACGGCGGGCGCGGTCGCGACGACTGCGCCCGCCGTTAGTTTCGGGGAATCCAGCCGACGTACACGCACGTCGCGGCAACGCAGCTTTCACTGAATCGGGATTGCCATGTCCGGACAGAACATCGCGTTTCTGATCGTCCTCACCGCGGCGTTGGGCTTCTTCAGCTACAACATCCAGCGACTGGTCAGCTACCTGCGACTCGGCAAGCCCGAGAATCGCATCGACGAGCCTGGCAAACGGACGTGGAATCTGCTCACGATCGGCTTTGCCCAGACGAAGATCCTGCGCGAACGGGGCGCGGGGCTGTCACACGCCTCGGTCTTCTGGGGCTTTCTGGTCCTGACGGCCGGCACGGCCGAAATTCTGCTGCACGGCGTCTGGCCTGGCTTCAGCTACGAGCGCATCCTGCCGCGCCCACTCTGGCAGCTGTTCATGCTCAGTCAGGAGCTCTTCGCAGTCGTCGTACTCGTCGCCGTCAGCTGGCTGATCTGGCGCCGCCTGATGGCGCCACCCAAGCGTCTTCAGGGCAAGGAAATTCACGGGACCGAAGCGGTCATCATTCTCTGCGTGATTGCCTCGCTGATGATCACGCTCTACACCACCGGCGCGCTCGAGTATGCCGCCGACGCAAACGTGCGCGCCACCGAGTTCGGCTGGTTCCGTCCGATCTCGACGGCACTGGGCTCCGGCATCGCCAGCGTGGTGATGACCGGCACTTCGACGGCACGCGACATCAGCTGGTGGGCGCACGCGCTGCTCGTGCTGGGATTTCTCAACTTCCTGCCGTACTCGAAGCATCTGCACGTGGTCAGCTCGCTGATCAACGTCTGGTTCAGTGACACCAGTGGCCCGGCCAGGGTCGGCGTGATGCGTGCGATGGACCTCGACGCCGACGTCGAACAGTTCGGCGCGACCGACGTCGATCACCTGTCGTGGAAGAACCTGCTGGATGGCTACAGCTGCACGGAATGCGGCCGTTGCACCGCAGCCTGTCCGGCGAACATCACCGGCAAGTCGCTCAGCCCTCGCAAGATCGTCGTCGATACGCGAAAGCGTCTGATGGAGAAGGCGCCGCTGCTGGTGGGCGAGATGGACGTTCCGGGCAGCGCGGCGCTGCTGCTGAGTGCCGAGGGTGGCAAGGCGGCGCTCGACAACGTGCTGCTCGACAACTACCTGACGGAAGACGAGCTCTGGGCATGCACCAGCTGTCGCGCCTGCGTGACCGAGTGCCCGGTCAGCATCGATCAGCTCGACATCATCAACGAGCTGCGCCGTGGGCTGGTGCTGAACGAAGGTCGTTTCCCCGAAGAAGTTCAGCCGACGTTCGAGTCGCTCGAGCGGAATGCATCACCCTGGGCCTTCAGCCCGGCCGATCGTGCCCAATGGAGTGAAGGGCTGAACATTCCGACATATGCGGAAGCGTTCGCCGAGGGCCGGAGGCCGGATATTCTGTTCTGGGTAGGCTGCATGGGCAGCTTCGACGATCGGGCGAAGAAGATCACGGTGGCCTTCGCGCGGATTCTTCAGGCGGCGAACATCGACTTCGCGATCCTCGGTCAGGAAGAGACCTGCCACGGCGATCCGGCCCGTCGACTGGGCAATGAGTATCTCTACCAGATGCTTGCGAAGGGTACGATCGAGACGCTCGATCGCTACGAGATCAAGACCATCGTCACCTTCTGCCCGCACTGCTTCCATCAGATGGGCAATGAGTTTCCGCAGCTCGGCGGCAACTACGAAGTCATTCATCACAGTACCTACATCGAACGATTGCTGAATGCCGGCCTGGTGCCGTTGAACACCGAGCACGGCAAGCGGTTGACGATGACGTACCACGATTCATGCTATCTCGGTCGCTACAACGACGTCTACGATTCGCCGCGCGAGACGCTCAGGCGTGCGCTGCCGGTGCTGACGCTGGTGGAACCCGAACGGACCAGGGATCGCGGCCTCTGCTGCGGTGCTGGCGGGGGTCGGATGTTCGTCGATGAGAAGGTCGGCAAGCGGATCAACGTCGAGCGGACGGAGGAACTGATTGCCACCGGCGCCGACGTGATTGCGGTGGCGTGCCCGTTCTGCATGACCATGATGACCGACGGCGTGGCCAAGCTCGAGAAGGACGTGCGCGTGATGGACATCAGCGAAGTCGTCGCGCAGCAGCTCGCGCCCGCCCGATCGCGTGAGCTGGTGGCTGGAGACTGAACTGCGACTGGGACGGCAACGGCAACGGCAACGGTAACGGTAACGGCAACGGTAACGGCAACGGTAACGGCAACGGTAACGGCAACGGCAACGGCAACGGCAACGGCTTAACGCAAAGGGTGCAAGGACGCAAAGGCGCAAGGGGCTCCGGAAGCAGATGGGCAGCGATGCGCGAGGCGACGGCTGATCGGGTTTTTGTTACGGTCGTCTCGCTGCGGCATCGTCTGGCTGGTGCGCGCCGACCGTCGCACTATTCACAGTGCCCTTTCAGTTCCAAGACTTTTGCAGTTCCAAAGGCTTCTGCAGTTCCTTGCGCCTTTGCGCCCTTGCGTCCCTTGCGTTAGGCAGTTGAACTTTTGTAAGAGCAGAGCTCAACGCGTGATGCGATACAGGCTGATGCTGTGGACATGTGCGCCGGCTTCGATGGGCACCTTGGCGACCGTTTCGCAGCTCAGCGCATGGCTGATGCACCAGTCGGGGAAGCCCGCTGATCCGACGCGGCCCGGATCGGCGATCCAGCCTTCACCATGCGGCCCGAGCGACTGCGCCATGACGCGCGCGATCAGCGGTGCATTCCGCTGCTCGTACAGCACGTCAGAGGCGACGACCAGGTCGAAACCGCGCAGATCCGACGGCCAGCGATTCCAGTCGGCGCAGCGCGTCGTGATCTCGACCTGCGCATTGCGCCAGGTGTTCAGGCGCGCGAACTGTGGCGAATCGGCGTAGTAGTCGGTCGCGGTGATCTCGAAGCCGGCACGCGCCGCCGCGGTCGCAACCACGCCACTGCCGCACCCCAGTTCCAGCAGCGTTCGGCCACCGCCGCGCAGCCCGCGCAGAAAGCGCGAGAGCACCACCGACGCGGGCCACAGGTCGGCCCAGTACGGTAGCCGATCGTCGATCGCAAACTCCTGCTCCGAGATCAGATCATCGGAGTTGGCAGGGTGCAGAATCCGAATCACTTCGCCGTCGGCAATCGTGACCGGCGATTCGATGGTGCGAAACCGGTCGCGCAGATCGAGCTCCAGCGCGTCGGGGGTCAGTACGTCCAAGAATCCACCATCGGTGTGTGGCCGGGTTGCACCAGCATGACCGGCGCAGTCGCGCCAGCCGGAAGATACGAGACATCATGCGGAACGATGAGCAAACCGTGCGCCATCGCCATCGAGGTCAGGAGCCCAGAGCCTTGCGGGCCGGTCAGGTGTGCCACGCCAGGCTCAGTCACGATGGCGCGAAGAAAGTGCGTCAATCCACCGCCTGTCGTCACCGGCTCTGCCAACCGCACCGTCCGCATGGCCCGATCGAGCAGCGTATGACCACCCATCTGCCGCAGGGCCGGTCGCACGAACACCTCGAACGTCACCAGCGCTGACACCGGATTGCCCGGCAGGCCAAACCAGGGCCGCTGGTCGAGCATGCCAAACCCGAACGGGCCACCTGGCCGCATTCGGACACGCCAGAACTCGAGGGTCGCTCCCAATCGCTGCACGACATCTCGCGTGTAGTCGAACGCACCCACGCTGATGCCGCCGCAGGTGAGCAATACATCGAATGGCGGCGCACTCGTGATGCGCTCGGTAATCGCGGCGGGATCGTCGCGCGCCACGGCGAGTGTGATCGGTTCGCCGCCCGCTTCAGTCACGGCGGCGGCAAGTGCGTAGCTGTTCGTGTTGACGATCCGACGGCCGGCGAGGACGTCGTCGAACTGATCGACATCGACCAGTTCATTGCCGGAGCTGAGAATCGCGACGCGCGGTCGTCTCACGACCGTCAGTGTCGTACACCCATTGCCTGCCGCGACGCCAAGGTGTGCTGCGCCGAGTTCGGTGCCGGATGAGAGGAGCTGTTGCCCTTCGACGAAGTCTTCACCGCGCCGGCGGACGTTGCGGCCGGCATCGCGATCACTGCGCAGCGCAACGATCGTCAGCCCGGCGTCGGAATCCTCGACCCGCACCACCGTATCGATACCATCAGGCACCGGCGCACCGGTCATGATGCGCCAGGCGGTCCCCGGCGCAATGGATGATGGCGGCGCGTCACCGGCGGCAATCGTCCCGCCAACGGACAGCGTGACCGGTGTGTCCGCAGATGCCCCTCGCAAATCGGCGGCGTACACAACGTAGCCGTCCATCGCGCTGTTGCGCCACGCGGGGTGTGTGTATCGCGCGATCACGGGTTCCGCGAGCACCCGGCCGAGCGCGTCGCGCACGGCAACGGTCTCCGCACCGAGCGAGGGAACCGCAGCGCGAATCCGGCTGATTGCCGCTTCCACGGGCAACCGTGCCTGTTCCGTCATGGCGTGGCCCCGCGCATCATCACCAGTCGTTCAACGATCAACTCCGCGATCCGGTCCACTTCGCGGTTCGGGACGGTGAAGTTGTTGGCAATGATCGAGAACACGATCATCTCCCCCATCGCGGTGGTGGCGAACCCCGAGAGTGCACGCGCTTTGTCGATGGTTCCGGTTTTTGCCCGGACGCGACGCTCTGCGAAGCGTTGCATCCGATTCTTGAGCGTACCGTCTTCGCCCGCCACTGGCAGCGACCCGTAGAAATGCGGAAACACCGCGCTCCGGCGCATCGTATCGAGCACCTGTACGATGGCGCGTGGTGTGAGGTAGTCGTGTCGCGACAAGCCGCTCCCGTCGCGAATCGCGTGTGCGTCGCGTCGAACGCCCCACGCATCGAGTTGCCGCTCGACCACGGCGCGGGCGCTGTCCGGTGTTCCGACGCCGGTGTCGTGCAGGCCAAGCGTCCGAAAGAGCACTTCCGCAATCTGGTTCTGCGATGGCTTCTGCATTGCCTTGAGCACGTCGCGCAACGGCGCCGATCGAAGCACCATCAGTGTGTCGGCGCCCGTCGCGTTGATCGCCCGGTCACCAACCTGAATGCGGCCTCGGATCAGCGCTTCCCTGACTGCGGCGAGGTAGCTCAGCCGAACGTCAGGCTGCGCCGCACTGAACTCCAGCGAGTCGCCCATCGCGATACTGCCGCGAACGACGATTCCCGGCGTGGCGGCCGAGTCGCGCCACCAGACGATGTCGGGTGCGCCGGTGCCAGCGGCGCGCGTCGTGACCTGCGATCGAATCACCGGCGTGGTGTGTGCCGGCATGGTGGTCACGCAGGCAGCACGCCGCGCCGCACCACACCCACGAACCTGCACGTCGGCGAATGCATCGTTGAACATCAGTTCCGACACGCCGGCGCCATAGGGTGCGTCGAGATCGTCCCAGTCCCAGCCGAAGCCCAGCGGACTGCCGGGAAATGCGTGCAGATCGCTGCTGCGGACGCGACCCGCGATGCGCACGACACCGTTGGCACGAAGCGCCGCCACGAGCGAATCGAATGCCATCAGTGGATCGCCACGCATGGCGGCCGAAACGCTGGGGTCTCCCGTCCCGATGACGACCAGATCGCCGCGGAGGACGCCTTTCACGATCGGCCCGGTGCGAACGAATGTCGTCTGCCACTGGTAATCCGCACCAAGCCGTGCCAGCGCCACCGCACCGGTGATGAGCTTCTGGTTTGACGCCGGCATCACCAGTCGGTCGGGCTGGACACTCGCCAGGGTGTCGCGCCGCTCCGGCGCCACGATCAGGACTCCCCAGTGCGCGTTCGCGAACTGCGGAAGGCTCACCAGCGAGTCGACGTACGACTGGAGTGATGCCGTCGCAGGCGACTGGGCGGGTGCGGTCAGCGCCGGAGATGTGGTCGAAGGGATCGCTGCAGGTACCGGCGCCGTGCCCGGTGGTCCTGGGCGCGTACACGCCAACAGCGCGCCACAACACGCTGCCAATCGAAGAGAACGCGCATGCGTCACGAATGACCCTGGACAAAGGTGTACCACTCGACCGCCTGAGCGAGATCGTCGTGTGTATTGATGTTCTGGAACATCCGCGACTGGTCGCGGCCCGGGCCGTCGGCTTGAATCTGCCAGCGTGCGCCGCCGATGGCCGTCACGAGCTCGTGTGCCGCGCGGGCGCCGCCGGCACGCAACATCGTGACGACGCGAGCTGCCGAGGAATCGTAGGCTGCGCACAGTGGTTCGAGCTGCCCGTCAGCGTGCATCGGGATGCAGCAGCTGGCGCCTGCTTCAACCGCCGTCGCCAGTGCGTCGAGTATGGCTGCAGTGACGAACGGCATGTCCCAGGCGCAGACGACCACCGTTGGTGCGGTTGCGGCGTTCAGTGCCGTCTCGAGCGCGCCGAGCGCCCCGCGACCTGGTACCGCGTCGGCGACGATGCGATGGTGCGGGAACCAGGCGGCCGCGGCAGGATCGTTGGCTGCGACGATGGTCTCCGTGCACACCGCGTCGAGCGCGCGCACGACGAAGTCGGCCATCCGCACCCCGCCAAGTAGTGATAGCCCCTTCGGCGTTCCCCCGAATCGTGTGCTCGCACCACCGGCGAGCAGAACGCCGCATCGTCGTTGCGGCGTGGTCATTACGCCGGTTCGTCGGTGGCGCTCAGCGTCGCGTCCTCAGCCACCACGACGCGCGTGACGCGCAAGCCGGCCGGAAGCCGCACCGGCACGCGACGTGTGAGCGTGGTCGTTCCGCTCATCGCCGTCCGATCTCGCGCACGAGGCCGAGCGTGAGCATCGAGTTCCGTGTCCACCGGCTGTTGACATTGCCGGCAACGATCCTCGGGACTCCCGGTGTCGAATCGCGGAACGTCTGCGGGTACGGTACGCTATAAAGTCGGTTGGTGAGGTCGGCGCGTACCGTCCAGCGCGAGCGGAGCGGAGCGTACTTCATGCCGAAGCCAATGACGGGAGCGAAGCGAGTGCCGAACTTGAACTGCGATGAGTCGCTGACCGCCTTGTTGTCGGTCACCAGCCCCACGCCGGCCGTGAAACTTGGCAGCAGGGAGTGCCAGCTCTTGGCCCCGGTGAGCAGCAACGTGAAGGCTGCGTCGAGCATGTAGAGCGGCTGTGACACTGTTGCGCCGATGCGGTTCGTGAGCGGCAGGCCTGGCTGCAGGATATCGCGGCTGGCAGACTGTCGCATGAAGCTCGAGGTGAACGCCAGCGGGCTCGCACCGAGTCGCAAATCATACCGCAGCCCGATCGCCTGACCACCGCGTGGCGCCGCACCAGCCTTGTCGCTGCCGCCAAAGCTCTGGCCGACGATGACGCTCACGTCCTGTCGCTTTTCGATATCGCGGAACGGGCTCTTGTCTGGCGTCGTCCCGACCTGCGCGACCAGCGGCACGCTCCACAGCACGAGCGCCGCGACATGCAGCAGCTGTCGCGTGTTCATGCGGCCACCGGCGCAACCCGAAGCGTGCGTCCCGACATCTCGGTCGGCACAGGGAGGCCGAGCAATTCGAGCACGGTGGGTCCGACATCACACAGGGCGCCACCAGCACGGAGTGGCACGACACCCTCAGGATCGACGATGAGCAAGGGAACTGGATTGGTGGTGTGTGCCGTGTGTGGTGCCCCGGTAACCGGATCCACCATCACATCGGCGTTGCCATGATCGGCAGTGAAAATGACGCGCGCGCCACCAACGGCAGCGGCGGTGAGAATGCGGCCGATGCAGGCATCCACCGCCTGCACGGCCGCAATGGCGGCCGGCAGCGACCCGGTATGCCCGACCATGTCGCAGTTGGCGAAGTTGCAGAGCATGAAATCGTACTTTCGCGTTTCGAGTGCCTCGACCAGGCCATCGCAGATCCCTGCGGCACTCATCTCGGGCTGCAGATCGTAGGTCGCAACCCTGGCGCTTGGCACCATCCGGCGTTCCTCCCCCGCAAAGGGGGTCTCACGACCGCCGTTGAAGAAGAACGTGACATGCGGGTACTTCTCCGTCTCCGCCGTACGCAGCTGCGTCATGCCGGCGTTGGCGATCACCTCGCCGACCATGTTGGTGAGCTGGGTCGCCGGAAATGCCACCGGGTAGGTAAAGGTCGGGTCGTACGCCATCATGGTCGTGACGGCGAGACGTGGCCGACCGTCAATCGGGAAGCCGTCAAAGCTCGGCGCGGTCAATGCGTCGCAGAGCTGTCGCATGCGATCGCTCCTGAAGTTGAAGCAGATCACCACGTCGCCGTCGGCCAGCCGCGGCGTCAGCGCACCGGACGTGTCATGCAGCACCATTGGCTCGATGAATTCATCCGTGGTTCCACCGGCGTACGCGGCCTCGAGCGCACCCGTGACGGCCTCCGCGGTTGTCGCGCTGCCGACACCGCCCACCATGGCGCGGTACCACTTCTCCGTCCTCGGCCAGCGATGATCGCGGTCCATGCCGAAGTAGCGTCCGCCGAGTGTTGCGAGCACGGCGCGTCCCGGATACCGGGCAATCTCCGCCTGCAGTTCGGCCAGAAACCCGCGTCCCGAATTCGGCGGTGTGTCGCGGCCGTCGAGCAAGCCATGGACGGCGACGGTCGGTACCTGCTCGCGATTGGCGAGATCGAGGAGCGCAAAGAGATGCTCGT
>CAYMQV010000093.1:11791-17110 GCA_964392395.1 uncultured Gemmatimonadaceae bacterium
CGTCCAGCGCGTGCACGCCACCATGGCCGAGCAACCCGATCAGATGCAGCGTCACCCCGCGCGCCGCCGCATCGCGACAGGCCGCGCGCAACGCCGAATTGGTGAAATAGGCTTCGGTTTCAATGGCCGCGCCGATGCGGACCAGATCCTGCTCGACGACGCGGCCGGCCCCCAGATTCATGTGGCCGACCTCACTGTTGCCCATCTGCCCTTCCGGCAGCCCCACACGTCGTCCGCTCGCTTCGAGCAAGGTGTGCGGCACCGAGCCCATCAGCCGATCCCAGTTCGGGGTGTCAGCGAGGGCGATGGCATTCGCGGTGGCGTCATCGCGATACCCCCAGCCATCGAGCACAACGAGGCAAACGGGACGAACGGAAGGCGAGGGCATGGATGCAGGGTGGGGCAGGGTAGTAATGTCTTGGGTATGACGTCTGCTGAATGTACCCCCCGCCGGTGGGCACTACCATCGAATGCGCGACGCTTCGTCGCTGCCTACACGCTGACCTCCCTTCTGTTTCTTCCTGCCGCGCCTGGCCTTCGGGCACAGGCCACACCGGACTCTGGTGTCGCGAAGCTGGTGGTGAGTCCGGCGACCATTCCGCTCCGTCCGGCCTCCCGGGCGGATGTTCGGGTGGCGCCGGATGGCGCGGTCCTCGGCACTGTGATCTCTCCGGCGACGGTCATTCCGCTCGCCCGCGAACGCGGCTGGGTGCGCGTCCGTATCGAAGGGTGGGTCCGGGACCAGGACCTGCTCCCCCTCGACTCCTCGCTGCGCACCTCGCTCAGCGCCGCCGACCTGCGCGCGGACCCGGAGGGATCGAAGGGCAAGCTGATCCGGTGGAAGGTCGAAGTCCTTGCCTATCAGCGGGCGGATGCCCTCCGGCGCGATCTGACCATCGGTGAACCCTATCTGCTGGCGCGCGGGCCGGCGGGCGAGAATTCCTTGCTGTATCTCGCACTGCCTCCCGCCCTGGTGAACGATGCCAAGGCGATCGTTCCGCTCACCGTGGTGCAGATCATTGCGCGCGTGCGCACCGGTCGATCGGCCCCGACGAATGTGCCGATCCTGGATGTCGAGGCCATCACACCGCCATGACGACCGGCGCTTCCACGGGCGTGACCCGGCCGAGGATGGTGTATGTCGCGACCGGCATCCTGCTTGGCGCCGCTGCCTTCGCGGTTCCCCTGATGCGTGCAGAAACTGCGTCGCTGGTGCGCGAGACACGCGAGCTGGGCGCCATGCGCACGACGGCGGCACAGACGATCGATTCATTGCGCCGCGTGCGCGAGCAGACGGTCGCCACGTTGACGCTCGAGCGCGCCCGCGCTGCCGCGCGCGACGAGCCGAAACTGCATCTCGTCATCGCGATCGACAGCGGCACGATTGCGCTGGTCCGCGATGGGATCACCCTGCGCAGCATGCCGGTGCGATTCCGCGGCAGCCCGTCTCGTGGAATGCAATCCATCGAGAAGATCACCGAATCGGTCGTGAGTGCCGTCGGCGCCACGGTCGACTCGCTCGGCAACGCGGTCACGGCCACGCCCGAGACGAAGGTCGAACGGGTGATGCTGACGGACGGAACGGTGATCGAAGGCGACGACGCAGCCTCGGTGATTCTGGGCGGTGCCGATGCCGCAGCCGGCTCGCGCGCAATTCTGGTGTCGCGCCGCGATTTCGCCGCCGTGCGTCCCAATCTGGTGCGCGGCATGAAGACGGTGCTGTTCTGATGGCGTCCGAACCACGGGCGGTCTCACTGGGCGGCGTCGCAATCTGGTTCGCCGCAACCCTCACGGTCGCGGCGCTTGGCGTGATGGCCTATGCAGGGCAGCGAACGGCGTCGGCCCTGATGGCGCGTAACGCGGTCCGCGATGCCAGCACGCGCGAACGCAACGCGCTGGCGGCGGCGCGGCGGACGCTCAGCGCGCTGGGGGATTCCGTCAGACAAGCGCAGACACGCGGTATCGCCGCGGAAAGCCAACCGTATGTCGTCATCAGCCTTGCCGACAACCGGCTCTGGGTGCGTGACGGCAGCGAGGAAATCTTCACCACCCGGGTCGCCAGCGGCAGCGGACGGACCCTGATCGGCGCGGGGAGCAACCAGACGTTCCGGTTCGACACACCGCGAGGGAAACTGACGGTGAAGAGCAAGGAGACGTCACCAGCCTGGGTGCCGCCCGACTGGCATTTCGTCGAACAGGCCAACAAGAAGAAACTCGGCATTCTGCGCATGAAGCGCGGGCAGGTCATTCCTGTCTCCGACGGTGTGATCACGACGCGCGGCAGTGATGTCGTGAAGCGCCATCGCGACGGCTCCATCACGCCGATGACGGCGTCTGATGGACGCGAGCTGGCTGCCGGCGGACGCATCATCATTCCGCCGTTCGGCACCAATGCGCGTCGGTACAAGGAGATTCTCGGAACGCACCGCCTGAATCTGGGCGATGGCTACGCGCTGCATGGCACCAACGCGCCGAACACCATCGGCCGCAGCGTGAGCCATGGCTGCGTACGATTGCGCAATGAGGACATCGAAACGCTCTATCGCATGATCCCCGTCGGTGCTGCCGTGTACATCTACTGATGCGCGCCCTCACCCATTCCGGATTCCGCCGCAGCGTCGCACCGCTGGCACTGCTGGCAGCGCTGATCACTGTCGTGTCTGCGTGTGCCTCCTCGTCCGCACGTCAGTGTGGCAGCGCGATGGATCCCGGCGAGCTGCTGCGACTGGCACGTTCGATCGACTCGACGACGGCAGCGCTCAGGCGAGCGACCGACTCACAGTCGGTTGGGTTGCGCCAGTACCTGCAATCGGTCGTGGATCGCGCGGCCGTCCTCGATGGCTGTGGCCGGATCATGTCGCCGCGTGATCTGCGGACGGCGGCTCAGCTCGGCTTGTCGGCGGGCGCGCTCGGCGCCGAAACACTCGAACGTGCCTATCGCTGGTCGCGGCGCGCGGTCGTCGCCGACACCTCGGATCGTGTGTCGTGGCGGTTGATGGCGAACGCCTGGGACCAGCTGCAGCTCGTCTACCGGCAACCGCAATGGTTCGGCACCGTCGTGCGCTGCACCAGCGCGGCAAACACTCGTTGTACCGTGGCCCCGATCGATACGACGCGCGTGACCGACCCGCAGCGCGCAGAACTCGGACTCCGTACCCTGATGCAGCAGAGGGAACACGTCGACTCGCTGAACCGGGCGCGCGCGCGCCCGTGAGCGCGACGACGTCGGAGCCATCATGGCGCAAGTACGACCGATGGGCACGTGACGGCAGGTACGCTCCTGCCGCGGCCTCCGCCGCGTTCGTCGATCGGTGACGATGGCCGTGGAACGGACAATCCCGGCGTGACAGTTGTGTCACGATATCTGACACCGACGTGGTCTTGATGAGGCGGAAATGCGTGAAGACGGCACACCTGGCACCGACTGGCGGTATGCGTTGTTATCATGCAACCCATGAACACGGACCCATCGTCCACGTCCACGTCCCTGCCGACAGCCGCGGAACAGCCGCCCGCCGGGGCGGCGCGCAAGCCAACGCCGATCGGGTTGCTCGGACTCACGCTGATCGACTCAGGAATGCATGACGCGCATCGTCCGCCGCCGCCGCGCCGCTGGCGGATGACGAAGTATGCAATGGCGCTGGCCTTCCCGATTGGGATTGCCTTTGTGGCTCACCGCGTCAGTGAACCGGAAGGCCTCGATGCCGCTGAGCCTTCGCCGGCCGGATCGAGCCAGCCTGCGGCAGCCGGCGAAGGTGTGGTCACGGTGCCCTCCGTGTTACGTCCTCCCGCGCGGGCATTTTCGACCAAAGCATTCGGACACAGTGGGGCGGTGCGCGTCCGCGTCGCGTTGCCGAAGGATCCGGTCGCGTTGCCGGTCGTGTTCCGTGGGGCAACCGACGGCATGCGGGCACAGTGGATTGCATTTGATGGCAAGGCGAACGACGCGGTCGTGCCATGGCCGGCTGACGCCGTGCTGCGGGCGCCGGCGCGTCCAGGCGCGTTCTGGCTCGTGCTTTCGCGTGGGAACGTTGCCGATACGGTCGCTGATCTCGCGCTCTTCGTCGAGCATCCAATGCCCAATCGAATGGCCACCGGCATCAATGGCTATCACCTGGGACGGTGGCCGCGGGCGGTGGATGGCGTCGTGCCTCGCGGTTTCGTCGAGGTGACGGAGCGCATCAGCGATTTCCCGCTGTCGCCGCACCTGAAGCTGAGCGATTTCGTCGTGCACGACGCGCAGGATGGGTTCCCGAAGTACTTGCACGTGCGTGAGGCGCTCCTCGACAAGATCGAGTTGACGGTGGCCGAGATCGCACAGATGCGCGGCCGGAGCGCGTCGGCGATCAGGTTGAATGTGGCGAGCGGGTTCCGGAGTCCGGCGCACAATGGCCAGCTCACCGGCACGGCGCAGGACAGTCGGCACATGTTCGGCGATGCCGCCGACATCGCCATCGATGCCAACGATGATGGGCGCCTCACTGAAGTCGACGCGAGGCTGGTCGCCGCCGCTGCGGAGATCGTGGAGCGCAAGTTTCCTGATCTGGTCGGTGGCATCGGGTTGTACATCACCCGTGACGGCGGCGGCTGGCCGTACGTGCACATCGACGTCCGCGGCAAGCGGGCGCGTTGGCGTGGCGGCGTTGGTCGCGGCGCGGTGGTCGATTCGCTGCTGCCCGCCGATGCCTCGTTCGACTCCATTGCGAAAGCGGTGAAAGCATCGACCCCGGTGGAGCTGTCGCCCCCAGCTGCCCTGCGTGGTTCGTCGCAGGCTACCGCTGAGCCGCCTGCTCGCTTCGTCGTCGGTCGCCCGTCACGGTCCCGACCGAACTCGCGAACGGTCGACGCTCCGTTTTCCAGTGCCGCTGTCAGCTTCAGAGCGCCCCGCCCCTGAACGGCTGGCCCGGCACGGGGTAGCATTCTGCTACGATCCCGCGACGCAGGTCGACTCTCTCCCGCCATACGCACTTCATGCCGCTCAGCCCATATCTCCGCGATCGCCTCCTGGCCAGGTTCGACACGCTCTCCGACGAGCGTGCGTTCCAGATTCTCGACTATGTCGAGTTTCTCGACTCGAAGTACAGCCGCCTCGAGGCTCCAACCGGCGCTGCCGGCTTGTTGGTGAAGCTGCAGGAGACCGTTGAGGATGGCCTGCGCGCGGGCAAGGTCTCCGCCAGCAGCGTGGCCGAGACGCTTGGATTCATGCAGAAGGCCGTGGGTGTGCTGAGCGGCGTTGCGGCAGCAGGCCAGAGTGTGGCCAACGACCTTGCGGATGCTGCGACGCGGGTGGCCCGTGCTGCGACCGGCGAAGCGCCGCCC
>CAYMQV010000094.1:0-17072 GCA_964392395.1 uncultured Gemmatimonadaceae bacterium
GCAACAGCGAGTCTCATGCAGAACTCGCACTGACATACGTCGCGCTGGTTGGCGTGGGCCCGGTCGTCCGCCTCACTCGCCCGTTCGCCGCCAGATGCTCCAGCAGCTTGAACACGGTCTCCACCTGATCACTCACACCAGCGGCCGCCGCAACCTGCTCGGCCGTTCGCGGCGTCTGTATGGCCCGCAACGCGTCGAGTACGGCGTGTTGTACATCGAGGACCGCGGTGGCGGCCTTCTTTCCCGCTTCGACACCCGGTTGGTGGTAGGCGTTCACGTTCACCAGCGAGGCATAGAGACCGACAGCACGCTCATAGAGCGCAATCAGCGCGCCGACTGAGCGGGGACTGACATCCGGCAGTGTGAGCGTCATCGACTCGCGGGCATTCTGGTGCATCGCTTCGCGGGTGCCGAGCATGAACCCGAGGAGGTAGTCGCCGGATGTCACGTTCGGTTCGACTTCCAGCGGCGCGTCCGCCTGGTCCGCGAGCACTTCGACGAAGGTGAGGAAGAAATTGTTCACGCCGTCGCGAAGCTGCTGCACGTACGCGTGCTGATCCGTCGACCCCTTGTTGCCGTAGACCGCAATGCCCTGATGGACAACCGCGCCCGACAGATCCAGTTCCTTGCCGATCGACTCCATCACCAGCTGCTGCAGATAGCGCGAGAAGAGCAGCAGGCGATCCTTGTACGGCAGCACCACCATGTCCTTCATACCGCGGCCGCCGCCGGCGTGATGCCACATCAGCGCCAGCAGTGCCGCCGGGTTCGCGGCCACCGTGGTGTTCCGCGTCGTCATGTCCATGGTGCGCGCACCGTCGATCAACGCCGTGATGTCGATGCCCTGCAGCGCGGCCGGGAGCAAGCCGACGGCGGAGAAGATCGACGTCCGGCCGCCAACCCAGTCCCACATCGGAAACCTGGCCAGCCAGCCGGCGGTGGTCGCGGTCTGATCGAGTTCGCTGCCGTCGCCCGTGACCGCCACCGCATGTTTCGCGAAACTCAGGCCGGCCGTGCGGTAGGCCGCTTCGGCGACGAGCATGCCGTTCCGCGTCTCCCTGGTGCCGCCAGACTTGGAGAGGACGAGCGTGAGTGTCGTCGCGAGCCGGTCACCGAGTCGCTCGATGACGCGCGCCATGCCGTCGGGGTCGGTGTTGTCGAAGAAGTGCGGGGTGAGCCGGTCAGCACCGGTGCCCAATGCATCGGCAATGAACTGCGGTCCGAGTGCCGATCCACCGATTCCGACCACCAGCAGCTGTTCGAAGCGCGCTCCCCGCTCGGGGCAGATCTGGCCGCTGTGCACTGCCGCCGCGAACTGATGAATGTGTTCGATCGCACCGGTGATCGCGGCGGTCATCGCCGGCTCGGGCGCCAGCTCTGGAGCGCGCAGCCAGTAGTGGCCAACCATACGCCCTTCATCCGGATTCGCGATCGCTCCCTTCTCGAGCGCCTGCATCGCTGCCAAGGCGCCGGCCATGGGCGCGGCCATGCGGCCTGCGAAATCGTCCGGGAATCGCATGCGCGAGATATCGAGCGAGATGCCGAGTGTTTCGGTCACGCAGAGATGCGCGCGGTAGCGGTCCCAGAGCTCGAGCGGATTCATCACAGCTCCAGGCGGCAGCAGGCTGTCGCGATCGTCGGTCGGCATCGGCACGGATGTGTCTCTGGTTCAGGAATGTGTTCGCGGACTGGCCGCGCGATCGGCCAGCAGGAGGGCGTGGACGGAGCGTACGCGACCGGCCGGAATTGTGGGGTCGCCACAGCGCAGGCGGTCCAGCATCGGTACTTTCGCGGCGCCCGTGACCACCCAGAGGATGCGGCGGGCGCGATTGAGTACAGGGTAGGTGAGGGTCAAACGGCGGCGGCCAGCGTACACACCCGAAACACCGACTTCGGCGCTGTCTACGTCGAGAATGGGGTCGTCCGGGATCAGCGACGCGGTGTGTCCATCCTCGCCGAGTCCAAGGTGAATCATGTCAAAAACCGCTGGATTACCAGCCACCAAAGTGACAGTATCAGCATAGCGACGAGCCGCTTCTTGAGAATCGTGAACTTCGACTGGCATCGCATGCACCCCGCCAAGCGGTTCCGGCAGATGGTCGAGGAGTGATTGCGTGAGGCTGGTGAGGTTCCGATCGGCGTGGCCCCGGGGAGCGATCCGTTCGTCGGCCTGAAAGAGTTCGACCCTCGCCCACGGCACCTGGAGGTCTGCCAGATGGCGCAGCATCAGCCAGGGCGTGCTGCCGCCGCTGGTGGCGAGGACGAATCGATCGCGCGCCGCCACGGCCTCGCGCGCCGCGTCGGCAATCACCTCTGCCGCGCGTCGTGCCACCGCATCGACGTCGGCCAGGATCTCCTCGCGCATCAGCTCAGTGCCCGCCGAGATGACAGATCTCGTTCCAGTGCCGGATGATGCGATCCTCGCGATGGCTGGCCGGCGTACAGGGTCACCGGTCAACCTCGTACCAGCCGCCAGGCACGAGATCTTCCGCTTCCTCAGGCCCCCATGTCCCGGGGTCGTAGAGAATCGGCGCGCCATCATCGAGTACCGGATCCACGATCCGCCACGCTTCCTCGACGTAGTCCTGCCTTGCGAAGCGGAAGGTCTCGCCGTTCATCGCGTCACCGAACAGCTCGGCGTACGCATCCGTCTCTGCCCCTTCGTGCTCGTGAAGCGCTTTCAACTCGAGGCGATGCCCGCTGGCCACATCCGGCTCACGAGCGGTCGCACCCAGTGCCAGCTCGAACTTGGGCCCGAGCTGGAAGCGCACGTAGTTCGAGTGCAGTCGGATGCCACCGATCGGCGGCGGACGAAGGAGCTTCACCAGCACCTCGGTGCGCAACTCCGGCATCTGCTTTCCGGCGCGGATGTAAAACGGCACGCCGTGCCAGCGCCACGAATCCACCGCCAGCTCCAGCGCAACGTAGGTCTCGGTGTGTGAGCGCGACGCAACCCCGGCTTCGTCGAGATACCCGCGGAACTGCCCACGCACCACCTGCTTTCGTTCGAGTGGCGCAATCGCCTTCAGCACCTTCACCTTCTCGTCGCGCAGCGTCTCGGTGTCCTCGCTGCTCGGCGGCGGTTCCATGGCGATGTTCGACAGCACCTGCAGCAGATGATTCTGCACCACGTCGCGGATGGCGCCGGTCGCATCGTAGAATGCGCCGCGTCCCGAGATGCCGAACGGCTCAGCCATCGTGATCTGGACGTTCTCGACGTACTGCCGATTCCAGATCGGTTCGAGGAAGCTGTTCGCGAAGCGGAAGAAGACGAGATTCTGCACTGCCTCCTTGCCGAGGTAGTGATCGATGCGGAAGATCTGGTTTTCGTTGAACGATTCGTGGATGATCGAATTCAGACGACGGGCCGACGCCAGGTCGGTCCCGAACGGTTTCTCGAGCATGAGGCGCGCGTCGGCGGGCCTGCCATTGCGGCTCAATTGCCTGATCACCGTTTCGAACAGGGACTGCGGCACCGCCAGGTAGTGCAGCGGGTTCTTCACGTCACCCAGGGTGACATCCAGCCGGTCGAACATCTCCGGCGTCGTGTATTCGCCCTCTACATAGCGCATCAGCTGCATCAGCTTCGGGAACGCCACCGGATCGACGCCACCGCCGTGCTTCGTCACACTTTCTTCGGCGCGCTTCTGCAGTCCTTCGAGCGAGCCGCCGCCCCGTGCCATGCCGATCACCGGCACGTCGAGCACACCTTCCTTCACCATCCGCTGCATGGCAGGGAAGATCTTCTTGAAGGCGAGGTCGCCGGTGGCGCCGTAGAACACCAGGGCGCCAGATGGTGTCGGTCTCATTTCTTCTCCTTGTGACCGCCGAACCCGGCGCGCATTGCCGAAAGCACGCGATTGGTGTAGTCGGCTTCGCCGCGCGAGGAGAACCGCGAGTACAGCGCCGCGGTCAGCACCGGCACCGGAACCGCTTCGTCGATGGCTGCCTTGATCGTCCAGCGACCTTCGCCGGAATCAGAGACCCGGCCCGCGTACTCCTTCAGATCGGGTGACTCGATCAGCGCCTGCGCGGTGAGATCGAGCAGCCATGACGTGATCACGCTGCCGCGCCGCCACAGCTCCGTGATGTCATCGAGCGGAAAGTCATACTGGTAGTGCTCCGGGTCGCGCAGCGGCGTGGTCTCGGCGTCATGCTCCTGATCAGCCTTGCCGATGTTCGCGCTGCGCAGGATGCCAAGGCCTTCCGCGTAGGCGGCCATCATGCCGTACTCGATGCCGTTGTGGACCATCTTCACGAAGTGTCCGGCGCCGGCGGGCCCGCAGTGCAGGTAGCCGTGGTCGGCGGTGCCAGCGCGGTCGTTGCGTCCGGGCGTTGGAGTCGCGGCGTCCTTCGGCGGGGCGAGTGTGGCGAAGATCGGCTCCAGAGTGGCTACGATCGACTTCTCGCCGCCGATCATCTGGCAGTAGCCTCGTTCGAGTCCGAAGACGCCGCCGCTGACGCCCACATCGACGTAGTGCAGCCCGGCCGCCGCCAGCTCCTTCGCGCGGCGAATGTCGTCCACGTAGTAGGAGTTGCCACCGTCGATGATCGTGTCGCCCGCGCTGAGATGCGGCACCAGATCCGCGATCGTCGCATCGACGACGCCGGCCGGCACCATCAGCCAGACGACGCGCGGGGTGCGGAGCTGGCTGGCCATGTCGCCTAAGGAACTCGCGCCGTCGGCGCCTTCCTTCACCAGCGATGCCACTGCGTCGGACGACCGATCGAACGCCACCGCCTGATGTCCGCTCCGCATCAGCCGTCGCACCATGTTGGCGCCCATCCGTCCAAGCCCGACCATGCCGATGCGCATCGAACCGCTCCCTGATCTGTCTGTGTAGATCCGTGCGCTGAGCCGTCGGAGTGACGGTGTCAGCTGGACTGTTCCGCGAGCGCGAAGCGTGCCACGCCGAGCAACGGTGCTTCGTCGGTGATGATGATATGGGCTGGCATCACCTTGAGCAGTGCCACCAATCTGCCTTTGTCACGAAATCGGCTCAGGAGCGTGGTCCGGGCATGTGTTCGCCACGCGGCGGAGGTACCGGCGGGTCCGTCGATCGGAGTGCGCGCGATGCCGCCGCCCAGCCAGACCGCGCCGGTCGCTACCGTGGACAGCGCCGTATTTCCAGCCGCCGCGCCGTAGGAATCGAGGAACGGCAGGATGGCCCGTGCCGTGAGGTCGCTCTGGCCGGTGAACGGCGCCGCGAGGGAGCGCCGGCATGTCGAGCCCGCTGAAAGCAGCGATCCTGTCGTGCCAGACGAGAGGTGTGCCACGTTGGGTTTGGTGGCGTCAACATCAGAGGCGACGCTCGCCATGGTGTCGGCTCGATGCTTCTGCGGCGACTGGAGGTGCCGAGATCGGCCATCGCGAGCGCCGTTCGGGGGCTGCGGCGGACGCTGCTCCAGAGGCGCTTTGCGTACGGGCTCGGCAGGGCAGGAGACTCGCGAGCGAGACGAATGGTTCCCGGGGCTGGATGTTGTTCGCGGCACGTACCAACTGCTGTTGAAACCAGAGACGCAGAGACGCGGAGCCACAGAGGGAATGTGGTCTCGAGCGTCAGACTCATTCGCGTAGCCTCTTTGGAACTGCTGTGGGAACTGCCTCGCGCAAGCGCGGTTCCCGCAGCCGTTTGCAATTTCCTGTTGAGCCTTGATGAGCCAGTCTTTTCTCTGCGTCATTCACACAGTTAGTCGCTCTTCTTTCGCTCAACGCCGCCGCAATCGGGAAGTCGATTGGCACCTGCGTGATCTCGTGCAGGAAGTTCGTGATGACCTTCTCGCCGATCGTGATCGCGATGTCGATAACGATCGCGTGCGCGCTGGCGCCGGCCACCCGCTCGAGGAAGCGGCTGAACGTGGCCGCATCGGCAAATCCCAGCTCACCGACGATTTGAATTGTCCGACCACCTCGAGCTGCGGCCGCGTCATCGTGTCAGCGATGGACGCTGCGCGCGCCAGTCGCGTGAGGAGAATGGTCAGGCGTTTCAGTCACGTGCGCAGCATCTCGCCCTGCATGATGTCTTGCGTCTGGAACTCGTCGTCGAACACCGTCAAGAGTGTGTTCAGTCACCGAAGATCGTCAGCGTCAGGTGAGATGATCGTGGTGCCGTGTGAGCCGAAGCACAACAGTCCTGCGTATGTCGGCTTTGCCGAGCGCCAGAGTCAAGGTGGCAGGGTCGGGCGCGTGCTGAACTACGGCTTCCGTTCGGGCACCGGTGGCGCTTTCTGCTCAGCCATCATCAGTTCAATGAAGAGCTTCTGCACCTTCGCCCCGACCGGTCCATCCACTTCTCTGGCGTCTGGAATTAGCGCCCGGATGATTCGGCCTTGCCTGCCGTCGCCGGTTGTCGCGCCGAAAATCGCGACCCCCTTCACGCCATCGGTCGACACGAACACCCGCCACAATTGCGCCGATAATGTGAAATCGTTCTTGATCAGTTTCTCCAAATCGAGCCAGCGTGTTCCTGCAATCGGGGGTTCTGCCCGCGCCATCCGCGTGAGCCACTCCTCGAGTGATGGCGCGTCGATGACGCTCCGCCGGGATTCACGCACGTTCACCATGGCCGTGGGTGTACTGGCAGGGTCGGTGAAGAGACGCCCTTGCTCTGGGCTGGACCGTGGCGTCACGATCCAGCCGGCCTCTGCGGTTTGCGCGTCGGCCACGGTTACCGCAGCGATCAGCAAAATCGAAACGAGGAGTAATGGCGAGCGCATGGATCCGGTGGGTCGACGCTGCCGTTGTTGCGGCACCGTATGGTGATCGCGCAGAAGACCTGCTCAGTGAGTGCCGTGGGTGAACCACGGCTCGATATCAGGGAACTGCACGTGCGCGGAAGAAGAACGCCGCGCTGATGACTGCCGCGAGTGCGATTGGGGCACCCAGCCACCGCAGTCCGAAGGCGACCGGCGGAGTGTTCCCGCGACGGCAGGATCGGAGGTACGCCTTGCCTGCGAACCAGGTGGGAACCACGCCAATCAGACCGAGGCCGAACGCAAGCACGTATTGCCAGAGCGGCGACGGCCCGCCGGGAAGCATCGTCGCCACGCCGATGAACGCCGCGTACGCGAGTGTCAGCAGACCGAACAGACCCGCCAGATACAGCCAGGCCAGCCGGACGATCAGATCGTGCGTCTGGTGCGTTCTCTTGGCCGCGACGCCAGGATCCAGTTCACTCACGAGCGCCTCGCGAGGAATCGAGTGGCCCTGGGTGACTCGGTGAACGTCAGGGCATCGAGTTCCGCGCGCATGACCGGCCGCCGCGTGCGAATCGAGTGGAGTGAACTTGCGCGACGGCCACGCCAAGGGGTAGGGCCGGCCCGGAAACCACAGTCGCTGCAGCGTGACAGCGAACCATGGCGGGTGTGCTCGAGAGGCCAGATGCCTTCTCTTGACTCGACTCGGGTCACGGCCGTCGGGTGGGTCAAATCGCTCTTTGCGGCAGTTCGTACAGTGCCAGTGTGAGCGTCTCGACGATGCGATCTGCGTCAGAGAGTGCGAGCGGCATCGGCCCCCTGATCTTGATCACGTTGTGAAACGGCCCATCCGTGCCCACCAGTACGCCACGCTCGCGCATGCGATCGACCACGAACGTCGCCTCGTCTGGTGCCGGCTCCAGCGTCTCGCGATCACGCACCAGTTCAACTCCGACAAACAGCCCGGAGCCGCGCACATCGCCAACGATCTCCATCTGCTTCACCAGCGGCCTCAGTCCGCTCAGCAGCCGGTTGCCAACCGTGAGCGCGTGCTGCTGCAGCTGTTCCTCGACCGTCACCCGCAGCGTCGTCAGGCCCGCGACACACGCCGCCGTGCTGCCGCCAAAGGTGCTGAAATACTCCATGCCATTGTTGAAGCTGTCGGCAATCGCGCGCGTCGTGATCACCGCACCCATCGGATATCCGTTCGCGATCGGCTTGCCAAGGACGACGATGTCCGGCGTGACGCCATGCGCCTCGAAGGCCCAGAAGTGCGTACCCATGCGGCCGAAGCCCGTCTGCACTTCATCGGCGATGCACAGGCCGCCGGCAGCGCGCACGCGGGCGTACACATCGCGCAGGAATCCGTCAGGCAGCAGAATCTGCCCGCCGACACTCGGGCAGGTTTCGGCGATGTAGCCACACAGCTTCCGTCCGCTGCCAGTGATGGTATCGATCACCTGACCCACCTGCGATGCGAACCATGGTCCCGGTTCCGCCTTTCCACCACGCATACGATAGACGTCAGGAATCGGTGATGTGTGACACCAGTCGGGCGCGCCTTCACCCCCCGGCCCGGCGTGCTTGTAGGGACTGATGTCGATCAGTGTGGTGGTGTGGCCGTGGTAGGCCGAGTCCATGACGATCAGGTCGCGGGCACCCGTGTGCGCGCGGGCCAGGCGGAGCGCCAGTTCGTTCGCTTCGCTGCCGGAGGCCGTGAAGTAGGCGACACTCAGTGAGTCCGGCAGCAGCGCCGTCAGCGCTTCGGCATATTGTGTGAGCTGTTCCTGCAGATAGCGCGTGTTGGTGTTGAGCACGGCCAGCTGCTCGCTCACGGCGCGCACCACACGCGGATGGCAGTGGCCCACATGTGCGACGTTGTTGTAGGAGTCGATGTACCGGTGGGCCACATCATCGTAGAGATACTGCTTGTATCCACGAACGATGTTGAGAGGACTGGCGCCGTACGAGACGCTGAGATTGCCCCCGATGTGCGCCTTCCGTGACGCCGCGATCGCGGGCTTGGGCACGTGATGCGGCAGAGACTTGGACGGAATGCCGAGGATGAGGTTCGGATCGGGGAAGATGCTCTTCCAGACGTTGCGCTGGCTCGCGCGCACGGCACCGTCCACGTTGCACGGCACATCAAGCATGTCGGTGACGAGTTGCACGTGTACATGCGCCCACCAGTTGCCGTTGGTCGGCGCGCGGCCGATGCGCGCAAACTGGCTGCCCTTGCGGATCATCGCGCCAACTTCGAGGCCGTCCAGCGAATCGCGCGTGAGGTGTCCGTAGAACGAATGGAACTCGACGGGCTCCGGATCATCTGTCGCATGCCGCAGCACGATCAGCGGCCCGTAGTCGTGATGGGTGTCCGCGTCCTCGAAGCCGTGCACCACGCCATCCAGCGGCGCGTACAGCGGTGACCCTGCCGCCAGCGACAGATCGAGACCGATGTGAATCGTGCGCGGCTCGGCCGCTCGTGGTTCATTCGGCCAGTGATAGATCAGTCGTGCCTCGTCGTAGCCGCCTGCGCCGATGGTCGCTCCATGATCGGCCAGCACACGTTGCACGCGGCGATCCAGTTCCGCCGGCGCGTTCTCGGCCGTGTCGCTCGAGATGAGCATACTGCCCGCGCTGAAGTCGAGCGGTGCCACCGGCGTACTTCGCAGGTCGCGGCCGAGCAGTGGCGCGAACGACGCTGATTCCCTTTGCAGGTACGCGATGACAGCGGCTGCGTGCGGCACCGGTGTCAGTCCGCAGGCGTCGCGAAAGGTGTAGCGCGCGAACCGCGGATGGATGCCGGCAAGGATCGGCAGCGTGGTCGCGATCGGCGCCTGGCTGATGCCGAGGTAGTCGTCGTCGGGGCGCTCGGCGGTCTGCTTGGCGGCCATGCAGGCGCTGACGCACAGTCGCATGCACATGAGGCTGAAGAGCGCGGCGATCTCCGGCTCGGTCAGCGGGTGCGTCTGGTGGTAGCCGGAGAGGACGGCAGCTGCGGAAGCGAGCGGATCATCGGGACTGCTGAGTGCCACGTACGCCATCGCAATCGCAACGTCGTTGACGGTATGGCTGTAGACCATGTCGCCGAAGTCGATGATACCGGTGACGGACTGCAGCGTTTCGTCGACGAGGATGTTGTAGTCGTTGGCGTCGGAGTGGATGATGCTCTGTCTGAACGCGCCGAGCGCCGGGACCACGTTGGATTCGTGATAGGCGGAGAGGGTTGCGATGAGCGCTGCGAGCGACCGATCGCTGACCAGGTGTGCGTGTTGTGCGACGACGGCCGATGCATTGGCGAGATCCCAGTGGAAGTCGCGGTGACAGGCGGGGTGGTCGAATGTTGCCAACGCGCGGTCGAGCCGACCGAGTGCGCGGCCGATATTGCGGCGGAGGGCGTGGGTCTGGAGCGGGGTGGATCCGAGCGTCTGGCCGGGCAGGGCGGTGATGAGGCGGACGAGATGGCCGTCGTGGGTGGCGATGTCGTGGCCGTCAGTCGTCTGGATCAGCGTGGGGCAGAGGCCGAGGGGGGCGAGGTGGCGCAGGGCCTGGCACTCGGCTTCGAGCAGGGAGCGGGACTCGGCGGGATTTGAGACTTTGAGGACGTAGCGTGGGCCGGGAGCCGTGGCGATGAGGAAGTTCTGGTCGCGTTCGGAGGGGAGCGGGGTGGCCCGCGCTGCCAATCCGAACAGGCTCTCGCAAAGTGAGCCGGGCTCACGAAGTTCTCCATCTCGCATGTCAGCCATGCGCGAATCCTAATGCGAAGGCATCGCTCAGTTGGAGCACCTCACGGATGACGAGCCGGTCGTTTTGTCGTTCACGGCATCAGCGCGGCCACCGCACGCTCGGTCGACAGCAGCGCACCTTCGAGATAGCCGGGGTGTTTGCGTGACGCCGCAGCGCCAGCGAACAGCAGTCGATCGTCCCAGTGCGTGGAATGCAACAGCGCGCCACCCGGCCCATGCGGCAGTGTCGCCGGCTCCAGATCGGCAGGCGTGGTCGTATCGGTATCCGTCGTCCAATCCTTGAAGTACACCGCGAGTGGCGACTCCGCTCGCGATCAGTCGTGGCGGCAGCGCCAGGATCACCGCACGTGCATCGTGCGTCCGCCCATCAGCCAGCGAGAGGAGAGCTCCGCCGCCAGCGCGCCGCGTGATGCGCACGACACGCGACGACAACCGAACCGCATGGAATACTGCCGTGACCGAGACCAGTCAGCCGTCGTGCGCCCCGGTACTTTCTGAGCATCGTCACGGGAATGTCGAGCCAGTTGGCAACGTTCCCGACTGCCACGAGGCTTCGGCGACACGACACGAACTCCGCGCGGCGGGATTGCATCCAGCGAAGCCTGCCTCCGAGGCGGCGACACGATCCCACCGGCGTACCGGCACCGGCGTACCGGCACCGGCGTACCGGCACCGGCGTACCGGCACCGGCGCAAGGGCAACTGCTTAACGCAAAGGCGCAAAGGCGTAAAGGCCCGCAGATGCATGGGCACAGCAGCAACACAGCGCTGCTGCCGTTGCTGTGACAAAACATCCGTGCTGGAGTCGCTGCTGACCATCACATCGCGCCGAGGTGTCAGACGTCCCTTGCGTCTTTGCGTCTTTGCGTCAGGCAGTTTGCTCTTCGGAAGCTCTTTGTTTAATCTTTTTGTGCTCGAGGAACGCGGCAAGTATCGCGAGGCATTGCAACGCCTGCTCGCGTCAAAAGACGCGCCCGACTGCCACGAGACTTCGGCGACACGACACTAGCGTTCCAGTCAGCCCACCGTCACTCCGCATGGCCAGTCGATCGATAGCAACCGTGCTCCGTGCCACGATAGCCCTCGCGATGCTCCTCGCGTCAGGGACCGTGACGGCGCGCGCACAGTCGGCCGAGACCCCGTTCGGCACGCTGAGCCTTCCGACCGCTGGGACCAGCGTGCCGCTGCACCCCGGTCTGCGCCCGATCGTCGACGTCACGATCAATGGCCATGGCCCGTTTCGGATGCTGGTCGAGACAGGCTCCCCGACATCGTACCTGTTGCCCGAAAACTACGCGCGGGTGTTCAGCCAGCGGGCCCAGACGTCGGACACGGTGCGCATCGGCACCGCAATACTCACCGGCATCCGGATTCGCCGACGCGAGCAACTCGGCGTCCATGGCATCGATGGACTCCTTGGCCTCGATGCACTGTTCGATGCCGCGGTCACGCTCGATTTCCCCGGGCGTCAGCTGCGGCTGGCGAAAGACACGCTGCCTGCGGCAAATGACCGCGATGTGCTCACGCTCGGTGCGACATCGCAATTGTGGACCGTTCCGATCACACTCGGCAATCGCCGTCTGGATGCGATTCTCGATACGCAGTCCGCACTTTCGATTTCGGCGGACACTTCCCGCGTCCGTGAGTTCAGCTTCACATCCGCACCTGCCGTGGTGGGCCAGGCGCGCGGCCCGACCATCGGCAACGTACAGCTCGAGCGCGCACGCCTGGCTCTCGACGCGTACATCGGAGATGCCCGGTTGAATCAACCGCTGGTGGATCTGCTGCCGCTCTCGGCGCCCCTGCCGCGGGATGCGTTCATCCTTGGCTTGCAGGTGCTGTCGCAGTTTACCGTGACGCTCGATCAGCGCGTGGGCCGGGTGCGTTTCGCACGCGAGGACCGTGACGTGCCGGCACCGCCGCCGCTGTATGCCACCGGACTGAGTGCGATCGTTCGTCCCGACGGCTTGCGATTCGTGCTCGCGGTCGCCGGGAATTCGGCCGCTGCCGAGGCGGGAATCACGCCGGGCGAAGTGATTCTCCGTCTCAATGGTCGCGCCGTGACCCGGGTGAGCGAAGCCGAGTGGCGCGACGCGATGAGCGGCAGCGGTACGATCAAGTTGCGGGTGACGAACGGTGTCGAGGAGCGCGATGTGAAGCTGACGCCACGGTATCTGGGATTCTGACGCGCGCGCGGTTCAGCGGCGCGACCTGACCACCATCACGCCGGCGTCTTCTCCGTTCCGCGCGCCGCACCCACCATCGTCTTCACACCATTCGCCACCCCCAGCGCCAGCCCACCAGCCACAATCCCCACCAGGGCATCGAGCGCCGTCTTCACGACCGTCGCCAGCACACCACTGACGAGCGCCGCACGTGCATCGAGACCGCTGACGAAATGCTCGATCATCGGAACACCGTGCGCGATGATGCTGCCGCCGACCATGAACATCGCGGCGGTGCCGAGAATCGAGAGGCCCTTCATCATCACGGGCGCCGCCGCCAGAATCCAGCCGCCGAGCACACGCCTCGACGAGTCCTTGCCGGTCGTGCTGGTGGTGCCGTTGCGGCGCAGCCGCAGACCAAGATCGTCGAGCTTCACGATGCCCGCCACGAGGCCGTACACAAGGACCGTGACGCCGACCGCCACGATGCTCAGCGCGGCGATCTGACGCTGAATCGTCTCCGTCGCCATCGTGCCGAGTGCGATCACGACAATTTCTGCGGAGAGGATGAAGTCGGTGCGCACCGCGCCCTTGATCTTTGCCTGTTCAAACGCGACCAGATCGACCGATGGATCAGCCACCGCCTGGACGCGCGCCGCACGCTCTGATCTGTCGTCGTGCCGCGAGTGCATCAGCTTGTGCCACACCTTCTCGAATCCCTCGTAGCAGAGAAACAAGCCGCCGATCATCAGCAACGGCTGGATCGCGACCGGCAGGAAGGCGCTGATCACCAACGCGGCCGGCACCAGAATCAGCTTGTTGAGCAGCGACCCCCGGGCCACGGCCCAGACCACCGGCAGTTCCCGATCGGTGGTGACCCCGGCCACCTGTTCGGCATTCAACGCCAGGTCGTCGCCCATGACACCGGCGGTCTTCTTCGCCGCCACGCCACTGAGGGTCGCGACGTCATCCAGCAGCGACGCGATGTCGTCGATCAGGGCAAGCAAGCTGGACGCGGCCATCTAGAGTCGGGTTCGGGCGGGGCAGCCGGCGCGGGCCGCGAAGGTGCGGGAGGTGCGCAGATTTGGCTGTGCACCTGGCGTAATGTCTGATGAGCAGGCGGTCGGCACCACTGGCGGCGGCAATATCATTCCCTGACCCGACGTCAGCGTTCCACCTGATCCTCTTCGACGGTTCCATCATTCACGGCACAGCGTGTTGCCCTCGTCGGAGCGACACGATCATCACGAGCTTCGCGGCGCCGGTCATCTCACGTCTGCGGCCGAGTGGGCCGAGGCGATGGATGGCACGCTGTACTGGCTGGTGCAACACGGATCGTGAACCCGCGGCACCCCGTCACTTGCGCCTCGCAACTAATTCAGGTTTTCGGCGTGAAGTGCCCAAGGAAGACGCGTTCCTGCGACGTCAGGCTGCCCTCTCCGATGGACGTGATCTTGTCGAGGATACGCGTCACTTCATCGCGGTTGTACTCGTTCACCGTCGCCGGATCGACACCACGCCAGTCGCCGATCGTGATCGCACTCGGAGCCGGCCCGGACAGCTTCTTCTCCCACTGCTTTGACGGCAGCCGACTCTCGGCAAACCTGAGGTAGAACCACGCGCCGACGTAGCCACCGAGATGCGCGAAATGTGCCGTGTTACCGCCACCGGAGAACCCGCCGAAGATCGATAGTGCCGTCATGATGACCACCAGCACGCGCGCCTCGACCGGGACCACGCCCCAGATGAAGATCTTCTCCCGCGGAAAGAATTTCGCGAACGCCAGCTGCACACCGAAGAGCGCCCCCGATGCACCAACGATCGCGACGTAGGGCGTGAAGAGCAGCGACAGCAACCCGCCGCTCAGGCCGGCGATCACATACAGCCGGATGAAAGTGGCGCCGCCGAGCCGCATCTCCACCCGCGGGCCGAAGATGTAGAGCGCCAGCATGTTGAACAGGATATGCGAGAACCCGCCGCGACTGTGCGCAAACATGTAGGTGAACAGGGTCCACGGGCGTTCCAGCAGTTGCGCCGGCACCAGCGCCAGCCACCCCGTCATCGGGGGCAGCGAGATCTGCAGGAAGTAGACGATGATGTTGGCGATCAGCAGCCGAGTGACCCAGGGTGTCATGCTGAACTCTAATCCAGAAGGTGGGGCTGGTGTACGGGCGCGCGGCGCATCTGCATATTGACCATCAGCCGCAGGTCAGCGAGTAACAATCGGGCCAGCCGACGTTCTGCGGGGCACGTCGGCCGATGAATCCCGGCGCGCGCGGTTCGTCGGCGATCACGATCCGCTCGTGCCGATGAACGAGGGGGTCGGTGCGCCTGGGCCGCGGACGGGCGGTCACGCTGGTGGGTCGGCAGCGGTGGCCGAATCCCTCGCAGCCGGCGCCTGGCCGTATTGCCCGCCTCGCGTCGAGGGTAGATTCGCCGAAAGGTTGAGCACGTCGACTACCGTCAGGCCGGAACGATATGGATACAGTACTTGCGGCCCTGATTCGGGAAGCGGACACGGGCGAGCCGGCGGCGGCCCAACGGCTCTTTGCGGCGCTCTATGACGAGCTGCATCGCCTCGCCCAGCGGCAACTGGCCCGGAACGGTGGCCAACTCACCCTCGGCACGACGACGCTGCTGCACGAGGCGTATCTCAACATCGCCGAACGGTCGGGCGTGGAGTTTCCGGATCGGGCGCACTTCATGGCCTACGCCGCCCGGGCCATGCGCGGGCTGATCATCGACTACAGCCGACGAAAGCAGGCGCAGAAGCGGGGGGGCGAGTTCCACATCACCGGCATCGGCGATACCGGCGTCATCCCAGGCGGCGAGCAGGCCGACACCGCTCATCTGGAAGCGCTCGGGCTGGCGCTGGAGGAACTGCGCGCCATCGATCCTGCGCTCTCCGAGCTCGTCGACCTGCACTTCTTCTGCGGGTTCTCGCTCGGCGAAATCGGCGCCATGCGAGGGGTTTCCGAGCGCACGGCGCAGCGCGACTGGCGCAAGGCGCGGCTGCTGCTGCACCACGTGTTGCGGGAGGATGGCGGCGGGCCGACGGCAGCGGACTGACGCCGCGCCAGCCCGAATCCGGCAGGCTGTCGGCTTCGCGGGTCACTTCTCGATCTCTCAGGCAGAGGAGCTCAGTACCACGCCTGCGCCGAGATCGAGTCATGTCGGGAAGTCTGATCGCAGTTCTGATGTGTGCCGCATTCGCGGCCGTCTACGTGACGACGCTGATCGTGGTTGCGCACCTGTTCACGACGCCGCGACGCGTCACACCGCCAGCACCACCGGCGGGGACGTCGGATGCGGTGACGCGGGTGCAGTTCTTCGCCCGGAACGACACCGTGCAGCTGGCGGCCTGGTACCTCCCAGCGCCGTCGGCCACCAGCGCGGTGATCTTCGTGCATGGACGCGACGGGTGTCGTGGCGATGAACTGCGCAGCGACACATTCCGCCTGGCGCAGCGCATGGTGTCACACGGCATGAGTGTGCTGATGCTCGATCTGCGCGGCCATGGCGAGAGTGACCGGGCGCGACTCACCTTTGGTCGTCGTGAGCGGCACGACGTGCTCGGCGCGGTGGATTTCCTGCTGGCGCGTGGCTACCAGCCCACTCGCATCGGCGTCCTTGGCGCTTCGATGGGCGGCGCCAGCGTGATCGCGGCCGCGGCCGAGGACACCGCCATCGGCGCGATGGTCACCGATAGTTCATACGCCGATCTCGGCGATCTGCTGCGCGCACAGTTCACGCGATTGACCCGGCTACCCACCTGTTGCCTGTCGGGCGCGCTGGTGGTGGCGCGTGTGCTGACGGGCGAACACCTCACGCGGAACTCACCGCAGCAGAACATGCGCCGGATGGGTGGACGGCCATCCCTCGTCATCCACGCGGCGCACGATCCATTCGTCTCGGCAGATCACGCGCACGCGCTGGCTGACGCCGGTAACGCACAGCTCTGGATCACCCCTGGCGATCGGCACCTGGCAAGCTTCCGCACCGTGGGCGTCGAGTACGACAACGTGGTGGCGACGTTCTTCGTGAAGCATCTTCGGCCGCGGACGGTGGAGCACGGCGCGGCGCCAGTGATGCAGTTGGTTGACGACACCCGTCGGCGCGCGCCGACGGTGGTGCATCAGCGCGCGCCGCGCCGCGCTGCTGCTCGCCGCTGACCGATCCGTCTTACGACGCCGAGGGCACCGAGTATCCGTTGGAGTATCGCGCCTTCATCAGTTCGTTTGCCTGTGGGTCACCCTTGAACTGATTGGCGGCCACATCCCAGAACACCTTCCGGCCCGTCTTGAATGCGATGTTCCCCATCTGCGCGTTGATGGCGGCCACACTGCCGGTATCGATGCCACACTTGAGCAGTCCCGGATTGTTGGCCCGAATTGCCTCGACGAAGTTCCGTGTGTGCAGGTCGAGAATGTCGCCCTGCAGGGACTGCGGCGGCACGGCCTCCAGCT
>CAYMQV010000095.1:0-4473 GCA_964392395.1 uncultured Gemmatimonadaceae bacterium
TGCACGGCGGCAAACGACATGTCGTCGCGCACCGCCAGGGCCGAGACGGAGGCGGCGTCACCGGCCATCACCCGTGCGACGATGTCGCGTCGGGTGGTGCCGGCGAGTGCGCGGAAGAGCCGATCGAGCTCCGCGTCGGAGAGTGCGGTACGCACAACCATATGGTTGTACGTCATGCCGTACCCCTCGGGCTGTCAAGGTGAGCCGCTTCCGACGCGCCGGCACCCTCCGGTGGCACGCCGTCGTCTGGCAGGGGCGCGCGAATGCAGGGATGTATCTTGCTCGCCCGCGCGCGTCGTAGGCGCGACTTCATCCGAGACCCATGCCTGTCGTGTTGCCCTCCCCTGCCCACCGCACCGTCGTCGCCGGTGCTCATCTGCTGCGCCGGTCTTTTTGTCTGAGCGCCGTGTGCGTCGCGCTCACCGTGGCCACGATGGCGCAGGCTCAGACTGCCATGACCCCCGGGCGCGGGGCACCCACCGTCCGGCCGCCGCGCATCGATGATTCGGTGGTCATCGATGGCGTCATGAACGATCCGGCCTGGCAGAACGCGGCGCGGCTGACGGGCTTTTCGCAGTATCAGCCAGTGGACCAGCGGCCGGCGGTGGATTCGACCGAGGTGCGCGTAGTCTACACCGCCCAGGCGATCTACTTCGGCATCATCGCCACCACCGCCGACCCGACGATGGTGCGCGCGACGGTCTCGAAACGCGACAACATCACCAACGACGATCGCGTCACGATCTACCTCGACACCTTCAACGACCGCCGACGCGCCTACCTGTTCGGCGCCAACGCACTTGGCGTGCAGCTCGACGGCGTTCGCACGGAGGGGGCCGCGGCTGTCGGCAACATCTTCGGCGGCAGTGTCGACCTGAATCCCGATTTTCAGTTCCAGACCTCGGGTCGCCGCACCAGTACCGGCTACGTGATCGAGATGAAGATCCCGTTCCGCAGCATCCGGTTTTCGGCCGACAAGGTGCAGTCGTGGGGAATTCAGGTGGTGCGCAACAGTCCGTCGCGCGCCGCCGAAGACACCTGGACCGACGCGCAGCGCGGGGCGTCGTCGTTCCTCGCGCAATCCGGCATCCTGGCTGGAATCGAGCGCGTGAATCGCGGTGTGGTGACGGACGTGCAGCCCTTCGTGACCGGCGTCAGTGCGGGCGCGCTGAACGCATCCAATCGATTCCGGCAAGGCCCGCTCACCGGTGATGGTGGTGTGAATCTGCGGCTTGGCTTTCCGGCACTGGCGATCGACGGCACCATCAACCCCGACTTCTCGCAGGTCGAGGCGGACGCAGGGCTCGTCACCGTGAACGAACGTTTCGCGCTGTTTCTGCCGGAGCGCCGGCCATTCTTCCTGGAAGGCATCGAACTGTTCGCAACGCCCAATCAGCTCGTGTACTCACGCACGATCGCCAACCCGATTGCGGGCGGCAAGCTCACCGGCAAGACCGGTCGCATCGGTGTGGCGCTCTTGTCCGCGGTCGACGACCTGCGTGATCACAATGACGTGGTGAACATCGCGCGGCTGCGAGGCGACTACGGCATGAACTCCGTGGCTGGCGTCACGATCACCGATCGCCGCGGCAATGGTGCGTCGAACACCGTCGTCGCGGCGGACACCCGCTACGTCTTCCGGAACCTGTACTACCTGCAGGCGCAGTTCGGAAACTCGTTCACGTCGCGCGCGGGCACCACGACCGCGGCACCGATCTGGAGCGCGGAGTTCGATCGAACCGGCCGCCGCTGGGGGTTCAATTTCGCCGCGACGGGAATCGGCGACGACTTCGAGACCGGTGCCGGTTTCGTACCTCGGGTCGGCTACCAGCAGGGACATGCATTTCAGCGCATCTCGTTTCTTGGCAACGAGCGATCGCTCTTTCAGAATCTGAGCATCTTCGCCGGCCCGACACGCCTCTGGCGATACGGATCGTTCGCGACGGCCGCGCAGATCGAAGGCAGTGAGCAGATCGGCACCTTCATCACCATGCGCGGCGGATGGGGACTGTCGCCGTCGATCCAGCGAACCTTCGTGACGGTCGATCCGGCGTTTGCCTCAGGAATCTTCCAGCGTGATGGCGCGAACGCGCTGGTGCCGTGGCGCCCGTCGAACCGGCTCTCTGATCTATGGAGCATTTCCAACTCGATCTCCACGCCGGTGTACCAGCGGGTGAACGCGTCACTGAGATTCGAGTACGGCGATGTGCCGATCTTCGTCGAGGGGAGGTCAGGCACGCAGCGACGGGTGACCGGTGCGCTGACGTTGCGGCCCACGCCCGGCACACGGATCGATGGCACACTCACCCACACCCGGCTCGCACGCGCCGGCGGTGGCGAATACGCACGAGTGCTGATCCCGCGGCTCAAGGCCGAGTATCAGCCGTCGCGCTCGGTGTTCTTCCGCGTGGTGAGTCAGTTTCGAAGCGATCGTGTGGACGCCGCGCGAAACCCGCTAAAGGGCGCACCGCTGCTGTCGTCGACCGGCACGGCCCTCACGGCCGTCGATCGACGCTCGTTGCGCACCGACTGGCTGGTACAATACGAGCCCACGCCAGGGACCACCGCCTTCATCGGCTATGGCGACTCGTGGGGGTCGAATGGCACGATCCTGAATACCGATCTGCTGCGGCAGTCCGATGGACTGTTCGTGAAGGTGGCGTGGTTGTTCCGGCGCTAGTTTAGCGTCGCCGAAGTCTCGCGGCAGTCGGACGCGACCTCTTGCGCGAGCCGGCGTTACGGGCCTCGAGAAACCTCCTACTGCCTTGGCGCCCGCGCGCCGGAATCTGGGCTCCGCTTGTCATTCGCACCACGTGCAGTATGCGTTGCCGCATCATAGAGAATCGAATGCGCGTCTCCCTGACTGCGCGCCGGCTCTTCCCTGATCTGATGCCCCATCGTGCGAAGAGCGGCCAGCACCTCCGGTGTGGCTGTTCCCGCTTCGACGCTGGCCGTGTCGGGCATCCACTGGTGATGCAGCCGCGGTGCATCGACTGCGGCACGCAGCCCTTCGCCGAACACCGTCACGCCGAGCACCACGTTCAGAACCGTATTGGGAATCGTGCGGCCACCAGGTGAACCGGTGACCAGGCGCAATGCCCCGCCCTGCGTGATTATCACCGGCGACATCGAACTGAGCATCCGCTTGCCAGGTGCGATCACGTTCGCCGGCGTGCCGATTGCCCAGCCCTGGTCGGTGTAGCCAGGCTTCTTGTTGAAGTCACCCATCTCGTTGTTGAGCAGGAAGCCGGCCACCACGACCCCCGAGCCGTACCCATTCTCGAGTGTGTACGTGTTCGACACAGCGTTGCCCGCCGCGTCCACCACACTGAAGTGCGTGGTATGCGGGGTTTCGGTGGCGGGTGTCAGGATATCCTTGCCCAGTTCGGCGCTGCTCGATGCGTGCTGGGTATCGATGCCGGCGACGAGTTCGCGCGCATACTCCTTCGAAACCAGCCGAGCGAGCGGAATCTCCGAGAAATCCGGGTCCCCCATCCAGCGGGCTCGATCGAGATAGGCTCGGCGCGCCACTTCAAGACGCAGGTGCAACGTCATCGCATCGCTTCGCTTCCGGCTGGCAATCTGCAGCGCCTCCAGCTGATTCAGTGTGAGCATCATCACCATGCCACCGGAGCTTGGCGGCCCCATGGCAATGAGCTCGTATCCATTGAAGGTGCCGCGCACCGGCTCACGCTCCACCGCCTTGTACGCTGCCAGATCGGCTCGGCTGATCAGTCCGCGGTGTGCGCGCATCTGTACACTGATCGAATCGGCAATCCATCCCGTGTAGAACGCATCCGGGCCGACTTCCGCGATTGCGCGCAGCGCGCGGCCAAGTTGCGGCAGCCTGAGCGTATCGCCGCCGACCCATTTGCTGCCACCCGGCTTTCCGTACGCCGCCACCGACGCGGGGAACGAAGCGAGCAGCGTCGCGACTACCGAATTGAGTTCGGTGGCCAGCGGCGCCGAGAGTGCGAAACCCTGTTCTGCCAGCAGCACCGCGGGCATGACGACGTCGGCCCAGGGCAACCTGCCGAATTTCCCATGCGCCATGGCAAGTCCGCGCACCGTGCCCGGTACGCCGGCCGCGCGCCAGCCGGAGTCGGTCGCCGCCGGCGCAATCATCCCCTTCGCATCGAGATACATCGTGGGCGTCGACGCAGCAGGGGCTTTCTCGCGATAGTCGATCGTCGTCGCTGTGCCATCAGCAAGACGGATGATCATGAATCCACCGCCGCCGATGTTTCCAGCCGACGGATGAGTCACCGCCAGCGCGAAGGCCGTTGCGACGGCCGCGTCGATGGCGTTGCCGCCCTTGGCGAGCATCGCGGCACCGGCCTCGGACGCCAGATGATGGGCTGAGACGACCACGCCCGTGGTCGAGACCAGCTCCTCAGCCGTCGCGGTGGTGGCTGGCACCCGATCGGCCGAGCGCCCACAGGCCGTCGTGAGCGCGGCGAGCAGCGTGAGCAC
>CAYMQV010000095.1:4573-8340 GCA_964392395.1 uncultured Gemmatimonadaceae bacterium
TTCACCGAACAGCTCTGTGCGAGGTGCGCTCCATCGTCGGTAGTCGGGATCGATCCGTCGCAGGCGCAGCTCGAGCATGCGCGCGCACGACCTGCACTGCGCAGTGCCGAGCTTCATCGGGGCACCGCAATGGCACTGCCGTTTGACGACAGCACCTTCGACGTAGCGGTAATGCCGCTCGTGATCTGCTTCGTTCCGGAACCTGCGACCGGTGTCGCCGAGATGGCCCGCGTGGTGCGGCCAGGCGGCACTGTTGCTGCGTACATCTGGGAGCTGGAGGGCGCTGGCTTCCCGTACGAATCGCTGCACGAGGCGATCCGCGGACGCGGGCTCGTGGTGCCGGACCCGCCGCGCCCGGAGTCGACCAGTCTCGAGGCCCTGGTCGCCTTGTGGAGTGCTGCCGGATTGCAGCAAGTCGAGACGATGGTGATCTCCGTGCAGCGAACGTTTGACGATTTCGACGACTACTGGACGACCGTGCTCGGCGGAGCGAGCGTTGCCGTGCTGCTGGCCAATATGGCGAGCGAAGAACGTGCGTTGATCAGGGAGCAGATGCAACGCACGCTGCATGCAGATGCGAGCGGTCGCATCACAGTGTCTGCACGGGCCAATGCCGTCCGTGGACAGGTGCCGCGAGCACCACTCGAAGCGTCCACTCGGTAGTCGCGGGGACCGCGCGAGGACGGTCGTGCCTGCAAACACATCGCGCACGCCTGAGATTCGTCCGCACTCCCTCGCCAGTTCGTCTCGTGGCGATGCCGTCACCACTCAGGGCACGCGACTCAGGCGCATCCCTTCCAGGCGTACTGCGCTGGCCGCACCACGATCAGGAAACTCGAACTCCGCCACATAGCCTGACCCAGCCAATTCAATCCGCATCGATCGCTTCGCCGCATCGAAGACTTCCACCTCGCCATTCAACACGCCCCACTGCCACCGCAGCCGCGCAGCCGCGACGTGGAACGTGATTGCACCAAGTCCATCGTGACGATAGGTGCCGGCGAAGTCGGCAAAAGATCGATCCATCGGTTGCTGTCGCGACGCCCGCACTGAATCGGCCTGCGCCACCATGCGTGGCGCGCGCGCTACCTGGGCGATCAGGGTGTCGAGCCGCGCCAGTGCGCGGTCGTGCGCGTCTGGACGGCCGGCTTCGAGATCGTATGCGAATGCGGCGACGATGTCGGTGGCCAACGATGCGGCTCGGCCCGTGGTCATCGCCACCACGCCGATATGACGTCCCGGGAGCATCGACAGATGCGAACGTGTCGATGAGTAGCTGCCAAAGCGGCTCACCATCCGCTCGCCCTCGTACGACCCGATATCCCACCCCGCGCTCCAGCCGGTTCGCTCGAACAAGGCGAACCGCTTCGACTGCGCCCGGGTGTGTGGCGCGATCTGTGTCTGCGATCGCACCACCACCTCCTTCGGAAACACGCGACGACCATCGATCATGCCGAGTTCGAGCTGCACCGTGACCCAGCGCGCGAGATCATCGAGAGTGGCGAGATGTCCGCCCGCGCTGTTCATCGTCGCGTCGGTCTTCACGAACGGAAGGGTCGGCTGACTGCCATCCGCGCGGAAGTCATGTGGCATTGCGATGCGATCGCGATCGAGCCCACTCACCCGCGCGTACGTCTGCCGCATGCCAAGCGGCATGAAGAGCCGTTGCTGCATGAAGCGCCGCCACCCCTCCGGACGAACCGCGTCGATCGCCATCGCAGCAACGTTGTAGCCGAGGTTCGAGTACACGAGATCGGAGTGGCCTGCTGGCGGCGAGTAGCGCAGAAGCTCTGGCCACGTTGACTCAGGGATAGCACCGGTGAACGCGGCGGACGTCACGATCACACCGTCTGTGAGATGGTGCGTATGTGAGAGAAATCGATTGAGTGTGAGCGACTCAGCGCGTACGTCTGGCTGCCACGTCGCCTTCGGCAGTACGCGCGCGATCGGCGCCTCGAGGTCGAGCGCCCCCTCGAACGCGAGCAGTGCGGCGGCGAATCCGGTGAATGACTTGGTCGTCGACGCGATGTACCAGAGCGTGTTGGGGCGTATCGGTATGCCGCGGGTGCGATCCGCGTCGCCATATCCCTTCGCCAGGATCGTCCGTCCGTCCATCACCACGGCCACGCCGAATGCCGGAGCGATTCCGCTGGTGACTATGCGTCTGGCGAGCGAATCGACCGCGCCTGCGATCCGGGCGCTCGATCGACGGGCGGATTGCGCGGGCAACACTGTTGAGGGCGCGAGGGTGCACGTGGCGACGAGTGCCAGGCTGCCAGCGAGAACATGAGCAGAACGCATACCGAATGTGGACGTGGGTTGGTCAGACCAATGACGGAGCTCCGACCGAAACGTCGCCCATCACACGCGGCCAGACTTGTATCCGCGCAACTCGTCGGCGGGAGCCCGGCCCGAAGTGGGTGGCGGGACGTCGAGATTCCCGAACGCGCGGCGGAAGCGCCCTGGCGTGGTGCCGCACAGTGCCCGGAACTCCCGATTCAGGTGTGGTTCGTCGGCATAGCCTGCGTCATGGGCAATCGTACTGAACGTCGCCGTACCCGTGACGATCGCATCTACGGCCGCGCGCTGGCGCAGGACTCGCAGATCGTCGCTCACTCCGTGGCCATACCAGCGCCGAAAGCACCGCGCCAGATACACCGGATGTACACCGACGCGCGCAGCAACATCTTTGACCCGCGTACCCGCGGTCCATGTGTCACGTAACTCTTCCACGGCGGCAGAGAGCCAGCGAGGTGGCGCGCCGTGTGGCTCACCAGAGTCCCGGGCGGTGATCATGGCCAGCAGGTCGATGATGTCGGTGTCGTCACTCGCGAAGCTCGATGCGCCCAGGCCGGCCCGTGTGACGATGCGGAGCAATGGACGCGCCAACGTGGTCGTGTGACTCCAGAACCACACGGGCGCGCGGCCCGCGGTGTCGATGAGGTCGCGCAGGGTTCCGCCGCTGAGCGAGAGTTGCGCAATGGTCACGCGTTCGGGGCCGAACTGATCGTCGTGCACGATGCCGGAGTCCTTGACCACGACCGACAGCGCTCCGGCCGTGGACACGGCACCGCGAACCGTTTCCCGCAGACGCCCACTGAGGACGAGACTGATCTGCAGCTGATCGTGCGCGTGGGCCGGCTGACGGAGGTTGCCCTCGTACACCGAGGCGCGGAAACGGAGGGTGTGCGTCACGCGACACTTACGCCCTGCTCGCGCTGGGGTTTCGGGAGGTTCAGTGCGGCGTCGTCTCTTGGCGCAGGCAGTACCACGGCGGGTGCCTTCAGCGAATTCCACGCACAGGTGCACCTGATGCCGTACTTCAGCCTCGGCGCGCTGTGGCTGAACCGGGCGACGGTTGGGTAATCCTCAGCGACCGGCGACCAGAAGCAGCGGAACTGGCAACTTTCCGCCTCGCCCCTCCAGCTTCAGGGCTCCGCGCGGCGCGCTTGCATCCAGCGAAGCCTGCCTCCGAGGCGGCGACACGACCCCACCGGCGGAACGACACCGGCGGAACGGCAACTGCTTGACGCAAAGGCGCAAAGGCGCAAAAGACTGCAGATGAGTTGGAACGGCAGAAACACAGCGCTGATGCCGTTGCTGTTACAAAACATCCGCGCTGAAGTCGCCGCTGACCATCACATCGCGCCGAGGTGGGGTGTGTCCGGATCCTGCAGACGGCCCTTGCGCCCTTGCACCCTTGCACCCTTGCACCCTTGCGCCTTTGCGTCAGGCAGTTTGCTCGTCGTGTGCTCGTCGTGTGCTCG
>CAYMQV010000095.1:8440-16911 GCA_964392395.1 uncultured Gemmatimonadaceae bacterium
TGCTCGTCGTGTGCTCGTCGTGTGCTCGAGGAAGGTGCCAAGTATCGCGAGGCGTTGCAACGCCGGCTCGCGTCAGAAGACTCGCCCGACTGCCACGAGACTTCGGCCACACTGCACCAGGGTTGTGGCGGTGCTCAGGCGCGCTCCTACCCCCGCACACTCCCATCCCGGCGCCGCTTCGGCGTCAGCGGCCGCACTTCCACGATGTACTGCAGCACATGTGGCGGTGTCTCGACCAGATGCCGTACTGCAGTCGCCACGTCCTCCGGCATGCACATCCAGCTGGTATCCGTGCCAGCCGGAAAGAGTTCGGTCTCGACACTCCCTGGCATCACGACGCTCACCTTCACGCCGGAGTCGCGCACTTCCAGCATCAGTGACTCGCTGAAGCCCATCACGAAGTGTTTGGTGCCCGCATAACACGTTCCACCGACGAACGTGTTGCGACCTGCCGTGGACGCGATGGTGATGACGTGCCCCCGCTGGCGCTCGACCATGCCGGGCAGCACGGCGCGCGTGACATGGTAGAGGGCGTTCACGTTCACGTCCACCATCGCAGACCATTCGGCTGGCGAGAGCGACAGGAAGGGCTTGATGCTCGCGACGCCGGCGTTGTTGATCAATACATCACACTGCACACCAGCAAGCGCCACGTGCACTGCTGCGGGGTCGGCAAGGTCGCACGGGATGCGCTGTACCGTGGCGCCGGCTGCAATAGCCTCCTCTGCGACCGACGCCAGCGCCTCGGAAGAGCGCGCGATGAGAATCAGGTCGTGCCTGGGCGCCAGCGCGAGTGCGATGGCGCGACCGATGCCACGGGAGGCGCCGGTCACGAGGGCAGTTGGGCGAGAAGTCATGCTGGATGATACACCTGGGTGGCATGCCGGGTCGGCCCTTTCTGCGGTCGCAAAGGCGGACGTCGCCGACAGCAACTCGTCGCGGACTTCGCATTCCGCGACAATGAAGCCAACAGCATCGCTCGCGACAGTGCGACCGGACTCATACTTCCGCAAGTCGATGCAGATCTCCCCGTAATGCGTGCGCTCCGCTACCCTTCCTCACCATGAGCACTTCCCGCGACCGCGACCTCGGCCTGTTCCGCAACATCAGCCGCCGCGACTTCATAGGAACCGTCGCGGTGGGACTCGGCGCCGCATCGGTCCTCGGTTCCGGTGAGCTGGGTGCCCAATCCTTTGCTGGTGCGACAGGCATCGCCGGCGACCCCTACCCGCCCGCCCTCTCCGGACTGCGCGGCGATCACCTCGGCTCGTTCGAGGCCGCGCACCGCATGCGCGACGCGGGCTGGGCACTCGTCGACGCCATCGACACCCGAGAGACCTACGATCTGATCGTCGTCGGCGGCGGCATCAGCGGGCTCGCAGCCGCGCACTACTTCCGCCAGAAAGCAAGCGCCGAGGCGCGAGTGCTGGTGCTCGACAATCACGACGACTTCGGCGGCCACGCGAAACGGAACGAGTTCACGCACGACGGTCGCACCTGGATCGGTTATGGTGGGACACAGTCCATCGACAGTCCGCGGCCCTACTCCGCCAACGCCAGGGCGCTGATCAGCGACCTTGGCATCGATGTCTCGCGCTATGCCACCGTTGTCGACAACGGACTCTATCCCTCTTTCGGACTCGGGCCCGCGATGTTCTTCGATCGCGAGACCTTTGGCGAGGATCGTCTCGTTACCGGTGCATCGCGTATACCCTCGGCCGAATTCCTCGAGCGCACGCCGCTGCCCGCCGAGGTTCAGGCGCAGATCATTCAGCTTCACTCGGAACAACGCGATCTGCTGCCAGGGCTCGACTCGGCGGCGAAGAAGGCGCAGCTCGCGCGCATGAGCTACGCCGACTTCGTGACGAAGGTCTGGGGCCTCGACCCGCGCGTACTCAGCCTCTACGACACGCGGACCCACACGCTGTTCGGTTTCGGCGTCGATGCCGTGCCGGCGCAGGACGCGTTTGGCCTCGGGTTGCCGGGCTTTCAGGGCATGGCGCTCGACGACGCCGCCGGGCCCGGGCAGAACCACGATTCGATGCACAGCGCCGACGCGGAGGCGTACCAATTCCACTTCCCTGATGGCAATGCGTCGATTGCGCGGCTGCTGATGCGCGGCCTCATTCCGGCGGCCGTTCCGGGCAGCACCGCCGACGACATCGTGACCGCGCGGATCGACTACGCGAAACTCGACGAGACTTCGTCGCGCACGCGTGTACGTCTAGGCAGTACCGTGGTCCGTGTGGCGCACAACGGGCCGGTGGAATCGGCAAACGATGTCACCGTCCATTACGTCCGCGATGGGAAACTGTATCGCGCGCGCGCAGGAAATACCGTTCTCGCCTGCTGGCACCACGTCATTCCGTATCTCTGCCCCGACCTGCCCGCGCCGCAACTGGCCGCGCTGCACTATGCGAAGAAGGTGCCGCTGGTCTACACGAATGTGTTCATCCGTCAATGGACCGCGCTCGAGACGCTGCGGGTCAGCAGCGTCTCGAGCCCGGGCATGTGGCATACCTCCACGAATCTCGACTTCCCGGTGAGCATCGGCGACTACGCGCACACGAGAAAGCCGAGCGAGCCGGTGGTGCTGCACATGAACAAGGCGGCGTGCAAACCGGGGCTGCCAGGCCCGCAACAGCACAGGGTGGGGCGCGCCGAGCTCATGGCGACGCCGTTCGAAACGATCGAACGGAGCATTCGTGACCAGCTCGGACGCACATTTGGAGGTGGCGGATTTGATCCAGCGGCGGACATTCTTGGCATCACCGTGAATCGCTGGCCGCATGGGTACGCGTATCAGTACAATTCGCTGGCAGACCCGTTCTGGATCGATGGCGGCGAGGAGCCGTGTGTGGCCGCGCGGCGGCCGTCTGGTCGGATAGCGATCGCGAATGCAGATGCGGCGGCGTACTCGTACACCGATGCAGCGATCGATCAGGCCCGGCGCGCGGTGGACGAACTGCACAACTAGCAATTTGCACGCACAGGACTGGCTGAAACCTCTCGCGAAACCTCGCTGTCAACGCATCCACACTTCATTCGGCCAGCCCGAGACCAAAGTGCACCGCTCCACTCGACTCGCATTCGTCGCCGTACTCCTCGCCGCCATCCTCCCGGTCATCGGCGCCCCGCATACCGCACACGCACAATCGACCTTCCCGGACGGCGCCCTCCAGGGCCCGCGCTGGCGCCATATCGGTCCATTCCGCGCCGGCCGCACCAAGAGCGCCGTCGGCGTCCCGACCCAGCCGAACGTGTTCTACATGGCCGCGACCAACGGCGGCGTGTGGAAGACGAACGACGCGGGACGCACCTGGAAGCCGATCACCGATGCGCTGGCGACCGGATCGATCGGCGCGGTAGAAGTTGCGCCGTCCGATCCGACCATCATCTACATCGGCAGCGGCGAAGGGTTGCAACGCCCCGATCTCTCCACCGGCGACGGCGTGTACCGCTCCAACGACGCCGGCACGACGTGGACACATCTCGGCCTGCGCGATGGGCAACAGATCCCGCGCATTGCAATCGACCCCCGGAATCCCGAGCGGTTGTTCGTGGCTGTGCTCGGACACCCATATGGGCCGAACACCGAACGCGGCATCTATCGCAGCCTGAACGGCGGTCAGACGTGGGAGAAGGTGCTCTACAAGGACGAGAATACCGGCGGTGCGGATGTGGTACTCGCACCCGACGACCCAAACACCGTATACGCCGTGCTCTGGGAAGCACGCCAGGGCCCGTGGGAGAACGCCGCCTGGAGCGGCCCCAATTCAGGCCTTTTCAAGAGCACCGACGGTGGCGGCACCTGGACGCAGCTCGCCGGTGGCTTGCCAACCACCGGCGACGGGCTTGGTCGCCTCGGCATCGGCATCAGCCCAAGCGATCCGAAGCGCATCTACGTCACCGCCACCGCAGGTGAAAAGAGCGGCATCTACATGAGTACCGATGCGGGCGCCACATGGACGCGCACCACCACGGATCAGCGGTACTTCGGACGCGGCGACGATTTCGCGGCAATCACGGTGCACCCCACGGACCCGAACACGATTTTCTCGAGCAATGTGGTGGCGTGGAAGAGTACCGATGCCGGACGCTCATGGAAGTCGCTCCGTGGTGCCCCTGGTGGTGATGACTATCAGCGCCTCTGGATCAACCCATTGCACACCGACGTCATGCTGCTGGTGGCGGATCAGGGCGCGGTGGTCACCGTGAATGGCGGTGAGACGTGGAGTTCATGGTACAATCAGGGCACGGCGCAGTTCTACCACGTGACCGCGGACAACGCGTTCCCGTACCGGCTGTGCGGCGGTCAACAGGAGTCGGGGTCGGCGTGCGTCGCCAGCCGCGGTGACGACGGGAGCATCACCTATCGCGATTGGCGGCCGGTGGGCGCCAGCGAATACAGCTACGTCGCGCCTGATCCGCTGAACCCGGACATCGTGTATGGCGGAACGGTCACCCGCTTCGACCGACGCACGGGGCAGACACAGAACGTGAGCCCGAACGCGGGACGTGTGCGCAGCTTCGGGCCCGCGGCGGCCGCGGCGGGGCCGGAGTACTTCCGCGGCATCCGCACGATGCCGATTCTCTTCTCGCCCATCAATCCGCGCAAGCTGTTCTACGGCACCAATGTGGTGTGGCAGACGGTGAATGGTGGCACGTCATGGACGCGTCTGAGCGACGATCTCTCCCGCGAGACGTGGGCGGTGCCGGCGAGCGTGGGCAAGTACGTGGGCACCCCCGGGGCGCGCCCCACCCGTCGCGGTGTGGTGTACACGATTGCGCCGAGCTACGTGGATTCGAACACCGTCTGGGCGGGCACCGACGACGGGCTGATCCACGTCACGCGCAATGGCGGCAAGACGTGGACGAATGTGACGCCGCCACAACTCGGCCCATGGTGGAAGGTCTCGTTGATGGATGCATCGCACTCCGACGCCGGCACCGCCTACGCCGCCGTCAATACACTGCGCCTCGATGATCTGCGGCCGCACATCTATCGCACGCGCGACGGCGGCAGAACCTGGACCGAGATCGTCAACGGCATTGCGAGCAACGCGCCAGTCAACGTGGTGCGCGAGGACCCGAAGCGTCGCGGACTGTTGTACGCCGGAACGGAGAACCAGGTCTGGTTCTCGCTCGATGACGGCGATCACTGGCACTCGTTGCGTGCCAACATGCCGGCGATTTCAATCCGCGACCTGATCGTCAAGGACGATGATATCGCCGTGGGCACGCACGGACGCGGGTTCTGGATCCTCGATGGCGTCGCGGCGCTGCGCCAGTGGACTCCGGCCACGGCGTCAGCGCCGGTCACGTTGTTCAAGCCATCCATGGCGACGCGAGTGACGTACTCGATGTACACCGACACGCCGGTGCCGCCCGATGAGCCGCGCGCGGAAAACCCGCCCGACGGTGCGATCATCGACTATCACCTTGCCAACGACGCGCGCCTGGTGACGCTCGAGATCCTCAACACGGCCGGCCGCGTCTTGCGGAAGTATTCGAGCGAGGACGCCACACCTGCGCCTGCCGATCAGGGCAACTGGCCGTGGTATTGGTTCAGGCCACCGGTGAATCCGTCGACCAAGGCCGGACTGCAGCGGTACGTGTGGGACCTGCACTACGCGCGACCGACGGACCAGTGCTCGTTGCCGATCTCGGCGACGCCCTTCAACACCAGGTGTGAACCCGAGGGGCCGTGGGTGATGCCGGGCACGTACACCGCGCGGCTCACGGTGGATGGTGTGGCGCAGTCTCAGTCATTCACCGTGCGAATGGACCCGCGGATTCGAACGCCGCTGGCATTGCTCAAGCAGCAGCATGATCTCTCGGTCGCACTGCATGACGCGATGATCGAGGGCCGGACGCTGGCAGCCGAGGCTCGCACGCAGGGGCTGACGGAATTTGCGGGGCAGAGTGGCTTCGGCGGCGTGGCGGCAAGTCACGCGGCGCTGATCGATGTACTGCAGAGCAGCGATGCGCCGGCAATGGACGTCGTGGTTCGAAATGCTACCGAGAGGCTGGCCGCGTACGCAGCACTCAAAGGGCGCTGGGCAGCGAGGCGGTGAGCAGGCCATTCCCCATGCGCCGTGACGCTGCCGAGCGAAAGGTGCGGCGCGTCAGCGGCGCGGCGGCAGGTTGGTCACGTTCGGCGTGTTCTCATCCGCCGTGAGTGAGACCGGCGCGCTGGGGACAAACCACGTCATGGCCCCTATCGCCATGCGCCCCGTGAACGAGATGGCCGGCCCGGCCGCCCCGAAACCAAGCAGCGCCACATTTGCGGCGAGTACGCGTCCGGTCCATCGGTTCACCAGCGTCCGATCACGTGTCGTCGCGGCCGCGGCGAGCGCTGCGATGTCGATGACGACCAGTGCGGCCATGGACCAGATGAAGACGGTCCAACCAACGCTGTTGAGCCACGTCACGAATGCGTCCAAGGAGGACCTCCCGAGGGGCGGGGGCGAACTGCGCGAACCGGGCGGCGCAAAGGAACTGCCGCGACCGCTGCCTGACGCTGCCGCTGGGACCGCACCGGCGCAAGTGCAGCCCCGTGCCACGCCCAACGAGAAACGGGTGGCGCCCCAGCTTTCGCCGAAACGCCACCCGTCTCACCTGCCTTGCAACGCCCGGTAGAACTCAGGCGATCTCAAACCGATCCGCATTCATCACCTTGTTCCACGCCCGCACGAACGCTGTCACGAACGCGGCCTTCGAATCATCCTGCGCGTACACCTCCGCCAGCGCGCGCAGCTGCGAGTGCGACCCGAAGATCAGATCCACGCGCGTTGCCGTCCACTTCACATCTCCCGTCGCACGATCACGCCCTTCGAACACGTCACTCCCGCCCGCGACGGGAGTCCACGTCGTCCCCATATCCAGCAGGTTCACGAAAAAGTCATTGGTGAGCGTCTCCGGCCGGCTGGTGAACACGCCATTCCGTGACTGTCCGCAGTTCGCGTTCAGCACCCGCAGCCCACCAACCAGCGCCGTCATCTCCGGCGCCGTCAGGCCGAGCAGTTGCGCCCTGTCGACGAGCAGTTCTTCCGACGTGAGTGTGTAGGCGCCCTTCTGGTAGTTGCGGAAACCATCCGCAATCGGTTCCATCACTGAGAACGAGTCGACGTCGGTCTGTGCCTGACTGGCGTCCATCCGACCTGGCGTGAACGGCACCTGCACCTCATGCCCGGCGCTCTTCGCCGCCGCCTCGATCGCCGCGCAGCCGCCAAGCACGATCAGGTCGGCGATCGACACGCGCCTGGTCGTGGTCTGCGCGCCGTTGAACTCCTTCTGGATCGTCTCGAAGATGTCGAGCGCGCGCGTCAGCTTCGCCGGCTGGTTCACCTCCCAGCCCTTCTGCGGGGCCAGACGCAGCCGTGCGCCGTTTGCACCACCCCGCTTGTCGGAGCCACGGAAGGTCGATGCCGACGCCCAGGCGGTCGACACGAGCTGTCCGATCGACAGCCCCGACGCGAGAATCTTTCCCTTGAGTGCCGAGATGTCATTCGCGTCGATCAACGCATGATCCACCGCTGGAATCGGATCCTGCCAGATCAGCTCTTCCTGTGGCACGAGTGCGCCGAGGTACCGCACACGCGGGCCCATGTCGCGATGGGTGAGCTTGAACCAGGCGCGCGCGAATGCGTCGGCAAACTGGTCCGGGTTCGCATGAAAGCGCTTCGATACTTCCAGATACGCCGGGTCCGTGCGCAGCGACAAATCGGTCGTCGCCATCATCGGCAGATGACGCTTCGACGGATCATGTGCATCCACGACCGTGGTCGCTGACTTGTCCGTCGGCGTCCACTGATGGGCGCCGGCCGGGCTTTTGGTCAGCTCCCACTCGTGCCCGAACAGCGTGTCGAAATACCCATTGTCCCACTGCGTCGGGTTCGGCTTCCACGCGCCTTCGAGACCGCTCGTGATCGTGTCGTCACCCGTACCGGTGCCGAAGCTGTTCCGCCAGCCAAGGCCCTGCAGCTCGATGCTCGCCCCTTCAGGCTCGGGACCGACGTGCGACGTCTCGGCCGCGCCATGGGTCTTGCCGAAGGTGTGGCCACCGGCGATCAGCGCCACGGTCTCTTCGTCGTTCATCGCCATGCGCGCGAATGTTTCGCGAATGTCGTGGGCAGCAGCGAATGGATCGGGCTTGCCGTTCGGGCCTTCGGGATTCACGTAGATGAGCCCCATCTGCACCGCCGCCAGTGGATGCTCGAGCTCACGCTCCGCCGCGTAACGTTCGTCACCCAGCCACTCGGCCTCAGGGCCCCAGTAAATGTCGCCCTCGGCCTCCCACACATCGGCGCGACCACCACCGAATCCGAAGGTCTTGAAGCCCATCGACTCGAGCGCGACGTTGCCGGTGAAGACGAACAGGTCGGCCCACGACAGCTTGTTGCCATACTTCTGCTTGATCGGCCAGAGCAGGCGTTGTGCCTTGTCGAGGTTGCCGTTGTCAGGCCAGC
>CAYMQV010000096.1:0-8125 GCA_964392395.1 uncultured Gemmatimonadaceae bacterium
GCGCGTGGTGGTGGCCGACGACGGCCCGGGCGTGCCGCGCGAACTCCGCAAGGAGATCTTCAAGGCGGGGTTCACGACCAAGCCCCGCGGCTGGGGCATCGGGCTCGCCCTCACGCGGCGCATCATCGCGGACAATCACGGTGGCAGGATCACGCTGCTGCCGAGCGATCGAGGAGCCGCCTTCGAGATTATGTTGGAGCGATGACCGACTCGATCGTTTCACCGCTCGCCGGCCTGAACCGCGCCCAGTACGACGCCGTCATGCACACGCACGGCCCGCTGCTCGTGTTGGCCGGCGCTGGCTCCGGCAAGACGCGTGTGCTGACCACGCGGATCGCACGCCTGATCGAGGCGGAGCGCATTCCGCCGCACCGCATCCTCGCCGTGACGTTCACCAACAAGGCCGCCGGTGAGATGCGCGACCGGATCGGGCGACTGATTGGCGGCACCCCGCAGGGCATGTGGGTCGGCACCTTCCACGCCATCGGCGCGCGCCTGCTCCGACGCGACGCCGATCGCGTCGGTCGGACGTCGCAGTTCACCATCTACGACGAAGACGATGTGCTCGGTGTGGTGAAGCGCCTGCTCGAAGGGCAGCGCATCGCACCCAGGGAGTGGGCGCCGAAGGTGGTGCTCGGCCAGATCTCCGATGCCAAGAACGCGCTCGTCTCGCCGGTCGAATATGCGCGGTTGGCACAGGATCCCCTCTCAAAGGTCGTGGCCAGGATCTACCCGCTCTACAACGACACGATGCGGGCGCAGAACGCGGTTGGTTTTGATGACCTGCTGACATTGCCGGTACAGCTGCTTCAGGAAAATCCTGCCATCCTCGACGGCTATCGACAACGCTTCGGGTTCATCCTCGTCGACGAGTATCAGGACACGAACAAAGCCCAGTACCAGCTGGTGTCGCTGCTCGCGGGCAGCGCCGGCAACGTGATGGTCGTTGGTGACGATGATCAGTCCATTTATGGATGGCGAGGCGCCGACATCCGCAACATTCTGGATTTCGAGCGCGAGTTTCCCACCGCGACCGTCGTCCGGCTCGAGGAGAACTATCGGTCGACGCCGGAGATCCTGGCACTCGCCAACGCCGCGATCGCGCCAAACAAGGAACGCCGTGGCAAGACGTTGCGCGCCACGCGGGCCCCGGGCGTCAAGCCACGACGGGTGCGCGCGCTCGACGAACGGGATGAAGCCGAGTACATCGCCGATGACATTGCCGACCGCCGTGGCCATCGGTCGGTCGAATTGCGGCAGGTTGCGATCCTGTATCGCACGAATGCGCAGAGCCGCGCCTTCGAAGACGCAATGCGGAAGCGCGGATGGCCCTACCGGTTGATCGGCGCGGTGCGTTTCTACGATCGTCGGGAAATCCGGGACCTGATGGCATATCTGAAGTTGATTGCCAACCCCGCCGATGACGAGGCGTTCCGGCGTGCCATCAGTGTGCCGCGACGCGGCCTCGGCGACACCACGATCGAACTGCTCGCCACGGTGGCCGCCGCGGCCCGGGTCTCGCTGCTGCAGGCCGCGGGAACGCCAGCCATGCTCAGCCAGCTGCGCCCGGCCGCGCGGTCGGCGCTCGCTGACTTTGCGTCGGTCGTCGGAGCGCTGCGCAGCATGGCCGCCGACGCGGGGGTGAACGAACTGCTGGAGGCGCTGATCGCGCGGATCGGATACATCGATCTGCTTCGGGCAGAGGGACCGGATGGCCTCGACCGCATCGACAACGTGCGGGAGCTCGTCAGCGGTGCCGCCGAGGCGCTCGCCGATGACGATGGTGAAGTCGGCCTCACACCGCTCGATCGATTTCTGCAGAAGGCCATGCTGGTGGCGGGTGCCGATGCGCTTGACCCGACGGCCGACGCCATCACGATGATGACGCTGCACAACGCGAAGGGGCTCGAGTATCCGCTCGTCTACCTCACGGGGCTCGAGGACGGACTGTTCCCGCTGGCGCGGGCGTACGATGATCCCGCGATGCTCGAGGAGGAGCGGCGGTTGTTTTACGTCGGGATCACGCGGGCGGAGTCGGTGCTGGTGCTGTCGCACGCGGAAATGCGCCGGAGAAACGGCGAAACGCTGATGTCGCGGCCCTCGAGTTTTCTCGAAGCGTTGCCGGCCGAGTTGCTCGAGGTCACCAGTACGCCGCGTGCACGCAGTCAGGGGCGCAGCAGCTACGGCGGCGGCGATCAGGCCGGCGGCTGGGGACGAAGCGGCGGCACCACCGGACGCTGGGCACCGAGAGAGGCAAAGCCGGCCCCGATCAGTGATGTCGCCCTCGGCGGTGTGACGCGCAGCTACAGCGCACGACCGACCGCCGCCGTTGACGATCAGGCTGACGCGGTCCAGGTGCTGCCGGGTGCGAGGGTTCGCCATCGCAAATTCGGCGTTGGCACCGTGGCCGAGGTCACCGGTGCCGGTCGCGACATGAAGGTGCGCATCGATTTCGATGATGAAGAGGTGGGACGCAAGACGCTGGTGGTTGCCCAGGCGAATCTCGAACCGGAGCATGAGTAGATGGCTGTTTCAGACGCAGATGTCCTTCACGTGGCGGCGCTCGCGCGACTCGCGATCCAAACCGGGCGGGTGCCTGCACTGGTGCGCGAACTGAACGGGATTCTGGATCACATGGCGGTCCTTGAAACGGTCGACGTCTCGACCGTCTTTGGTGATCTCCGGACGCCGATGCCACGACGGGCTGATGCGGTGGCCCCGATTCCACTGGTGCGCCCGTTGGTGGAATTCGCACCGGCACCACGCGACGGCTTCCTGCTGGTGCCACGTCTCAGCACGCACAGCCAGCTCGGCGCGTCGAAGGGTGACGAATGACGGCATCGGCAACGCTTGATCTGAGCGCCGCCATGACGGCGGCGGCGATCGCCACGGGCAATGCCGCGGCGCCTGACGTCGCCGCGGCGGCGCTCGCGCGCGCCAGCAGCGGCGCCAGTCTGAATGCGTACGTGACACTGGCATCCGATGCGGATGTGCGCGCCGCTGCCGCTGTGGCCCCCGACGGGCTGCTGCGCGGGGTGCCGGTGGCGGTCAAGGACAACATTGCGACGACCTCGCTCAGCACCAGCTGCGGGTCACGGATCCTTGCCGGATGGGTCAGTCCGTACGAGGCGACCGCCGTCACGCGACTGCGCGCCGCCGGCGCCGTGATCATCGGCAAGACGAACATGGACGAGTTCGCGATGGGTTCGTCGACTGAAAACTCTGCATTCGGCCCCACCTTGAATCCCCTTGATCACGCACGGGTGCCCGGTGGCTCGAGTGGCGGTTCGGCGGCCGCGGTCGCCGCGGGCCACTGCCGAATCTCCTTTGGTTCGGAGACCGGTGGCTCCGTGCGGCAGCCCGCTGCGTTCTGTGGGATCGTCGGCGTGAAGCCGACCTACGGTCGCGTCAGTCGCCTCGGGCTGGTTGCCTTCGCATCGTCGCTCGATCACATCGGCGTCTTCGGTCGGACCGTGGATGACGCGGCACTGGGGCTGCGGGTCATTGCGGGACATGATGCCCACGACGCGACGTCAATTGATGCGCCGGTTGATGACTACTGCGCCGAGAACGGCCGACCACTGGCGGGCCTCGTCGTCGGTGTGCCGACGGAGTACTTCCCGCTCACCCTTGACGAACGCATCCGGGCCCGGTGCCATCGGGCCATCGGTGTGCTGCGCGATCTGGGTGCCGAGGTCCGAACGGTCTCGCTCCCGCACACGAACCTTGCAATCCCGGTGTACTACATCCTCGCGCCAGCGGAAGCGTCGTCGAATCTGGCGCGGTTTGACGGGGTCCGGTATGGACCACGTGCGACCTCGGACGACCTGCGTGGCATGTACGAACGTACGCGATCCGATGGTTTCGGCCCTGAAGTCACGCGACGCATCATTCTCGGCACGTATGTGCTCTCGCAGGGCCACTACGACGCGTACTACCGCAAGGCGATGCTGGTGCGTGAGAAGATCACCGAGGACTTCGCTGCCGTGTTTGCCAGGGGCGTGCACGTCCTGTTCACACCAACGACTCCGACACCGGCGTTCCCCTTCGGGTCGAAGAGTGATCCGTTGGAGATGTACCTGAGCGACATCTTTACCGCCACCGCCAATCTCGCAGGAGTTCCCGCGATGTCGCAGCCGATCGGGCTGGTCGACGGTCTGCCGATCGGGGGGCAGTTCCTCGCCGCCCACTTTCGCGAGGTGGACATGTTCCGCGCGGCGTATGCACTGGAGACGGCGCTCGGATCGGAGGCACTGTCATGAGTACGGAAATCGCAGCGGATGTGACGGCCGGTTTCGAAATGGTCGTCGGGCTCGAGGTGCACGTGCAGCTGAAGACTCGCAGCAAGGCTTTTTGCGGATGCTCGACCAACTTCGGCGCACCGCCGAACCAGAACACCTGCCCGATCTGTCTGGCACTGCCTGGAGCCCTGCCGGTGCTCAACGCCGCCGCAGTGGAGCTCGCGCTGCGCGTCGGGCTCGGCCTCGGCTTCACCATCAATCGTGCGTCGATCTTCGCACGCAAGAACTATTTCTATCCCGATCTGCCCAAAGGATACCAGATCTCGCAGCACGATCGACCGATCGCTGAACATGGATCGCTTGACATCGGTCTGGTTGTCGATGGTGCACCGCGTGTGATCGGTGTCACCCGCGCGCACATGGAAGAAGATGCAGGCAAGTCCATCCACGATCGCTACGAGGGGGCGACGGCGGTTGATCTGAACCGCAGCGGCGTCCCCTTGGTGGAGATCGTCAGCGAACCCGACATGCGGTCGCCGGAGGAAGCCGGAGCCTACCTTCGGACGCTCAAGCAGATCCTCTTGTATCTCGATGTCAGCGATTGCAACATGGAAGAGGGCAGTCTTCGGGTCGACGCCAACGTCAGTGCGCGGCCGTTCGGCCAGACCACGCTCGGCACCAAATGCGAGGTCAAGAACATGAACTCCTTCTCCGGCGTGGAGAAGGCGCTCGCGGCGGAGTTCCGGCGACAGTGCGGGGTGCTCGTTGCCGGTGGCACCGTCCAGCAGCAAACGTTGCTCTGGGACGGGCACAGGAACGAAATCCGACCCGCGCGCAGCAAGGAGGGGTCGAGTGACTACCGGTACTTTCCTGAGCCCGACCTGCCACCCCTCGTCATCACTGACACCGAACTCGCACGTGTCGCTGCAACGCTTCCCGAACTCCCGGCTGCGAGGCGGGTGCGGTACGCCGCGATGCAGTTGTCGGAGTACGATGTGCAGGAACTGACTGCCGACCCGGCTGCCGGACCGTACTTCGAGTCGGTGCTGCGGTTGCACGGCGACCCGAAGGCAGTTGCGAACTGGGTCAACGGCGAAGTTCGCGCGAACCTGAATGAACGCGGCGCGACGTGGTCAGCCGTGTCCCTCGCGCCGGCCCGGCTGGCCTCGTTGCTCGACCTGGTCCGCGATGGCATCGTCAGCAGCAGCGCGGCCAAGAAGATCTTCGCGTTGTTGCTGGCGTCGGACGATGCGCCGCGTGATATCGCGGAGCGTGAAGGGCTCGTGCAGGTGCGCGACGATACCGCGCTCGCTGGCTGGGTCGATCAGGTGCTGGCCGACAACCCGGCAGAGGCTGCGCGCTTTGCTGCCGGCGAGAAAAAGCTCCAGGGACTGCTGGTGGGCCTGGTGATGAAGAAGTCGCAGGGCCGAGCCGATCCGAAGATCGTCAATCAGTTGCTGTCGTCGCGCGTCTCGGGGTAGAGCGGCGCGTCGAGCGTGCCCGCGTGCGCGAGGCGCGAGACCGGCAGGCCGAAGTGGCGCTCGGCCTCCTCGCGCACGAACGGATCACCACCGCGTCTGAGTGAAACCCGACGAAGGCGTTTTGCCAGACGCAATGCTTCGTCTCCGCTCGGGTCGAACTGGTACGATTCAGAACGGTCGAGCCGTTCGAGCAGGTCCATCACGTAGTCGAACGAGCGGATCAGGTGCGACTCCACCTCCGGTCTCGACAAGCCCCATCGGCTGTTGTCGGCCATGATCCGGTAGATGCGCTGCCAGCTCTCGCTGTCGGTCACGTGGACCATGCCGCGGAACAGTCGGCGGTTGGTCCTGGTGCTGAAGATGGTCGGGCTGAGAATATCGTCGAGATGTGAATCGGCTCGTGAGTGATCGAGCAGAATCACATCCCGCGCCCGTCGTGCCGCCGCATCACCGAGGTGCGTCTCGAATCGGCTCTCCCAGTAGCTGTGGCCAAGCGCGGACGTACTGCTCGTGACCGTGAGCTGGCGCGGCACGAAGAAGTTGTGCGCCACCACATCGGCGGCCAGGTGCGAGAGATAACCAAGTGCAAAGGCGCGAAGTGATTCGTCGCCCGCGCGTTCATAAATCTCGAAGCCGACGGCCCACGAGTGACAGTGCCGTCCGGTCGGAGCGTACTTTTTTGCCATCGACGTGTCGGCCGCGATGCTGCCGTAGAGAAAATCCTGTGGGAAGGTCCGGAGCAGGGCAGCCGTTCCCGCCGGAAGCAGCGCGAGCGACCGCAGCACCGCTTCACCGAGATGGATGTGTGTGCCTGGCGTCCACGCCAGCAGGTCGGCCGGCGTCAGGGTGATCCAGACCACCACGATGAGGATCGCCAGCGCACCGCGCCGCGCGAGACGGACGCTCACCCGCGACGACGTCGACGAATCCGCGGACCACCGGATCGTGGCACGGCGTCCCCCGCTGACGGCCGCTCGGACTCGATTTCTTCGTCGTCGGCGTCATCGTCACCGTCTTCCAACTCGTCATCAGCTGCGTCGTGACCGTCTTCTGACTCGTCATCGGCTTCGTCGTCGCCGTCTTCTGACCCGTCATCGGCAACGTCGCGACTGGCATCATCGCCCGCGTCGTCCGAATCCTCATCATCATCCGACCCATTGTCGCCCAGATCGTCGTCATCGTCGTCGTCCATCCACTCCTCCGACTGATCCCCTCGGCTGTTCCCCCTCGTCGATTCCGCGCGCGGACGCACCGTCGGCACGACGACGTCGTCGTCCTCGTCCTCATCGTCGTCCTCATCGCCATCTTCGAACGCCGCCTCGAGCGCCGCCAGTCTGGACCGAACATCCGACTCGTCGAGTTCTGTCTCTGATCGTTCGGAGCGTCTGGCGGCGCGTCGTGCCTTGCGTCGACCAGCCATGCCGCCCCGACCCAGGACATCGGAGAACAGCGTGCCGACACCGGCGCGCACGCCGCGCATCAGCCCTGTGGCCGAGGCAATCGTCGCCTCCGCCTCGTCCTGTACTGCATCCACGAGCGTGGCAAACTGCGCCAGACGATGCTGACTGGCGTCCAATGCGTCCCGCACGGCATCGTCGACGGCGCCAACGGTGCCCGAGAGCCGACCCAGGTCCTTCCGGACTGCCGTCGTCACCTCGGAGAGTTGCGTCGCCACCTGATTGAGATTCCGGACCAGCGGGATCAACTCATCGGAAAGTCCCTGAAATCGCTTGCCGAGGTTGTGCTCCGCGCCGCGAACTGCGCGAGCGATGCCGAGGACCGCGGCCGCAATCCCGAGGAGCAGCAGCGTGACGACGATACTCAGGATACCCGTCGCGACGTTGTACCATGGGGCCGGAACATCCACCGGGCGCACAAGCAGCGTATCCGCGATCAGTGCCAGAACTGGGATGGTCGTCATGCCGAAACGTACCTGCCGGCGGATGCGTGGCGCACCCCTCCGCTTGACCTGTCGCCACGAGTCCGGCACCTTCACGGCGCTTGACTGACCCCGATCGGGAGCGTGTGCATGGCCGCACTGCGGTATGTGGTGGAAGGTGGACATCAGCTGTCCGGGACGATCCGGCCGGCTGGAAACAAGAACGCGGCGCTGCCCATCGTGGCCGCGGCCCTGCTGACGGCCGACGAGGTCACACTCGAGAACGTTCCGAGAATCCGCGACATCGAAACGCTGGTGCTCCTGTTGCGATCGGTAGGTGCCGAGGCGGAATGGATCGGTCCGAATGCCCTTCGGATTCATGCCAGAGACATCCATCCGGCCACGCTCGATCCCGCGCTCTGCGAGAAGATTCGTGCCTCGATTCTGCTTGCCGGGCCGCTGCTGGCGCGGTGCGGCAGTGTGACGCTGCCGCCACCCGGTGGCGACGTCATCGGCCGCCGGCG
>CAYMQV010000096.1:8225-16727 GCA_964392395.1 uncultured Gemmatimonadaceae bacterium
CCGCCGGCGAAACCTTCACGCTGACGGCGAAGGAGCTGCGCGGCCGGGACATCTTCCTCGATGAGCCAAGTGTCACGGGCACCGAGAATGCGATGTGCGCTGCGTCGCTCGCAAAAGGCACGACGATTTTCCGTAACGCGGCGAGTGAGCCACACGTGCAGGATCTGGCGCATTTCCTCGTCGGCATGGGTGCGCAGATCGAGGGGATCGGCACGAACACGCTCACGGTGCACGGCGTCGACCGACTCCACGGCTGTACGCACCGGATCGGCCCTGATCACATTGAGGTTGGCAGCTTCATCGGACTGGCGGCGGTCACGCGATCAGAACTGCGGATCGCAGACGCCGGTGTCGAACACTTGCGCTCCATGCTGATGGGGTTCGAACGCCTTGGCATTTCCTGCGTGGTTGATGGGAACGATCTCATCGTGCCGGCCGAGCAGTCGCGGCGTATCCGCGACGATCTCGGCGGGCACGTCCCGAAGCTCGAAGATCAGCCGTGGCCGGCCTTCCCGGCCGACGTCATGTCGATCGCGATAGTGACGGCGACGCAGTGTGAAGGCTTGATCCTCATGCACGAGAAAATGTTTGAATCGCGCATGTTCTTCGTCGACAAGCTGATTTCAATGGGCGCGCGAATCGTGCTCTGCGATCCGCACCGCGCGCTCGTTTCGGGGCCGTCACAGTTGCGCGCGGGCAACGTCGAAAGCCCGGATATCCGGGCTGGCATGGCGATGCTGCTGGCCGCCCTGTGCGCCACCGGTACCAGCACCATCATGAACGCGGGTCAGATCGAGCGTGGGTACGAGCGCATCGACGAACGCCTCAATGCGCTCGGAGCCCGGATCACGCGCATCGAGGGTTGATGCTGCCGGCGCACCTGAGCATCCCCGACTTTGACGAGTGGGGGTTCCGCGCGTTCACCACGTCGCGGGCGGCGGGAACGTTCGGAACCCAGGCAAACGAGCCGGCAGCCGACGTCTTCGGTCGCTGGAACAGTCTGATCGAGGCCGCAGCCGAGCAGGGGATCGAGCAGTTTGCGAGTGCCAGTCAGGTCCATGCCGCTGATCTGGTGATGCATCGCCCGGGTTGGCGGGGGTGGCTCCGGACGGGGCCTGTCGACGGGCACCTCTGGTCGGCTCCGGGCATCGGCGCCGCTGTGACGGTGGCGGACTGCGTTCCGGTCTTCATCGCGCACCCCTCCGGCGCCGGCGCGATCCTCCATTCCGGCTGGCGAGGGACGGTGGCGGGGATTACCGAGCGGGCGCTCGGAAGGCTGATGTCGCTCGGGTTCGGAGCGGGGAGCCTGCGCATCCACCTCGGTCCGTCGATCTGCGGCGGCTGCTACGAGGTGAGTGCAGACGTCTATCACGCGCTGACAGCCTCATCGGTAGACAGGCCCAGTCCGGTGGATCTTCGTGCGGCGATCGCCGACCGCGCGCGGTCCCTTGGCGTGAGGGACATAACCACCAGCGAGTGGTGCACGCGCTGTTCGAATGACCGGCTCTTTTCGCACCGAGCGGGTGACGCCGGTCGCCAGCTCGGGGTGCTTCTCTCACCTGATCCACGCAAGTGACTGTCTGACAGGCGCTTGAACGCACTTGTCCCTCGGGTTAGTATGACCGGAGCAATTCGGTACTACACTGTCAAAGTGTGGGGGCCTCCCCGCACTTTTTTGTTTCTGTAAGAGTGGGTTCGAGAGGTCGGGAACGTGGCGGCACCCATCGCAGCAGTTGTCCAGCAGGTCGTCGAATCGGCAGTGACGCAGGCGGGCTTCGAGCTCTTTGCGCTCACTGGTGGTGGAACCCGTAACCGGCCGTTGCTCGAAGTGCGCATCGATCGGCCGGATGGCACAAAGGTGACCATCGAGGACTGTGCGGCGGTGTCGCGAGCAATTGAGGCCGTCCTCGATGGGAGTACGCTGGTCGCTGAGACGTATCGGTTGGAGGTGTCGTCGCCGGGCATGGACCGCCCGCTGCGCCACGCTGCGGATTGGCGGCGCTTCGCAGGGCGTCGCGTCGCGGTGACCAGTGGCGCGTTGGTAGGAAGTCGGGTCGAGGGCACGTTGCTTGGAATCGATGACGCGCTGGATGTCGAGACGGGTGTGGTGCAGGACGATCAGGGGACGGAGCATCGGGTGGCACTCGCCGACGTGAAAAGCGCGCGGCTGGTTGTCACCTGGAATCGATAGAAGGATGAGGGGATCGCGATGGATATTCTGAACGCAATCAAGGAACTCACCAACTCCAAGCAGATGGATCGCGAGGAGTTGCGCGCGCTGCTGCAGGACGGAATTCTGGCCGCATTGGGCCGGAAGTACGGCCCGACGGTGGATGCCGAAGTCGAAATCGACGAGACCAAGGGCGAAATTCGCATCGTGCGATTGCGCACAGTCTCGGCGGAGGTCGTGGATCCGGTGCGTGAAGTGACGCTCGAGGAGGCACGATTCCTCGACGAAAGCTTTGAGGTCGGTGACGTGATGGAGACGCCGATCGAGTTCGCCGAATTCGGACGGACCGCCGTGCAGGCCGCGAAGCAGCGCATTCTGCAGCGTGTCCGCGAAGGCGAGCGGACGAAAATCAAGGATGAGTTCTCCGGCCGCGTGGGTGATCTCTTCTCCGGTGAGGTGCAGCAGATCGAGCGCGGAAAGCTGGTGCTCATGCTGAACCGCCATCGTGAAGCCGAAGCGATCATTCCGTATCGCGAGCAGAATCATCGCGAGCACTACCATCAGGGCGAGACGATTCGCGCCGTGCTGAAGAAGGTCGAGGACACCCCGAAGGGCCCGCGGCTCGTCTTCAGTCGGTCGGACCCGCTCTTCGTCCAGGCGCTGTTCAAGCTCGAAGTACCGGAAATCCAGCAGGCCGTCGTCGAGATTCGCGCCGCCGCGCGCGAAGTGGGCAGCCGGACCAAGATTGCCGTCTTTTCCCGTGACGACGCGATCGATCCCGTTGGCGCCTGCGTCGGACTCAAGGGGGCACGCGTCCAGGCCGTCGTCAACGAACTGGGCGGAGAGCGGATCGACATTGTGCCCTGGTCGGCAGATCCTGAGCGCTTCGCCAAACTGGCGCTTGCGCCGGCCAAGGTCGCCCGCGTCTTCAGCGATCCCGCGACCAGGACGGTGCAAGCCGTCGTCGACGAGGATCAGCTCTCGCTCGCCATCGGCCGGAATGGCCAGAATGTGCGGCTCGCCTCCGAACTCACGGGCTGGAAGATCGATTTGTATTCCAGCCGTGAGTGGGTTGAGCGCACCGAGGGGGGGCCGGGCTTCGCGCCGCTCCCTCAGGAACCGGTCGCTGACGTGCCGCTCTCCGCACTCGAGGGGCTCTCAATGGGCACGGTCGCAGTGCTCGAGGCAGGCGGATACCGCACTCTCAACGATATTATTGATCTGGAGCGTGGTGACTTCCTCAAGCTGCCTGGTATCGCGCCCGCCGAGGCGGACCGGATCATGGGTATTCTCGAGGAACTGACGACGGACGACGCCACCGAAGAAGGCGGCACGCCCGGCGGGACAGCCACCTGAGCGAGCCGGATGAGCTGCGAAAGCTGGCCGCGCTGCTCGGGCTTGGATTTCGCGGGCGGTTGGTGGTCGTTGGCGTGGAGCAGGTGCGTGTTGAAGTGAAGAAGGGCACGGTGAAGTTGGCGGTCGTCGCTCACGATGCGTCGCGGCACAGCCGGGAGAAGATTGTCCCGCTGCTTCGTGCGAAAGGAGTCGAGATCATCGAGGTGATGTCGGCGGACCAGTTGGGCGCCGCGTTTGGGCGTGAGCAGACTGCGGCGGTGGGCATTACCGATGCAGGGTTGGCGCGGGGCGTTCGGGCCATCCGGCTCGAGCGCGCGCGCTCGGAGTGACTTTCGGAGGCTGGGTTTGAGCAAGTTGCGCGTCATGGATATGGCCGGTGAGTTCGACATCAACGTGGATGAGGTCATCCAACTGTTGCGCTCGATGGACGTACCGGTTCTGAGCCCGCAGAGCGGGTTGACCGATGATCAGGTGTCGCGGATCCGGGCCCGGTGGGAGCGCGAAAAGCGCGCCCGTCAGGCCAAGGCCGCCGCACCTGCACCTGCGGCGGCGCGTCGGCGCAAGGGCGCCGTGGCGCCCGCGGCTGAGGCCGTTATGGCCGCGCCGGTCGTTGCGCCCGACGTGACGGACGCGGAACCCGGTGTTCCCGCAGTCCGCCGCCGAAAGGCAGCGGACGTTGCCGCGCAACAGGCCATCCACGATACGGCAGCCGCGGCCGAAGCGGAGTTAATCGCCGCCACCGCGGCCGCGCACGCCGCGGCGGTTGCCGCGGCGGCACCGCCGGTGCCGCCACCGTCCGCACGGGCGCCAGACGTCGTCGCACCGCCTCAACCACCGTCGCACTCCGCGTCGGCTTCAGACGCTGAGGCACCAGCGGTCGCCGCGTCGACGACTGCCGTTGACCCGCTTCCGCCCGCGCGTCCCGCACCGGTCGCCAGTGCGTCGCCCACCACGCAGCAGCCGTTGCCGCCGTACGCCAGTGCCTCGCCGAGTTCGCCAGGCTCCGGTGGCGGCGCCTCGCGTCCCCCGCTGCGTCCCGCCTCTGCGGGGCTGCCGGATCGCCCTCGCGCCGCTGGTTCTGGCCTGCCGCCCCGTTCTCGCCCGGGTCAGGGTGGCGGGACCTTCAGTGGACCGCGCCCTGTGGCATCCGCAACGCCGTCATTCGGCGGACAGGCCGTGCGTCCGCCAGGGGGCGGCGCGCCGCGTCCGGGTGGTGGGGGTGCTCCAGGTGCCGGCGCTGCGCCGCGTGCCGGCGGGGACCCGCGCCGCGGCGGCGGCAAGAAGGGCAAGCGCGGCTCGGTCGATCAGGCTGCCGTTGATGCCAACATCTCGAAGACGATGAGCGCGCTGCGCGGTCCGGCACGTCGCGGCCGGCGCTTCGATGATTCTGCATCGCGAGAAGAGCTGGAAGCATTCCGTGCGGCCGCGGCCGAACGGGAGCGCACGACCGTGCGCGTCAACGAATTCATCACGGTGTCCGAGCTGGCGCAGATCCTCAAGGTCGCGGCGACCGAGATCGTTGGATTCGCATTCAAGCATCTCGGGTTGATGGTCACCATCAACCAGCGCCTCGACTTCGACCAGATCGAACTGATCGCCGGCGAATTCGGTTTCCAGGCAGTCAAGGAAGAGGAGTATCAGGTCGAGGAAGCAGGGGACAAGATCGTCGATGCAGCGGAGGACATGGTTTCGCGTCCGCCAGTCGTGACGATCATGGGCCACGTCGACCATGGCAAGACGTCGCTGCTCGACTACATCCGAAAGGCAAACGTGGTCGCCGGCGAAGCGGGCGGCATCACGCAGCACATCGGTGCATACCACGTGACGCTGGCGGGTGGCAAGACCATCACCTTCCTCGACACGCCGGGCCACGAAGCCTTTACGGCCATGCGTGCACGTGGCGCACAGGTGACCGACATCGTCGTGCTCGTGGTCGCGGCGGATGACAAGGTGATGCCACAGACCATCGAGGCCATCTCCCACGCGAGAAATGCGGGCGTTCCACTGGTCGTGGCGATCAACAAGATCGACGCCCCGGGGGCCGATGCGGCCAAGGTGCGGCAGGATCTGCTGCAGCAGAACGTCGTGCTCGAAGACTTCGGTGGCGCGGTCCTGGCCAGCGACATCTCGGCCAGGAAGGGCACCAACATCGAGCAGCTGCTCGACCAGATCCTGTTGCAGGCGGAAATCCTCGATCTCAAGGCCAACCCGTCGCGTCGCGCCCAGGGTGCGGTCGTTGAAGCGCAACTCGATCCGGGCAAGGGTCCGGTCGCGACAGTGCTGATTCAGAACGGCACGGTCAGCGTCGGCGATGACTTCATCTGCGGCGTCTTCTCAGGTCGCGTGCGGGCACTGCTGGACGAGCGTGGCAAGATTGTGAAGTCGGCCGGGCCGGCCATTCCGGTGCAGGTGCTTGGCATGACCGGTGTGCCAATGGCGGGCGACCAGTTCGTGGTGGTCGAGGATGCGGCCGAGGCGCGCGAAATCGCGCAGCGTCGCGAACGACTCGAGCGCGAAGCCCGGAGTCGCCGCACCACCAAGTCGTCCGTGTCGCTGGCCGATTTCATGGCGGCGGCAACCTCGGGTGAGAAGCGGACCTTGAAGATGTTGATCAAGGCCGACCAGGGTGGTCCGGCCGAGGCGCTCGCGGATGCACTGCAGCAGCTCTCGAATGCCGAAGTTCAGGTCGAAGTCATTTCACGTGGTGTGGGCGCCATCTCCGAGAGCGATATCCTGCTCGCGAAGGCGGCCGGTGCAATCATCGTCGGCTTCCATGTGCGCCCGGACAACAAGGCGCGTTCGGCCGCTGAGCGAGAAGGTGTCGACATCAAGCTGTACCGCATCATCTACGAAGCGGTCTCGGATGTGAAGTCAGCTCTCGAAGGCATGCTCCGCCCGGAACAGCGCGAAGTGATCTACGGCGAGGCGGAGGTCCGCGAAGTCTTCAAGGTGCCGAAGCTCGGCTCGATCGCGGGTTGTATGGTCCGCAGTGGCATGATGAACCGACAGGGCAAGATGCGCGTCATCCGGGACGGGGTGGAGGTGTACGAGGGGAGCATCGCCTCCTTGCGCCGTTTCAAGGAAGACGCGAAGGAAGTCAAGGAAGGCTACGAGTGCGGCATTGCGATCGAGAACTTCAACGACATCAAGGTCGGCGACGTGCTCGAGTGCTTCCGTACCGAGGAAATCGCGCGCACGCTGTAAGGCGCATGATCTTTTTCGTGGCCCCCTCGGTGCGTCGCACTGCGGGGGCCACTGCGTCACCGGCCCGCACATGCGGCCGATCGCGCACAGGAGAGACTGATGGCTGGGAACGAACGCCGCCCCGACCGGGTGGCTGCAGCAATACGGGAAGAAGTGGCGCGTGTGCTGTCACGCGATGTGCAGGACCCGCGCATCAGCGGTGCGTTCGTCACCGTCACCGCATGCGAGGTCTCGCGGGATCTGCGCACGGCGAAAGTCTTCGTCAGCATCCTGGGCGATGACGATGCGAAAGCGCGCGCCCATGACGGCCTGACGGACCTGGCGCCGCAGTTGCGCGGCCCGATCGGACGCGCGCTGCGGTTGCGGGCAGCACCCGAGATCTTCTTCAAGGTGGATCAGAGTATTGCGTATGCCGCGCGGATCGAAACGCTGCTCGCGCAGATCAAGCCGCCTGCGGTGGATGGAGACTCCGCCGACACGTCGGTTGAGACTCCTGACGCTGGTGAAAATGACGACAGCGGCGACTGACGGCCTGCTGCTGCTCGACAAGCCTGCTGGAATTTCATCGCACGATGCGGTGCTGGCGGCGCGACGGGCGCTGAGCGAAAAGCGAATCGGCCACGCCGGCACACTCGATCCCTTTGCCACGGGTCTGCTGGTTCTGCTCACCGGGCGCGCCACGCGCCTGCTGCCGTTCATTCCGGGCGAGCCGAAGATCTACGAGGCAAGAATTCAGTTCGGAAGCGAGACCGATACCGAAGATCTGCTTGGCGTCGTGACGCGTGAAGCGTCGCCACCCGGCGAGGCCGACGTCCGGGCAGCCATTCCGGCACTCACCGGAACCATCAGTCAGGTTCCGCCAGCGTTCTCGGCCAAGCGCGTGGATGGCATGCGCGCCTACGAGGCTGCGCGAGCCGGTGTCATGCTCGAGCTCAAGCCGGTCTCGATCACGGTGCACTCGTGGCACATCCTGGCGTGGAACGACTCGACGTGCGACGTACGCATCGTATGCGGCGGAGGAACGTATGTTCGGTCCCTTGCCCGTGATCTCGGCAGGGCGGTGTCGAGTGCCGCGCACCTGATCGGGTTGCGGCGCGTGGCAGCCGGTGCGTTTCATGTTGAGCAGGCGCAGGGCGTCGAGGCACTCCGAACCGAGGTTCCCCGTTTGCGACCGTCGCTCGACGCGCTCCCACATCTTCCGAGGGTGCAGTTGTCGCTGGAGGAGGTGCATCGTATTCGGCGCGGCCTCGATATCGCGATCGGCGAACCGCCAACGGTGACGACGAGTCATGTGGCGCTCGTCTCGGCGGAACACGGCGGCCTGATCGCGCTCGGTGAACGGATCGGCGATCGGTGGCAGCCCCGGGTCGTCATGCGCGACGCCTGAGATGATGGACGAATCTGGATTACCATCGGACGTTCTGCGCTGCGTCGTCACCGTCGGCACGTTCGACGGCGTACATCTCGGCCACTTCGACGTGCTCAATCGCCTGATCCAGCTGGCCAGATCTCGTTCGATGGCGAGCGTGCTCGTCACGTTCGCTCCACACCCGACCCGGGTGTTGCGACCGGAGTCAGCCCCACTGCTCCTGACCCCGGGCATGGAGAAGTTCGAGGCGCTCGCGACCATCGGTGTCGACTATTGCGCGGTGCTGCCGTTTACGCGGCGACTTGCCTCGCTGAGCGCCGCGGAGTTCGTGCGCGAGATTCTGCGGCCTCGTTTCCGCATGGACGCGCTGCTGATCGGGCATGATCACGGCTTCGGCCGCGAT
>CAYMQV010000097.1:0-1043 GCA_964392395.1 uncultured Gemmatimonadaceae bacterium
CGGTGACTGGGCATCGTGACGGGGGCGGGGTGGATGATACGACAAACCGACGTCTGGGAAGCGACCTTAACATCGCTCCTTCGCCTGCGTCTGCCTACCAGACTGAGATGCCAGAGCTGAACCGAGCGGGTGACGACGCAGAGGAAGACCGAGCGCTGATCGCCCGCTGGATCGGCGGAGACCAGCGCGCCGCTACGGCTTTGGTCGAGCGGCATGCGCCATCGCTGGCGAGGTTTGTGGGCAGTCTGGGCGTGATGTCGGTTCCTGAAGAGATCGTGCAGGACACTTTTGTTCGTGCCTTCGGTTCGCTGGACTCGTTTCGAGGGGAGGCGTCGCTTCGGTCGTGGCTGTTCACCATCGCGCGACGGCTCGTTCTGGATCAACACAGGGCGAATCGGCGCGATCGGAACCATGTCGCGATCGAGGATGCGCAGGACCAGCTGGTGTCGGCGGACGACGTGCTCGATGGTGTCGTGGCAGACGAGTCGGAGCAGCGAGTGCGAATGGCGGTTGCCCGGTTGTCGCCGTTGCAGCGTGAGGTGTTCACGTTGCGGGTTGTCGAAGGACTGTCGTACAAGGAAATCGCAGCCGTTGCTTCCACCACGGAAGGGGCCGCGAGAGTGCACTACCACAATGCAATGCGGGCCGTGAAGGAGTTTCTCGATGCGTGACATGACCAGGGATGAGCTGCAGGACTGCCTGCCCGATCTGCTGAACGGCCACCTCCCGGTGGCGGACGCAGCGGTCGTCGAACGTGCCGTCGCTGCGGATCCCGAACTGGCCGAGGAGCTGGCGCTGCTGCGCGCAGTTCGTACTGCGCATCGTGCCGTGCCTTCCATTAGCGTCTCGCAGATCGTCAGCGCGCTGCCCCCATCGCCAGGTGCGACGGCGGCACCGGTGGTCGATGAGCTCGCAGCCCGTCGCAACGCCAAGAGACCCTTGGTGTCGATGCGGTTCGCTCGCGCCGCGGCGCTGCTGGTGGTCGTCGGTGGTGGGACGATGGTGACCATCTGGAACGGACGCCAGGATCGCGAACCGACTGG
>CAYMQV010000097.1:1053-16648 GCA_964392395.1 uncultured Gemmatimonadaceae bacterium
CAGTCGCGGAATCGCTGGCAGTCGCCGCCGCGCCGCAGCTCGGTCTTGGTGCCTCGACGGACGAGCTCTCGGTGGAGCAGCTTCGTGCGCTGGAAGCCGACATCAGCGCACTCGACGGTGTGCCGGCGGCCGAACCGGAAACGACCGCAGACCTGTTTGCCACGGAAGGCGCATGATGAAGCGCTACCAAAGGGTCCTCCTTGCCACCGGCGCAATGCTCGTCTGCGGCGCGACGGCTTTGCAGTCGCAGGAGTCGAGTGCAGCCAGCGAGGCGGCACGCGCCCGTCGCGAGGCGCGTCGTGCCGCCAACGCGGTACAGGCGGAGGATGAACGGGTGCGCAGGTCGCCTGCGTTTGCCGAGCGCATGAAGGTCGAGAATTCGCTCCGTGAGGCGCTTGCCCGTGCCGTGCGTGAGCGCCTCAGTCTCAACGACCAGCAGGCAACCCGATTGATGGACGTCAATCGCAAGTTTGGCGACGACCGCCTCCGGCTCGCGAGAGAAGAGATGCGGATCCGGCGCGATCTGCGCCAATCGGTCGCCAGTGGCGATGCCAATCGATCGCCGGCGACCGCCGCCTTGCTCGATGATCTGCTCGACACCCAGCGTCAGCGCCTCGAGGTTCAACAGAAGGAGCAGGACGAACTCAGCACGTTTCTGACCCCAGACCAGCGTGTGCGCTACATCGGAATGATGGAGCAGTTGCGCCGCCGGATTCAGCAGCGCGCCGACAGCGCCCGAGGCGGGGGAGTGCCGCCCGAGTAGTGATGCCGCGCTGCCGCCGCTTCGGGAGCGGAGGTCACTCAGCTAAATTGCGCGGATGACAGCCCCTTCGCGCCCTGTGCTCGCCGTTCGGCTCATCCGGCCGTTTCGACAGTTCGCCGAGTGGCAGGCGGGGGGAGGGGTGACGCTGCTCGTCGCCGCGGCAATTGCGATGGCCATCGCCAACAGTTCCTGGCATGGACCCGTCGAGGCGTTCTGGGAGACCCCGGTCGCGCTGTCATTTGGCGCAAATGCGTTTGCGCTGACGCTCCGCGAATGGATCAGCGACGGCCTGATGGCCGTCTTCTTCCTGCTCGTCGGACTCGAGATCAAGAGTGAGCTGCTGGTCGGCGAGCTGTCCACGGTTCGCACAGCCTCATTGCCGCTCGCGGCCGCGCTCGGCGGCATGATCGTTCCGGCGTTGATCTTCGCGGCATTCAACCACTCCACGGCCGGCGCGCCGGGCTGGGGTATTCCCACCGCCACCGACATCGCCTTCGCGCTCGGTGTGCTGGCGTTGCTCGGGTCGCGTGTGCCGCCAGCACTGACGGTGTTTCTGGCGGCGCTGGCGATTGCCGACGATCTGGGCGCCGTGATCATCATCAGCCTCTTTTATGGGCACGCACCCGACGCCACGTGGCTGCTGTACGCGGCGGGATTCGTCGCATTGCTGATCGCCGCGAATGCCGCCGGCGTGGCATGGAAGAGCGTCTATGCGCTCCTCGGCATCGGCTTGTGGTATTGCGTGCTCCGCTCAGGGGTGCATTCTACCGTTGCCGGAGTCGTGTTGGCGCTGATCATTCCCGCGCGGTCGCGGATCGAGCCGGCGAGATTCGAGGCGGAAGCTCGCCAGCGACTGGCAGAATTCGAGATCGCGACTGGCGAGGACGACCGCCCCGTATTGTCGAACGGCGGGCAGCAGCGCGCACTGGCGGCGTTCGAGACGGCCGTCGAAGATGCCCAACCGCCGCTCGCACAGTTGCGGCGGATCCTGCACGTGCCGGTGAGTTTCTGGATCATGCCCCTGTTTGCGTTGGCGAATGCGGGTGTCTCCTTCAGCAGCGACGGCCCCGGCGCTCCGGCATTGATCGGGCCGGTCAGCCTCGGCGTCGCACTTGGACTGATATTCGGGAAGCCGCTCGGTATCATGCTCGCCACCTGGATCGCGACCCGCCTTGGTGCGTCGTTGCCTGCCGGGGCGACCTGGGCGACGATTTCTGGCGTCGCCTGTCTGGGGGGCATCGGATTCACGATGTCGCTGTTCGTCTCCGGTCTCGCGTTCCCTTCGTCGTCGCTCATCGTGCAGGCCAAGGTCGGCATCGTCGCTGCGTCACTGGTCGCAGGCGTCATCGGCGCGGCAGTGGTCTGGTGGGCGACATCACTCAGGACGGCGCCTGGCGCCGCAGCGGTACCGGAAGTCTCCTGACGTGGCGCGCGCAGAGCGCAATCACAAACAACAACACGATGCCATGAGCATTCACCGTCGAAGCTTTCTCAAGGCCACCGCCATCGGTGTCGCGGCCGAAGCCTTGCACGCCAGCCGCCTTGGTGCCGCAACGGCCGAATCCGCGCCGGCGGAGTCACTCGGCGCTGGTGCCTTTCCGAAAGGCTTCTGGTGGGGCGCGGCGACGGCGTCCTATCAGCTCGAAGGCGCCGCGGCCATCGACGGACGAAAGCCGAGCATCTGGGACACGTTCAGCCATACGCCGGGCAAGGTTCGCAATGGCGACACGGGCGACGTGGCCTGTGATCACTATCATCGCTACAAGGATGATGTACGCCTGATGGCTGAACTCGGTGTGAAGCACTATCGCTTCAGCACGTCGTGGTCGCGGGTGATTCCGGATGGACGCGGTGCCGTCAACGAGAAGGGCATCGACTTCTACAGCCGTTTGGTGGACGAGTTGCTGGCAAACGGCATCACGCCGCACGTCACACTGTACCACTGGGATCTGCCGCAGGCGCTGCAGGATCGCTACCGCGGATGGGAGAGCCGCGAAGTTGCCGACGATTTTGCGACCTACGCTGGCATGATGGCAAAGCGACTCGGTGATCGCGTCTCACGGTGGATGACACTCAACGAAATTCTGACCTTCACGCAGCTCGGGTACGGTGTGAAGGCGACGGCTCCGTTCGCCCCAGGGCTGGCGCTCGCCACCGAGAAGGAGCGCTGGCAGGTCGGACATCATGCGCTGCTTGCCCATGGCCGCGGGTGCCAGGCCATTCGTGCGTCGTCACCGCGCCCCTGCAAGGTCGCGATCGCGGAGAACTTCAATCCCTTTGTGCCGGTGATCGAAACGTCGGAGCACATCGAGGCAACGCGGCTGGCCTTCACCCGCAGCAATGCGAACGGGGCGATCATCGTACCGCTCCTCACCGGGCAGTATGATCCCTTCTGGATGCAGCAGCGTGGCGCCAACGCGCCAACGATCCAGAACGGAGACATGGAGACGATTCATCAGCCGCTCGATGGTCTCGGCTTCAATGTCTACACCGGCACGTACGTGCGTGCCGCTGCGACACCGGCGGGGTATGAAGAGATTCCGATGTTCGACAAGTTTCCGAAGATGGGCACGCCGTGGCTCAACTGCGTGCCCGAGTCCATCTACTGGGGAATCCGGATGATCGGCGATGCCCTCGGGCAGCGCAATCTTCCGATCTTCATCAGTGAGAATGGTTGTGCGGACAGTGGCCCGACGCCGGCCACCAGCGAGGTACAGGACATCGACCGCGTCATGTATCTGCGTGCCTATATGCGACAGATGCAACGTGCGATCTCCGAGGGACGCAAGGTGGTCGGATACTTCCCGTGGAGCCTCCTCGACAACTTCGAGTGGGCGGATGGGTACGCGACCCGGTTTGGACTCGTGCACGTGGACTACACCACACAGAAGCGCACGCCGAAGCTCAGCTATCGCTGGTACCAGCAGGTGATTCGCAGCGGCGACGCCGCCTGATGTCGCTCTCCCGGATGTTGCTCGGCACGTGCCTTGCGCTGGCCATGCCAGTTGGCGCGGTCGCACAGTCGCCTCGCCCGATCCGCCCGGACGACATGTACCGCCTGCGTGACGTCGGCGACCCGCGGATTTCACCGGATGGCGCCTGGATCGCCTACACGGTCACCACCATCGACTCGCTGCGTGACACCCGCGATACCGATGTCTGGATGGTGAATTGGAACGGTGATCGGGCGCTGCGACTGACGAGCTCTCCGGACGACGAGCAGAATCCACGCTGGAGCCCGGACAACCGCTCTCTCGCCTTCGTGTCGGGGCGTTCCGGTTCGACCGGCGGCCAGCTCTGGCTCCTCGATCGAAGCGGGGGAGAGGCACAACGCCTGACCGATCTCAAGGGCGGCGTCTCCGCGTATGCCTGGTCGCCGGATGGCAAGCGGTTGGCAGTCGTTTCGCACGACGTCGACCCGGAGAACGCTGCCAGCGATTCCGGCAAGAGCGCAAAGCCGAAACCGATCGTCATCGACCGGTACACTTTCAAGCGTGACGAGGACGGCTACCTGAACCATCGTCGCGACCACATCTGGCTCGTCGACGTCGCGACACGCAAGGCAGTGCAGCTCACGACTGGCGATTTCGACGACTCAGACATCAGTTGGTCGCCCGATGGCACCCGACTCGCATTCGTCAGTCAACGCATCGGCGTTGATCCTGATCGTACGAACAACTCCGATGTCTTCGTCGTCGACGCGGTACTGGGGGCGACACCGTCACGGCTCACGACGTGGCTTGGCCCTGATGAGGGACCGGTCTGGAGCCCCGATGGCGCACGCATCGCATATCTGCAGGGGAGTGAACCGCGACTGTATGCCTATTCGCAGAATATGATCGCCGTGATTCCCGGTCGTGGCGGCGCAGCGGCGCTGCTCACAGAGTCACTTGATCGCGACGTGAGCGAGCTCTCCTGGTCGGTAGACGGTGCCGCAATCCGATTTCTGCTCGGCGATGATCGCGCGGTGCACCTCGCGACGGTGCAGGTCGCCAACGGCGTCGTAGCGAGAGAACTCACCGGACGGCGCGTCGTGACGGCGTATGACGTCTCTTCTGCCGGTCGCATCGTCACCCGTGACGGGACCGCCAGCGCTGGCGCCGAACTGCACGCGCTCGAGGGCGGGGTTCAACGCCCCCTGACGCACGTCAACGACACCGTGTTCGCCAGCCTGCAACTCGGCGCGACTGAAGACGTGTCCTTCCGCAACCGCGATGGGCTCACGGTGAACGCACTGCTCGTCAAGCCGCCGGGCTTCGTGGCGGGGAAGAGATACCCGCTGATGTTGCGCATACACGGTGGCCCGAACGGTCAGGATGAACACCTGTTCGATACGGGCGTCTGGTTGCCGACGATGGAGCGACAGCTCTTTGCCGCCGCCGGGTACCTGGTGCTCGCGGTGAACTATCGCGGCAGCTCGGGACGCGGCCGCGACTGGAAGCAGGCGATCTTCGCGGATTGGGGAAACAAGGAAGTGCAGGATCTCATCGCGGGTGTGGATCATCTCGTCGCGACCGGACTCGCCGACCCTCAGCGCCTCGCCATCGGTGGCTGGAGCTACGGCGGCATCCTCACCAACTTCACCATCGCATCCACGACGCGATTCAAGGCGGCGATCAGCGGAGCGGGCAGCGGGTTGCAGGCGTCGATGTACGGTTCCGACATGTATGTGTTCCAGTACGAAAGCGAACTCGGTGTGCCATGGAAGAACCAGGCGCTGTGGAACCGGATGTCGAGCCCTTTCTGGCAGGCGGATCGTATCACGACACCGACCCTGTTCATGGGTGGTGCGAGTGATTTCAACGTGCCGATTCTTGGCAGCGAGCAGATGTTTCAGGCGCTCAAGTCACTCGGCGTCGCGACGCAGCTTGTGATTTATCCCGATGAGTTCCACGCGATCACACGACCATCCTTCGTGCGCGATCGGCTTGATCGTTACCTGGAATGGTATGCTCGGTATCTTTCGCGCTCGACACCGTAGCGGCACCATGACCGCCTCGGCAATGCCCTGCCGTCTCACCGAAAGCTCTCTCAACTGGAGCACAGCGTGAAACTCCGTCGCCTCGTCAACCGCGTCTCGGCACTTGTGTCAGCGGCTTGTCTGCTCGCACCAATGGCAGCGTCCCAGCCCCGCAGTGTGCGGATCGAAGCGCTGCCCTGGACCGAGGCGGTCCGTCTGCTCGACACGGCCAGCATCGTCATGATTCCCCTCGGTGCGCAGGCAAAGGAACACGGTCCCCACTTGCCGCTCAACAACGACTGGCTGCTGGCCGAGTACTTCACGAAGGCGGTCGCGGCCGCGACACCGGTCATCGTGTATCCGACGGTCAACTACAGCTTCTATCCAGCCTTCATCGAATATCCCGGATCGACGTCGCTGACCCTCGCCACGGCGCGCGACATGATCGTCGATATCGTGCGGTCCATCGCACGTCACGGACCGCGCCGATTCTATGTGCTCAACACTGGCGTCTCGACGTTGCGGGCACTGGCACCGGCCCGTGACTCGTTGGCGGCATCGGGCATAGTCATGGTCTATACCGATATCCTGAACATCGGGAAGGAGGCCGAGGCGAGCGTCAGGCAACAGCAGGGCGGTACGCATGCCGACGAGATGGAGACATCGATGATGCTCTACATGCACCCCGAGGTCGTCACGATGCGTCTGGCGCCTGACGACTATCATCCCGGTGCTGGCGGACTCACTCGCGACTCGGTGGCGGCGGCGCGTGACGGCAAGACCTGGTCACGAACCGGCACCTTCGGCAACGCGACGCTGGCCACCCGTGAAAAGGGGCGCATAGTGGTCATCGCGCAGGTCGCCGGCATGGTGGCGGAGATCGATGCACTCCGACTGAAGCCGATCCCCACCACGCCGCGGTGAACGCACCGCGCAGCGTGGTCGCTACGCCTTGCCCATGCCGCGCAGGAAGTCGGTGGCCAGTTCGCTCGCCGGTCGCCGAGCCCATGACTCGTTCACGTTGAGTGTCATCAACGGTGAGCCCGCCGCCGGTGCAACGATCGAGATACCTCGCGCCGCCAGCGAGTCGCGAAGTCGCGTGATGTCCACACCGGCCACAGGAACTCGAAAGATGTTCGTCCCCTGCGCGATGCGCTGGGCCTTCACGCCGGCACGCGAATCGAGCTCCTGAATGAACGATTCCGACGTCTGGACACCGGCGCGGAACCGATCGACGAATCCGTCCAGAAAATGCAGCGCCACCGAGGCGTAGGGCCAGGCTTGTGGCAGCCCTCCTCCAAACATTCGTCGTGTGTGGTACATGCCGTCCAGCAGCGACTTCGGCCCGGCGAGAATCGCTCCCGACGCGGCGTTCAGCCCTTTCCAGAGCGAGATGTACACGGTATCGAACATCGCCGAATATTCGGCCGGTGAGATTCCAGTGTAGGCCGACGCCAGCAGCATGCGCGCGCCATCGAGATGCAGACGAATCCCTTCCTTGCGCGCAAACGCCGTGATCTGCCGCATGTCGTCGACTGCGAACTGTTCACCCGCCTTTCGACGAACCGGAGTCTCGATCGCAATCACGCCGACACGAGCCGCGACACGGCCCGACGCCGTTCGCCCGATCACCTCTTCCACCTCGGAAAGAGTGAACGTCGCCTTGCCGCGAGCCAGCGGAATCAGGTTCAGCTGACTGAGCGTCTGCGCACAATCACCCGTGTCATTGAAGAAGTGGCTTTCATGTTGCACGATCACGCGGCGGTCAGTGCCGACCAGCGCTCGCACCGCGAGGTGGTTGGCGAGTGTGCCAGTGGGCATGAAGACGGCCGCTTCCTTGCCAAGCAGCTTGGCGCACGCCGTCTCGAGCTGCGCCACCGCTCCGCCTTGGGAGTAGTAGTCCTCCACGGTCCGGCCGTCGGCGGTGATGCGATGGAGCAGGGCCGAGTAATCGCGCGGCGCCAGCACCAACCCGTCGTGCGACAGATTCACGTCGCGGTCGGCGGCGGGGCCGGGCAGCGCGCTGGCCATGGAATGCGGGACGGCACCCAGCGCGGCGAGGCTTGCCCCGACCTTGATGAAGGCACGGCGATTCGGACCCTGCTCCATTTCCCCTCTCGTGTAACAGGAGTCATTGCTTTCGGCGCGAACTGTGACGACTGCGAACGTAAGCAGTCGTTCCAATGCCCGTCAGTCAGTCCGGTCGACAGCCTGGCTGACAGGACGCGGTGAATGCGCCAGCCTCGGAGTGCTTCGGCCTCTGCGGCTGGCTGTATGGTTGAGGCTGGCACGGAATCCGTGGTCATTCCGTGCCGACACTTTGGGCGACATGAGCGAACTCTTCGCGGATCTCCAGCACGCACTCGGCGACGAGTATGCCCTCGAGCGGGAAACGACCAGCACCGCGATCGCGCGGGTGTTCATTGCACGTGAGCGCACGTTCAACCGCGCCATACTCGTGTCAGTGTTCGCGCCAGACGCCGTTGGCGACCTCGATTTCGAACGATTCGTCAGCGCGGCCGAACGTACGGCCGCACTCGATCATCCGGGCATCATTCCACCATTGGCACTCGGTGCTGCCGCCGGCCTCCCCTATCTCATCACGCCGTACGTGCCAGGCGTCACGCTGCGCACCAGGCTCGCGGAACAACCGCCGCTCTCGCTCGAAGAGATCGTCGGGGTGCTGCGAGATGTCGCCATTGCGCTCGACTACGCGCACTCTCGCGGCGCCGCGCATCTTCACATCACTCCCGATCAGATCCTGTTGTCGCAGAAGGCGGCACGACTCTCGGACTTCGGCATCGAGCACGATCTGGCCGCCGCACAGCGAGTGCAGCCTCCGGCACGTGCACGCCTGACTGGTTCGCGCTCCTGCCTTGCCCCCGAACAACTCGGCGACGCCACCGCTGCCGAGCATCAGGCAGATCTGTTTGCATGGGGGTGCGTTGCGTACGAGATGCTGACCGGTATGCCGGCATTCCATCGCGACGTTGTTCCGGCGGCCGGAGCGGCACCGATCGATGTCGACCCGGCACCGATTACGCTCACGCGGCGGGACGTTCCAGCAACACTGGTGCGTCTCATCATGCGCTGCCTGTCGACGGACGCGGCGAATCGGCCAGCGTCGGCATCAAACATCGTGAAGCTGATCGACACGGTCGATGTCTCTGAACGCGCCATCGCCGAGCGAGCCCCTACGCCCGTGTACGTTCCGAAGATCACGCGGCAGGTGACGGCACAGCAAGCGGTGCAGTCGGCGCCGGCCTCACGGTCGTGGTGGGGTCGCCGCAGAGTCGTGCCGCTTGCTGCAGCCGCACTCCTGGGGATGGGGCTGGTTGGTTGGGCGCTGAATCGCCCGCGGACGCCAGCCGCTGCGCCACCATTGCCGCCGCCGCCGCGTCCTACAGTCGTCGCGGGCTCCGTCGTGGTCCTGCCCATGATCCTGCCCGGTGGTGATGCCGCCGCGGGGGAGCTTGGTGCAGGGCTCTCGGAGGAGATTGCGCGCGAGATTGCCCGCTCGGGTGGGCAAGTGTTAGGTCGGATGAGCGGCGCCACGTTGCGGCGCCTCGGGCTCGACCCGCGGGCGTCAGCGCGTGAACTTGGCGCCGCGTCGATGCTGGTTGGAACGTTGACGATCGTCGGTGACAGCGTGCGTCTCAGCGTCTCGCTCAAGTCGTCGCCGGATGGCAGCGTGCGCTGGAGCGAGAACTACGCGCGATCGACCGCCGACCTGTTCGCGATTTCGTCTGAGATCGCGACACATGTCGCCGCCGCGCTTCGTGGTACCACAGCCGGCCGCCGCGATCCGCCCCTTCGCGAAACGGCGGACGCACAGGCGCATCTGCTGCTGCTGCGCGGGCACGGCCTGCTGCAGAATCTGCGGACGGAATCGATTTCACGGGCGGCGGCGTTTTTCGAGCGGGCGATTGCGCGCGATCCAGCATATGCGCGAGCGCACGCGTCGCTGGCGCTGGCGAACGCGCTGCCGGCCGCAGTGAATGCCGCGTCGGGGTCGCGGCTGCAGACCCAAGCCACCGCGGACGCGTCGCGGGCGATCGGATTGGACTCGACGATCGCCGAGGCCTACCAGGCGTTGGGGTTCGTGCGTCTGGGTCGCGGCGAGAACCGGGATGCCGAGCGGCTCTTCAAGCGGGCCATCGCGCTCGATTCGACGCTGGCGTTGGGTTGGGGCGGCTATGGACTGTTGGCCAATCACGTAGGCGACTTCGCCGCGGCCCGCAGACGCTTCGCGCGCGCGCGACGTCTCGATGGCGCGCTCCGCGAGCTCGATGTCTGGACGGCACAGGTCGCCTCTGGCGAGGGCAAGGATGGGCGGGCAGAGGCTGAGTCCCGCCTTCGTGGCGCAGCGGATTCTGGTTCGGCGCTCAGCCTGGCCACCCGCGTGGATGCGCTGGTCGCATTGGACCGCGCGTCGGAGGCGGTCACGCTTCTCGAGCACGCTGGTGCGGGTGAGGCGCCGGTCGCCTCTGACGCACGGGCGTTGCTGGCGTATGCGTGTGCCCGCGCCGGAGACGACGAGCGCGCCAGGGAACTCTTGCTCGCCATCCGCGATGCATCGGCCGGCGTGATGCCACCGATGGCGACGCTGGCGGCCACCTTGGCGGCGCTTGGCGATGTCGATTCTGCGGTGGGGCTGCTGGGCCGAGCCGCGGCGCGGCGGGATCCGACGCTGGTGCTGTATGGGCGGAGCGGCCGCTTTGCGGTGCTGCGGAAGGATGCTCGTGGCGCGGAAGTGTTCGCGGGGCTGGAGCGGTGGTGAGTGGGCGGCGGGCGAAACGCACTCGTATTGATCGAGGTGGCGCCGAACGTCACGTTGGTCGTCGGGCGTACTCGTGCCCTGGTGGAGGCGCCGCTGCGGCAGTCGAGAGATCACGAGCGAGCGCTGTCTGGCAATGGCTCACGATCGCCGTCTCGTTGCCTCAGCCCAGCAACAACCGCGGGTCGAACTGAAACGGTGTCGCGGACACCACCCGGACGTCGGCCATGCGGCGGTGAGCGGGATTGAGCAACAGGTTCTCCTCGCTCGGAATGGTGACCGAAGGCACGACGAGACCGAGCGTCTCGTTACGCCGTACCCAAGCGTCGCCAAGTGCCTGGCCTTCGGGCGGCGGAGTCGGATGGGTGCGCCACTCGCTGACCTTGGCGCGCGCGTCTGCGTCGAGCGTCTCGATCACCACGTCAGCCGGTAGCGCTAGCTCGAGGATGACGAGATCGCCTGGCGCATCTTCGGGGTCCACGTGCACGAGCATCTCGAGCGCCGCGAGCGAGACGGAACTGGCGAGGTACACGACCGCCGTCCCCGGCGAGTTCCAGCGTCCCCCGTTGCGGCGGGCGCCCTCGCCATCGAGCGCCTGATATCGGTCGCGGCACAGCCGAAAGGCGCGAGTCAGCCGAAGACCCCGTGCTCGATTCGGCCGAGCATCTGCTCCACGACGACTGCGCCCGAGTCGCTGCCCAGTATCTGGAGCGGCGCCGCGCCGGACAGCGCGCGATTCGGCTTCGCGAGCCAGCGCATCGCCTTGTCACGCGAGCCGAGGGCTTCCTCCGTGCGCACGAGCATCCGTGCCAGGCGCGCCAGACGGTCCGACTCATCGCGGGATAGCCTGCCTCGTGACTTGCGCTTGCGCTGCAGCGTTCGGGCGCTGCCAATGACCGCATAGACAGCGGCCTGTTCAAGACCGGAGTTCTGCAGCCCCTGCATGACGAAGTTGAGGGAGGCGGAAGGGAATCCCGCCTCCACTTCGCGCGCGAGTCCGAGATCCGAGTCGATCTCCTTCTGAAACACCGCCGTCCCTCCGAGGAGGGCCGCGACTGCCTCTGCTCCCATGTCGCCTCCATGCGCCAGATGACGTCGTCAAGATACGCAAATGGCGGCAATTGCGCCATACGATTCGGCTGGCCAGCAGAGCGAACGTCGTGGCGCGAGTTGCGGCGCGTGACTTGGCAGCGCCGACTGATCTGCCGTTCCAGCTTCGGCCTGTGTGATTTCGGGGTCAACACCACCATTGCGGTCAACCGTCAGCAGCCCCACTGCAGGTGCGTTTCGTAGTGCTCGCCGCCAATAATCCGCAGCAGGGACTCGCACTCCTCACGGGGCGACCCTTCTTTCTTGGCCAACTTCTCGATCCATCCCAGTTCACGCTTCGCGATCACGGAAACATCAAGCGGGTGCACGAACGGTCGGAGAAGGTAGTCGTCAGCCGGATTGAGCAACCGCGTGTCACGTATCACGTCGGCCTCACAGTCTGAAAGCAGATCGACACCTCCGCGACTGACCGCCTCACGTGTGAAGCACGCAAGCTTGCGGAGAAGCTCGACAGCCTGCCCCCACCCCCTGCCGCCCGTGGTCAGGTCCAGCGTCACCTGCGCCGGCGCGAGCTCCGGAAGGAAGGAGCGCATGCCGACGCCTTCTAGCCGCGCGAGCATGATGTCACGGACGTCTTCAAACACATTCGGAGGGACCGGACCTTCGCCCTGGAACTCCCGATATGCTCCCGCAATGGCAGGTGTGAGTGCCGCGATTCGAGCGTGCACGAATGACTCCGCCGACGCACCGATCCGTAATGTCAACCAGCCGGTGCTCTCGGCAACCGCAGCGTCGCGCGCCCGGTCGATCTTCGGCTGCATGGCGTGGGTCGTCCAGTACGTCCCACCGCCGAGAACGAGCGTCATCCGGTGGAGAATGCTCGTCAGCTCCTTGCGGCGTCTCCGCATCTCTCGCATGGCAGCTTCGTCCAGCACATCGAGCTTGTAGGTCATGCGACGCTTGACGCCGCCGAAGTCGCGGTGCTCGTCCAGCCCGAAGAGGCGCGGTGACAGCGTCACCGTGAGTGGTTCCGGCCGCGATGATTCGAGAATACGCAGCTGCGTTCCCTGCGCGAGAATTCGCTCGACGTCCATCGCCAGAAAGTCGATGGGCCGCACCCCGATGAACTCGGCCGAAGAACTCGATTCGGCGGCCGTATGGTCGTCGCGGGGAGCTTTGGCGCGCTCGTGCGCCGAGTCCGTCGGCTCACTCTGCGCGGGTGACTCGGGTGGCACGCTGCCCGGCGTCGTGGCAGCTTCGCCGTCGGTTCCCGCCGACGTCTCACGCTCGGCGTGGCTCGCCTGCCGAACGGCCTCACACTCCGCCACGTACGCTGCCCACGCTGCGCGAACAGCTGGATCCACCTGCGCCCACACGATCTCCGGCACCGCGAGCGTCGATTGCGTGAGCGGCACGCCTTCACGCCATAACTCATCGCACCAGCCCGTGAAGCGCGCTGCGTCGGAAGCGGACGTCGGGAGGACCGCAATCACGGGCCCCTGCTTCAGCAATGAGCCGAACGATGCGGATGGCGACGTGACGAGCAGGCCAGCTTCGCCTGCCGTTTTCAGCCAGACGACGGTCCCTGGCGCGCCACTGCGACTCCCGCATAGGATCAGCCGAACCTGCAGGCGGTCTCCATGCAGCTCGGCCACCGTCCGGAGGCGATCCAGCTCGCGCGTTGTCGTACGGCAGCCGGGATACAGGGCGACGAGCAGTCGCGAGCGCACGGTACCTTCGGTGAGCCACGCCGTCAGGCGCACCGTCTCCTCGGCATCAAGATCCTTGATGACGCCGAGCAGTAGGGTCACGCCTTGCAATCCGAGCAGACGGGAGAGGTCGTCGTGCCGCCCGAAAGCCCCGGCAGGATCAGGTAGCAGGACGGGCCACAACGGCGCGGAATGCGAGATCAAACGGCGGCCTCGCGCATGCTCCGCGATAGTCTTACGGCATCGTGCGCCAGTTCGCGTGCAACAACCGGGACAGCATCGTTATGCAAGTTCGACACGCCGACCTCCATCTCCTTGCCGGATGGCATTCTCAGGTGACGCGCCGCATTGCGGCCGTCAGAAGCGAGAAGGCTTTCGCCTTTCACCGGCTCGGTCCCGATGCGTGCCGTGAGCCTCCACGCCTCGTGGCGCGACAAGCAATGCACCATCGATCGGTTATGGTACGCGTAAACACCGCGTATCGGTGCGCACAGCCAGATGCGGAGATTGCTCGAGAAACGTGAACTCACGCCTCTCACCGTCCGTGGTCAGACTCGCGACGACGACGGGTACCACCCGCATTTCGGTCTTCGGGTCTTCGACGCACGACATTCCAGACACCAGAAACGGAAGACGACGTGCCTCGGAGCGCAGCCGCCGGAAGCGCACTTGTACGGGTTCCGCAGCTTGCGTATCGAAGACCCAGTAGCTCATCGAGTCGGGGAGCTCGCCCTTTCTCGCGATGACGTTCGCGCTCATGAGCGACGCCGGGAGAATACCAGACGGAACGCCACCCCCGGTGCGAGTCGGCTTGCCAGTCTGCGCAATCGAGAAATCGGCTCCGCGGACTTCCGCTCGTACCTCGTAGGGGGGCACATCGATGAAGAACGGACGACGCGTCAGGCGTTCCGTGAACGTGTTTTCCATGCCGCCAAAGAAACTGGTCTTGCGCGTATCCATGGCGACGTCCGAACCACGCGCCAGGGGCCCCCGCTTGTATCGCACCCGTGCCGACTCTGTCCGTTCGACCCGAACGCCACCATTGGCGGCATCGGTCACGACATAGCGCACGTGTGACACCGACTTTTCGTTGTCATCGTCGTTGTCCTCGGTCAGTGACTCGGTGCCATCGAGCGACTTCCAGTCAGGGCGCAAAGAGTCATTGACGCTCCATGCCGGCGTCGCGGCTGTTACGACCGACATGGCGGCGACCGCTGGTGCGGTCGCACGCGACGCCAGTGTCAGCAGGCTGCTCGGGGTCCGAGCCATGGCGGACGGCAATCGCCCTCGCACATAGTTGATTGGCAGGACGAAGTTCAGGTTCTGAGCACCGCCGCCGCGCATTCCGGAAACCACGACCCCGATCACGCGACCATCCGCGCTCGAGACGGGGCCGCCGCTGGACCCGGGTGACACCGGGATCGAGACTTGAAAGAGCTTCATCCCATCTTCCAGGCGCACTGCGCTCAAGACGCCATCGGAGACGGTCCCCTGCAAACCGAGCGGAGAGCCAACGGCCCACAGTCGTTCTCCCACAGCGAGGCTGTCGGAGTTTCCCAGCGAGACCGCTGGCAGTGCGAACCCGGAAACCTTCATGAGCGCAAGGTCAAGGTCATCGTCAACGTGCAAAACGCCGTCGACGGAGAACTCTTCACCGCTGGCCAGACGGACGCGCGCGGTGCTGCCCGTCCGCAGGACGTGCGCGGCGGTCGCGATGACGCCATCCGCGGTGAGGATGAAGCCGCTGCCGGTCTTCTCTCCAGTCGGCGTCGTCACCGTCACGAAGACCGTGGCTCGACTCAGCGAACTGAGGGACGACTGAGCACCTTGCGCAAATGTGGCACTTGTCAGCGTGATCGTCGCGAGAAAGGCGCTCAGGATCGAAGTGAGAGATGTCATGTTGAGCTGGCGAGCGAGTGAGGGCGATGCACGGCGAGGCCGCCACGCAATGCGTCTGCGACGTCTGATTGGACTCGTAGTAGTGCTTATACATCGAGGACGACGCGGGCAGACGCGCGTCACTGTCCCTCGCAGATGCGGACGGGTAGGCGGATCGCGCACGCGTTCCGTTACGCACGAGTCGCGTTCGCTGATGTCGTCCCATTTTTCGAAACGTACCCTGGCGACGCAATCGCTGATCGCCGCCGCTGCTGTGAAACGCGTGTGACCTGCGGCGACTGACCGTCGTAACGGGATTGACACCGTGCTGGCCGGCGGGCTTCTCCGCACTGCCTCACTATTACCCAGACACGACTGCGCATGACATACCAGCGGCAATACCGGGACACCCTGATCAGCAAGCTTGAGCGTCTCGTTCTCGATCACGCCAGAAGCGC
>CAYMQV010000098.1:0-16465 GCA_964392395.1 uncultured Gemmatimonadaceae bacterium
GCGGCGACCTCGGGAAGAGCACCGGCGACCAGTTCGTCCCGGCGTTCACCGCCGCCGCGAAGGGGCTCAGCGTCGGCGGGATCTCGGCGCCAGTCAAGACGGACTTCGGCTGGCACCTGATTCGACTCGATGCCAAGGCGGGTGACTCGCTCAGCCTCAGGCACATCCTGCTGTCGGTCACGATGAACGAAGCCCGTGCGACCCGGGTGGCCAAGCGGGCCGACTCGCTGGCGACACTGGCTGGCAATGCGGAGTCTGCGCAGAAGTTCGACGACGCGGCCAAAAAGCTCGGGCTGCCGGTCATGCGCGCGACGGCCTTCGAGGGTGAGCCACTGACGATCGCCGGCCGCTACATCCCGAATGCCAGTGCGTGGGCCTTCGGCGGCGCCGCGGCCGGCGAATCGAGCGATATGTTCGATGATGCCAGCGGATACTTCGTGGCGCGCCTCGACACGCTGCATCCGAAGGGTATTGCTCCGTTCGCGGAAGTCCGTGATGCAGTCAAGGATCGCCTCGCACGCGAAAAGGTGCTCGACGAGTTTATGGAGCTCGGCCGGAACATCACCAAGTCGGCAGCCGCACTGGGCTTCGAAGGCGCCGCGCAGCAGCGAGCACTAACGGTCGAGAAGTCGACCATGTTCGCTCGCACGATGCAGACCGAAGGCCTCGGCGGTTTCAATGAGGCTGTCGGCGCCTCGTTCGCACTCCCCATCGGCGCCGTCAGCCAGCCAATCCGCACGGTGCTGGGCGTGTTTCTGATTCGCGTCGACAAGCGGATTGCCGCGGATCGCGCGGAGTTCGACAAGCAGAAGGACCAGCAACGAGCGCAGGTGCTGCGAGGCATGCGGGAGCAGATGGTGCGCGACTACCTCGAAGGCCTGCGCAAGGGCGCATCGGTGGTTGACCACCGGAAGCGACTGAACAGCGCGGCGCGCAGACAGAGTACAGCCTGAGCTGACATCGGGGCTGGACGCAACGAGCGGGGCATCAGACCAGAGTCCGGTGCCCCGCTCTCATTTCGTGCATCCAAGTCACGACGACACTGCCGCAGTATGCCAGCGGCGGGTGAACACGTGATCGAAAGCTGCCGACTAGATCAGCCGCTTCGGCTCGGCAGTCGGGTCATCGATGCGGACCGGAGGCTCCGGCGCGCGTGAAACTTCGGCGCGAGAATTCATTTCGCCCTCGCGGAATGACTTGTCCACGTCGCTGACATTCTTCTTGAACTGGTTGATGCCCTTGCCCAGTGCACCAGCGATCTCCGGGATTCGCTTCGCGCCAAAGAGCAACAGCACCACGACCAGAATCAACATGGTCTCACCCATGCCCAGTCCGAACGGCATAACCCATCTCCTAGAAAAGGGACCGCGCAATGAGGTACGCGATCAGAACCCCGAGCAGACTCAGGAGGGACACGTCAAGCGCAATCGGCCCAAGTGCAAACTTGAGGATCACGAGGTCAATCTGCAACGGGCCGAGGCTCGGCGTGACACCAGTGGTCAGGAATGCCTTCACACTACCCGCCGGCAGGAACCGACGCGAGAACTGCGTCAGGAACCCGCCGACGATGAAGCCGACTGAGAGGACGACGGCATGAAAGGCTGGCCGATGCCGGGAGGAGCCGCTGCGAGACGCCATTACCACCGCCGATCGAGGACATATCCAACGAGCTCGAGAAGAGCAGACCGAGCCGGCGTGTCTGGAAGTGCGACAGCGATCTCCTCCGCCTCCTGTGCAAAAAGCTCTCCTTTCCGCCGCGCATACTCAATGCCATCGGCGTCGACGACCAACGAGATGACTCGGCTGATGGCGCCCTCGCTCGGATCGGCACTCTCGAAGAACCGCTCGACCTCGCGACGCGCCGCCACTGGCATCCGACGAAGGGCGGCGATCAAAGGCAACGTCACCTTCCGTTCCCGCAAGTCGGCGCCGGAGGGCTTGCCGGTGATCTCCTGACCCTCGACGTAGTCGAGCAGGTCATCCGCGACCTGAAAGGCCATGCCGAGGCGGTCACCGAAGCGTGCCAGAGCCGCCTGGTGGGACGGCGCGCCGCAGATTGCCCCCACTTCGCACGAAGCGCTCATGAGCGACGCGGTCTTGGCATGATTCAGCCGGAAATACTCCTCTTCGCTGAACTGGAGCGAATCGACCGCCGACAGTTGCCAGAGTTCGCCCATCGTCATCGCCTTCGCCGCTTCGGCAATCACCGTCAGCGACGCCATGTCCCGCGTGCTGACGAGGTGCCGGACCGCCTGAGAATACAGGTAGTCTCCCATGATGACGGAGACCTGATGACTGAAGCGCGCATTCACGGTCGGCATTCCGCGTCGCAGCACAGAGTGGTCGACGGAATCGTCATGCACGAGCGTCGCGAGATGAATCAGCTCGACCACTGCCGCGTGATCGATCGCGAGAGCGCTGCGCGAGTCCTCGACGGCATTCGCGAGCAGTACTAACGCCGGGCGCAGGAGTTTTCCCTGCATGCTCTGCAGGTGGCGATTCACTTCGCCGATGAGCGGGTTGTCGTCTGCGACGATGTCCCACATTCGGGACGATACGAGTTCGAGCTCCGCACGAACCGGGTACTGAATGCCGGCGAGCGGGTTGTCGAGCCCAGCCCTCGCGGGAACCGGTAGGCTCATCTAGGCGGGCTGCTGCAGGGTCTGGATACGGGCTGCGACGTCACGGAAGCGGATGTCGACGGCGTACACCCTTTGATAATAGCGAAGGCCGTCTTCCCGTGCCCCAAGTGCCTCACTCGCGAGCCCCAGGAGGTACAAGACTCCGCGGAGCGTGTCATCGCCATGGGCGACCGATGGGTCGTCCAACGCACGAACCAGTAGCGTCCGAGCGACGCCAGGCTCCTGTTTGTCGAGGAAACAGCCACCCAGCGCCTCGATCGACTCCACCCGCTTGAGACGACTCCGCGATGCGATCTGGAACTCCGCAATCGCGTCATCGATGAGTCCCATTTCACGGAACGCGATACCAAGGTCGAAGTGGCTATCGGCATCATCCATCGGAATCGTCTTCTCGATTCCGTCGCGGAATTCCTGGAGGATGTGCTGGAAATCCGCTTCGTGGTCACCCGTCTGCTTCGGCTCGCCAATCGTCATGCGGGCGGACCTCGGCTCATCCTCTTCGTGCAGGATGTCCGACAGATTCACGTAACTCGGTGTCGGCCGTTTGGGGCGCGGCGCTGGCGGGGCCGATGGCGCTGGCGTTTTGGGTACAGGCGCAGTGGCCGCGGGATCTGGAGCAACCTCGGGCACCGCCTCCGGCTCCGCAAACATCGGCAGGCCACCGAGTATCGGTGCAGTCGACCCGAGCGATCCAAATGTAGAGAGATCTGCGCTGTCGAGTTCGATACCAGACAGGTCGTCTCCGCCAAATGCCTGAGGCGGGGGCACAACCATCGTGTGCAGCGGCGTCAGGCGAGGGGGCGAGCGCATCGGCGGTGACGGCGGCACGTCCGGCATTGCGTCGGACGAGGCATCGTCGGACGCAAAGTCGAGGAATTCGACCTCGACGGCGTGGTCGTCCTCGCCGCCAGCGACGGCATCCTCGTCCACGACCGGGGTGTCGTCCATCGCGCCAGCTCCCCGCTCGGCTGCGCCGCGTGCAGGCGCCTCGAATGACGTGGCCTCGAATCCATCCAGGGTGCCGCTGCCGGGCATCTCGTCGAACTCCACGCCGGCCGGCGTGGTCAGCTCGAGCCCCTCCAGGCTGGCCGTCGGAGCGGGTCGCTGCAGATCCCCCCCGATCGTCGGCGACGTTTCCAATGCACCGAAATCGTCATCGCTGTCGATGAACACCAACGACGGGTCCGCCCGCTTCCCGGCTCGATTCTGATCCGACTCTGGTACCCAGTTCTCGTCGATTTCGCGCGCGACCAGCGCGACACCCTCCGCCTCGTCGCCGCGGCCTGCGACTGCGTGCAAGCGGTGCAGCACCGTCAGGTGCGGCAGCGCATCCGGCTTGCGTCCTGCGCGCAACAGCTGTTCGACGACGACTGAACGGACATGCACGTCCTCTGGCGAGAGCTCGGCAAATTCACTCAGCGCCTTGAGCGCTTCTCCATGCTGGCCAAGCTTCTCCAGCGCTTCGGCGACCGACAGGTAGTGACGCTGCGCGTCGACGACCATGCCCTTTTCGGCTGAAAAGCGCGCCAACCGTCGCAACGTCGGGACATGCCCAGGGCGCTGACGAAGAATCTTGTTGCAAAGCGCAATTGCGTTGTTGAGAAAGCCGCTCAGCGCATACTCATCGGCGCTCTTCTCGAAGAGCGAAATTGCCTCGTCGATCTGGCCAATGCGAAGATGCAGATCGCCCACGCGGTTGCGCAGTGCGACATCGACGTCATCCGAACCGCCGTGTTCCGCAAGTAACTGCTGGTACAGTGCCAACGCCTTCTCGGGCTGTTTCTTCAGCTCGAGGGCGGCGGCCTGCTGTTTGAGCACTGCGGGGGATGAAGCCATGCGTGGGACGGCGGGGTGACAGGGGGTGGACCTGCTCAACCGATAACGATGTAAGGTAGGGCTAAGTCACAGCTGTCTCAAGCGTTTACGTGACCGAATCAGCGCCCTCCGGTGCACTGGAACCCACAGGCCACGACCCGATCACAGGTCAACGGCATGCGCTCAGGCCATCACGTCCCGGATCCGGTCGATCCGCAGTGGGGCCTGCGCCTCGCCCCGGCATGCGTAGTAACACCGGTTGCAGTCGATCGGCGTGTAGCGGCGCCAGTCTTTCCAGTGGAAGTCGACCGGAAAATCCGGGCACCGGCGGACGCCGCCCACTGGATCGATGTGGATGGTGCTGATCCCGCTTTCGCACGGCTCCGTCATCTCGCCACGGGTATACCTGGGCAACTGCTCGAGATAGTGATCCGAGTTCGTGATCACGCCCCGCCGCCGCCGCTTGTACGCCAGCAGGTCCCTGACCAGTTCCTCGATCTCGGCCTGCTGGACGCCGGTCAGCAGATGGTCTGTGTTGCCGTTCTTGAAGTCGGTGTAGACGCTGAAGTTCACACCGCACCCCAGCTCCGCCGCCCGCGCCAGGATCGGCCGGATCTGATCGAGGTTGTCGTGCTTGATGACGGTATTGAACCGGATATTGTCGATCCCGCGGGCACGCATCCCTTCGACGCTGTCAAAGATCTTCTTCGTCAGTCCGGGAATACCGCGGGCGTCATCGTGCCGGCCATCGAGATAATCCAGCGAGATGCTCAGCTGGTTGATACCCGCGTCCTTGAGCGACTGCCCCCGCTCTGCGGACAACATGCCACCGTGTGTGATGAGGGTCATGTACTTCCAGTTGATCGCCCGGTCGACGCCGGCAATGAGCTCCTCGAGGTCGCGGCGCAACAGCGGCTCGCCGCCGGTGAAGCAGACCAGCATCGGATTGAAGAACTTCGCGGCGTCGGCGAAGCTCTTCAGCTCTCGCTCCTTCTCCGCCGCGTCCGTCTTCCAGTAATCGCAGAATCCGCAGCGTGCGTTGCAGCGCAAGGTGACTTCGAAATGGACCAGCACCGGCATCCGACGGACGCGCAGCGAGACGTACTTGCAGAAGAACCCGGGGACGTGCCATGGCTTGAATCGCGCCGACAGCATCAGCGCGTCGAGCCTTCGGGCCGCCGGAAGGTCTGCTGATCGAAGTTGAACTTCAGATCCGGCTGCGCCTTGAGCGCAATGAAGAAGGAGAACGCGAAGTTCCCGTTCGGCGCCTGCGTGAAGTTGAAGATCGCCCGCCAGTCATGGAGTTCACGCTGCAGCGACACCGTCTGCGCGGCAAACTGCCCCCGCACGGCGTCGTAGGTGGTGGACCATTGCGTCGCCCACTTGGGCGTCAGGTTGAAGCTCGTCTGCACCTGCAGCGACTTGACCGGAGGATTGATGATGATGGGTGAACCGGCGCCGACAAACAATGAATTGTTGTCGATGCCCGGCAGGTTCCCGTTCTGATTGATGCACTCTTGCAGGTCGAACGGATTGGGGTTTCCCCGAAGGAGCGTCGCGCAGCGCTCTTCGACCGGCGGCAGCGAGATCAGGTTGGCGCCGACCGGAGGGCGTTGGCGCGTCGATGAGTACGACAGGTTCACCGACCACCCCTGACCGCTCGGGATGGCACCGAAGCCGGGTCGAACCTGGTTGCCATTCAGCCCGCGATTCACGCCCTGAATGGTGTTCTGGTCGTTGCGCATCTGCATCGAATCGGCTGCCGTCAGATTCGTCGGTGCCGGCTTGAAGTCACGTGCACCAAAGAGCTTGGTGATCCACTGGATGACACCCGTCGTGCGATCCAGCCGGAGCGACGTGCGAATCTCTTCACGATACGGCTTGAAGACGGCCGTATCGGAGATCGGATTCCCCTGAAACAGCGAGAAGCGGCTGCTGAAGTCGAAGCCCGGGAGGAAGTCAGAGCGAAGGCCGAGCCCCCATGAGGAACTGGTCAGGCCGGCGAAACGCGTGACCTTCTCCGGCGTGAGCGAGCGACGCTTGATCTCCTGATACTGCAGAAAGTTGTAGGAGACACCGTCGGTCTGGATACTGAGCGCCCGCACCTTGCGGCCCGCATCGGGAGCGGAATCCGCCGGTGCCCGAAGCTTGACCTCGATGTTCTGGTTCACACTCAGCGAGAGCACATTCTGCGGCAATGCGCCGAGATATCCCCTCTGCGCCTGCAGAATCGCACGGAGATACTCCTCGCTGACCTTCGCCCGCGGCGCGACCGACCAGGCGAGCACGGGAGAGAACGAGTGTCGGATGCGCGACACAGGACCGATCCCGGGGAAGAAACCGAACAGCGTTGGCGCAATCGACAGATTGAAGCTCGGTCGCTTCGTCTGCGCGACATACCGCCCCCCGGACGCCGACGACCGCACCCAGAACGGCCCCGGGTCGACGTTCGCGAACTGCACACTGGGTGAGATGTTCCACTTCCCGCGACTCAGCGCCGGCAGGCTGAAATTGGTGCGCCAGTCGATGCGCGTTTCCGTGTAGCCATCGAAGAAACGCGTCACCTGCACCGTGTCGCGCACACCGTTGCCCCGATCGATGATCTCGTCCACGGTCTTCTGCTGCGTCCCCGTGTTGGCGGCGTCGATGATGTCGAACGAGTTGTCGAGGTTGAACCCGAAGATCTGCAGTGGCGTGTTGAAGCTGAGCGAGGTCGCCCGACGATTCAGTGCCTGCGCGACACTGTCCGCTCTACCACTGTCATTGGTGAAGTACCGGAACGCCGACTGTCCACCGCTCTGCTGGTTCGTGTTCCGCGTTTCACTGGCCGTGATGGTCGGGGACCAGGTCAACCAGCTACCGGCGGTGATCGGCGCCGAGTTGATGTTGAGCGTCGGCAGGGTCTGATCGACCTGCGGTCGCCCGGTGTACTGCGTTCGATTGGCACCGAGGGCCACCGTGAACGGCCCGACGGCGGTGGTGTAGTTCGCCGACGAGCGAAAGGTCGCCACGGCGGCGAACGCATTGAACGCCGTCGTGCGCTGCACCAGCGTGTTCGAGACGTAGTTGATCGAGGTGTTGAAGCTGGTCTTTCGCGAAAAACGCTGTTGGTGGTTGACCTGCACATTCAGATTCGTGCTGCCGTCCGTCAGCCGCTGATATGACGACCCGAGGTTACCGCTCAGAAACCGCCGCAGCCAGTTGTAGCGCCACTGCAGGTTGTATCGGGTGAATCCGAAGTCATTGGCGTTCACCGGGTCGATGTTGGCGCCGCTGCGCCAGTCGAGCCAGGCGGAGACATCCTGATAGTCGCCGATGTTGAAGTAGTAGCCCAGGTTCTCGATCGTGCGGCGATACAGAGGGCCATTCCGGACGATCTCGCTGAATCCGACTCGTGGATTGAGCATGCCGCTGCGACGCCCGGACCGTACATCCTGGAAATAGAAGGGCAACCAGAAGATCGGCACGTCATAGACGTACAAGACTCCCGGCCGACCGACCGCCAGCTTGCCCTTCACCAGCTTCAGCTCACGAGAGCTGAAGTGATAGTGCGGCACCGAGTCGTCACAGGTGGTGATGGTGCCGCCCCGCCCGAAAAACGCCGCCTCGAGGCCGAGGCTGTCGTTGGCAAAGCCGGCGCTCTGCGCATCGACATAGTACTTCTGTCCACTCTCGATGGTGGTGCGCACGTACCCGACCGTGCCGCGGCGTTCAGTCGTGTTGTAGAACATCGTGCCACGCGACACGACGTCATCGCCACCCCGCGCCGGATCGCGCAGGACATTCTCCGCTCCGCGCGCGCGCACGACCTTGGTCGAGTCGTCGAAGACGATCGTGTCGCTGACCATGATCGTCTGGCCGCGCCCGATCGCCGCCCGCGCACTGTCGCTGCGGATCAGCGTCAGGATCCTGCTCCGCGCGTCAAACGTGACGGACTTGCCCTGGAATCGTGTGACCGTGTATCCGGCGCGCGCCAGCAACGAGTCAATCACCGGATCAGACTCGGCCCACCGCACCAATTCCTTCGGCGTCGAATCGGCCACGGTCGAATCCTTGCCGGCGCCGCGGCGTAGTGTGTCGGCACGGGTGCTGCCGCGCGGCAGCGTGTCGCGGCGAACCGGTGCCCGACCACTCTGGGCGAGGACAGGGGCGCTGAGCACCAACAGCGAAACGATCAGCGCACCGAGCCGACGCACTACGCCAGCACCTCGACGTCCGACTCGCCTTCCGATGCCAGCCGTCGTCGTTCCTTCCGCGCGAAGACGATGGTGCTCGCGATGATGCTGACTTCGTAGAGGCCATAGAGCGGCACCATCAGCATCACGGTGGTCGTGATCAGGTCGCCCGGTGTGATGATCGCGGCTCCGACGAAGGACGCCACCAACGCGTGACGGCGGAACTGGCGCAACTGCATCGGCGTGATGATGCCGAGTGCGGTCAGCCCGACCAGGAGAATCGGCAGCTCGAAGACCGCGCCCATACTGAGGGCGAGCGACGTCGCGAAATCGAAATAGTCGCGGGCCGTGATCATCGGTTCGAGCGCCGCCGTCTGGAACTCCATCAGAAACTTGAGTGCAAAGGGCAGCACGAAGAAGTATGCCAGCGACGCACCCATCATGAACAGACAGGTGGCGGCGAACAGGAGAGGAATCACGACCTTCTTCTCGTGCTTGTACAGCGCCGGCGACAAAAAGGCCCACAACTGATACAACAGCACCGGTGCCGCCAGTGCGAACCCGACACCGAACGACACCTGCATCACGATCGAGAACGAATCACCAGGATGGGTGAAGATCAGCTTGCGACCCATCAGATAGGGAAGGATGGGCCGTTCGAGCAAGCCGATGAAGTCGAACTTGATCACCAGCAGAAAGCCGATGGCGACGCAGATACCGACGGCAACGACCACCTTCAGCAGCCGCTTTCGCAGCTCCTCGAGGTGATCGAGAAAGGGCATGTCGCTCATCACGGCGCGCCGGCTGGGCTACGGGGTACCAGTGCGCAGCCGCTCGCGAGCCAGATCGGCCTCGTCGCTGCGCGGATAGGTCCTGATGAGCAGGTCAAGGACTTCGCGCGCCTTGTCCGGCTTATTCTGTGTTCCGAGAAGTGCCGCGCGCTTGAACATCGCCGTCGGCGCCTTTTCACTGCGTGGGAAGCGGGTGTAGACACTCAGATAGGCGGCCTCGGCGTCGATCGCCTTGTTGTCGCGCTCGAGCGTCTCGGCGACGTAGTATTGTGCATCGCCCGCACGCTCATGCTGCGGATACTGTGCCAGAAAGTCGCTGAAGCCGGCGCGTGCCGCCGACGTACTCCCGCGCCGCAACTGATCGAGCGCCATCGTATACAGCTGGTTCGGACCTGGCGGGGCCACCGGCAATGTCGAACTGCTGGAAGCCGCCGCCGATTCCGGTGGCTTGACTGGGGCGGTTGGCGCCGTGGCTGCGGCTGGTGGCGCGGTCGGCGCTGAAGCAGATGCAGTCACTGGGACCACTAGCGACGACGGGATGATCGCGTTGCGCTGCTCGAGCTCGGCACGAAGTTCGGTGATCCGTGACTGACTCTGCCCCGTCAGCGCGCGGATCTCGATCAGTCCGTCGCGCACTTTGAAGAGATCGCCCAGCACATTGCCCTGAAACGCGGCCAGTTCACCCTTCAGGCCTCGCACCGAGTCATTCAGCGTGACCATGGTCCGGATCACGCTGTCGAACTGCACGCGACGAATCGAATCGCGGAAGGCGTACTCGGAGCGCATCGATTTGAGATCCGTCTGCAGCAACAGCACGTCCTGCTTCGACGCGACACAGGCCGTGAGTGCAGCCGTCCCCACCGTCAGGCACAGCAGCCGTGCGCGGCTCATCGCGGCGGCACCCGGAGGGCGTCACCACCGCCCAGAATTTCAAACTCGGCGCGACGATTCTTCGTGAACGCGCCGTCGTCCTCCCCGCTCGACGCGGGCCGCTCCTCGCCGAACGAGACGATATCGATGCGTCCTGCCGCGATGCCGCGATCGCTGAGGTACTTGCGTGTCGCCGCCGCACGGCGCAGGCCGAGCGCCAGATTGTACTCGTCGCTGCCACGCGAATCGGTGTGACCGGAAATCCGGATGCGGAGCGCGATATTGGTCCGGAGCACGGGCAACTTGGCGTCCAGGGTCGACCGGGCCGCGTCCGTCATCTCCGAGGCATCGTACTCGAACAGCACCGGCGCTTCGAGGATCGCGCGGAGGTTTGCCGCCTCGTCGACCGAGGCCACCCGCGACAGGCTGTCCGCGCGCGCCTTGGCGAGCGAGTCGCGAACGAACCGCTCTCGGGCCGCACGGCCAGCCGCGCCGTCGTCGGTGGTGGCGGCCTTACTCGGAGTCAGCGGAACTGGTGCCACCGGCGTCGGCTTCTTCCGGCACGCACCGAGCACACCGGAAGCCATCATCAGGCACACGCCAACGAGACGACGATTCATAACTTGACTCCAGGACAGGGAAAGAGTGGTGGCTGCACGGATCATCGGATGACGCGTGGAGACCAGGCTGCGAGACGTGCGTTCCCGGCCGTTGTCACTTGCCGGGCTCGCCCTGTCTCCGTGTCGATCACCCACAACTGCCGAATACCTGTACGCGTTGAACTGACGACGATATGGCGGGCATCGGGCGCCCACGCAGGATCTTCATTCGAGGCCTCCGTCGTGAGCTGCTTCACGACCCGATCACGCAACGTGATGAGCATCACCTGAAAGCGACCACCGAGCTGAGACTGGAACACGATCGCCCGACCGTCGGGAGACCAGTCCGGACTCGACCGGTACACCTGCGCGGAGGGAGATAGAGCGGCCAGCACATCGGCGTTCGTCCCATCGTCATCCGCAATATACACATCTGGTCGTCCCGACCGACCCGATGTAAACGCAATACGCCGGCCATCGGGGCTGAAGCTCGGGGATGTGTTGTCAGAACCCCGTCCAATCGAGATCCGCTGCGGCGCACCACCATCGGCAGCCACGCGATAGAGTTCCGTGCCGAAGTCGTCGCCGTGCGCATAGGCGATGGCCGATCCGGAGGGCGTGAATGTCGGCGAAATGTTCAAGCCGCTCGGCGGGACAATGCGTCGCGACGCGCCATTGAGGTCGGTGACGTAGATCGCGCTCCCCGCCGGCTCGAGGGCTGCATAAACGACCGACTGTCCGCTCGGGTGAAATCCTGGGGATAGCGCGCGAGTGGCGGAAGTCAGCGGTCTCGGGTTCGCGCCATCGCTGTCGATCAGCCAGATACGTCCGTCGGCGACGTACGCCAACCGTGATGCCGCAATTCCGCGCTCACCGCTGATCCATTCCTCACACAGATCGCTGATCCCGTGTGTCGCCAGTCGCCATGCAGCGCTGTTCGGTGTGCCGAGCACGGCGATGGCACGGCGCTGCAGAACCTGTCTGGCGGCGACATCGTAGAGCATGACCGACATTCCACCGGAGACGGCGACCAACTGCACAACGCCGTTGATGCCGAGGCGCGCCGCAGCGGCGTAGTCAATCGGAGCTGGGCCGGAAGGCGTCGGCAGTGCCGTCGTCTTCGGCAAGACGGTCACGCGATCTCCAAAGTCCAGATCACGCATGATGATCGTGCGGAGCGAATCGCCCGTCGCGCCGGCGATCGGCAACACGTAGATGCCCGGGCGGCGTCCACCTTCACCGTAGATCAGGCCAAGACGCACACCAGGCTGCGCCACGAGGGCGGGTGCGCCGGAGACGGCGCCGAGCACCAGCAGACGCGCGACAATTCCAGACAGGGACAAACGCGTCAGGATACTCACCTCAGGACGTTGGGATCAAAACTGAAGACGACAGGCAGGGCGTCGTCACGAAAACCGCCAGGCAACGGGCCGAACGAACGGCGCAGGCCGACCGCTTCGACCGCGCCGATGCACTCCAGATCGAACGCATAGACGCCGGACCGCGTCACGAGCCGCAGCTCGGACACCGACCCATCACGATTGATCAGGAATGCGACTTCGGCGCGCAACGCCGCGCCGGGCCGTGGCTTGAAGTTGAGCGCTATCTGTCGCGTGATGTTTTCCAGATACCCAGGGAACGGGAACGCGATCCCCTGCACCCTGACGTTGGCCACGTCACGCCCACGGCCGCCAGTCGGACCACCACCAGCCGGGGTCGACCCCGGCACCGAGGCCGCACCGCCGGCCTTCGCAGGCGCCGGGCGGGGCGTGACCTGAGCAGGTTTCGCAGGCGCCGCCCGCGCCGGCGCAGGCCGGCGCGGGCTCGCAATGGGAGCCTCCGCCACCGGTTCGGGTGCAGGTGTTTCTGCCGCCGGAGGCGCTTCGGCAGTCGGCGCCGACGGCCCTTGGTCGACCGAGCCGAGGGCGCGCGGACCCGCCGGCGCGGCGACGAGCTCGACGCTATAGGCCGGCGGGAGTGGCGGTGGGAGTGACAGCCGCGTGAAGGCGAACATGGCGAGGAGCAACGACAGATGACCACCGACCGACCAGAGGGCCGCCCTCCGGGCCGACAACGGAGGACGAACACCGCCCTCTGCCTCAGCACGCGGTGCGGTCGCGGTGTTCATCGCGCCTGGGTGGGTTCGGCGACCAGGCTGACGTTGGGGAGCCCGACTTCGCGCAGCATCGCGAGGACCTGCACGATCTCGCCGTACGGCGCACCGGCGTCACCTTTCAGAAAGATCGTCCGGCCGCTTGCCCGACTCGCCAGTGCAGTCAGCGCACCACGCAGTTCGGTCCGCGCGACCGCATCGTTCTCCAGCACGACCATGCCATCCTTCGTGATCGAGATCACGATTGGGTTGTCCACCTGCGTGGCGCGCACGTTCGCCTTCGGCAGCTTGACGTCGACACCACCCGTCAACAGCGGTGCCGTGATCATGAAGATGATCATCAGAAGCATCATGACGTCGATGAGGCTGACGACATTGATCTCGGCGTTGAGCGGCGTGCGTTGGCGCGCGCGATGGCGTCGCATCAGATGCGACCGTCGCGCACGAGCAACGCGACGATGTCCGTGCTGAACGCGTCAAGCTCGCTGGTGAGTCGGTTGAGCCGATTTGCGAAGTAGTTGTACCCAAAGACCGCTGGAATCGCGACAGTGAGGGCGAGCGCCGTGGCGATGAGGGCCTCGGCGACACCTGGGGCGACCGCGCTGATGTTCCCGCTGCCGCTGGCGGCGACGCCGAGGAACGCGTTGATGACGCCGAGCACGGTGCCGAGCAAGCCGATGAGCGGACTGACGGCACCGATGGTCGCGAGCCACGGGAGCAGGCGTTCAAGGCGATCGCGCTCACCCGTGGATTCCCGATCGAGCAGCATTTGCAACGCTTCCACCTGTGCCTGCGACAATCGCGGCTGCCGGTCCGCATTGCCGCCAATCGCCGGTCGCGTGTCGGTCATGAATCGCACGGCTCGCTTCAGGACCACATGGAGCGGCGAGCCGAGCGCGAGCTGTGCTCGCACGGCCACCGCTTCGAACGATTCGGCCTGAGGGAGATACTCGAGCATCGGCACGCCCGCCGCACGAATCGCGCGAAATTCGCGATGCTTCATGGCCATGATCGTCCAGCTGACGGCACTCAGGACGAGCAGAAACAGCAGGACGAGCCACGAGATCGGGGTGCCATGCGCAAGCAGTCCAACGATCGATCCGGACGGTTGCGGCTGGAGCTGAAGCAGGGCGAGCAGTGGCATCACCCAGCGACGCCTGTGTACTGCGCGCGAAAGTAGTCGATGGTCGCCTTCAGCCCCGCATCGAGCGACACTGCCGGCCGCCACCCCAGCGACTCGGCAGCTTTCGACACCGCGATGCACGATTGCCGTTGCTCACCGGCGCGAGGTTCGGCATGCTGAATCGGCACGCTCGCGCCTGCCGCGCGCTGCAATCCGGCCGCCAACTCGAGAATATTCGTCTCGACACCGGTACCGATGTTGAAGCCGCGCTGATCGAGTCGGCCCGCCGCCGGCAACACGCACGCAGCCGCCAGCAGATTCGCGCGAGCCACATCGCCAACGAACACATAGTCTCGCGTCTGCAGCCCATCGCCGAAGGCGGTCAATGGGGTTCCCGCCAGGATACGCTGGCAGAAGATCGCCACGACACCGGCCTCACCGTGCGGATCCTGTCGTGGGCCGTACACGTTTGCATACCGTAATGCCACGGTATCCATGCCATGCACGCGAGCGTAATAGTTCATGTAGTACTCAACCGCAAGTTTCGCCGTGCCATACGGCGACTGCGGATCCTTGGCCGCATCTTCCGGCGTCGGCAGCGCGACGAAATCGCCATACTGCGCACCTCCGCTCGACGAGAAGATGAACCGCGTCTGGTGGCTCGAATGCCGAACAGACTCGAGGAGATTCAGTGAACCGCCGATGTTCACTGCAGCGTCCCAGGCCGGATCGTTCACACTCTTGCGCACGTCAATCTGCGCAGCGAGATGCGCAATCACATCGAAATTCCCTTCCCGGACGAGCCTCGCTGCCGCCGGTGATGCGATGGACTCCCGTACCACGGTCGCGGCCGGATTGAGATTCGCGTCCTTGCCACTGGAGAAGTCGTCGAGGATGGTGACGTCGTAGCCGTTTGCCACGAACAGATCCGTGACGTGCGACCCGATGAAGCCGGCGCCGCCGGTGATCAGTGCCCGGCGCGTCATGAATCGAGCTCAGCTACAAGTACGACACGACAGTCGTTCGCGAACGGCACGGTGCAATCGGGCATGAAGGCGGGGGCAGAGATGGAGATGGGCGCAAGCAGTCACCGTCGCAGTCGCCTCGCGACGTGCTGCGACCTGCGCCGACGAAGGAAAAACTAATAGCGCCCGCCTGCTGAGGCATGAGCTGCTCAGCAGACGGGCGCCACACGGAGCAGTCGGGCGACGGTCAGGGCATGCGACTCACCAGACGGGCTTTCATGCCAACGCGAATGGCCGGCTGATCGTGGCCGACGACAATGGCCGTCGCACTCTCGCTCGTGACCCGCACGACGCTGACCTGCGCGACGACGTTCGATGGCGCGATATCCTTCCGGCCCTCAGACAGCGGTTGTCCATCTGCATACAGCGAGAACAGGTCGCCGACCTTGCTGGTTGCGCCTTTCGGCAGCGCGATCACGATGAAGTTCTGAATGGTCGGGAGCACCACACCGCCGGCGATGTAGGCCACCTCGTAAACCGGCCCGTTGCTCACATCCTGTGGCCGGACCGTGGACGCCGCCGCCGAGGTGTCAAGGGGCATCAGCAGGTCGCCGCGCTTCATGTTTGCGTACATCGTGGTAACGCGCGCACGTGCCGCACGACCGCTGCCGAGGGCGCGCAGTTCAACGACGCCGGATGGTTGCATCAAGCGGCGGCGAGCCTTGCCGTGGCGAACTTCCGGGCCAGGCTGATAGACGCCGAACTGTTGCCCGATCACTCCGCGCATCCCGGTCGGCAGCAACACGTCGACTTCGTCGAAAATCTGGAACTGGTCGCGCGTCATGGCGGACGTGACCACCGTCGGATCGGATCGGATACCAGGCTCCCGCTGTTCGTGCGCGCACCTGGCGCGACGAGAAACGGCGCTGCCGCGGCCTCACCGTGACGCACCGTGGGTCGGAGCGCGCGGCCGTTGATGGTCGCGTTCTCGAGTACCGACTGCGTCTGGCCCGCGACCGCACGGCCGAGCGGGACCGCGCGAGTTGGCGCAGCCTCCGGGGTTTCGACCTCAGCGGCCACCGCTTCCGGATTGAAGGTCGGCCGGCCATCGGCGCCGACATACAGCTTCTGGCCGGGATAGATCAGGTTTGCGTTCGCGATCCGGCCGGAATTCGCCTTGAAAAGCTCTGGCCAGCGAAATGGGTTGCCGAGGTATCGGCGCGCGATTTCAAAGAGTGTGTCGCCCGTGCGCACGGTGTGCAGCACCGTCCCTGGCTTGAGCGCGGCCGTGCTGTCGCGCTGCTGCGCCGAGAGCAGCGCTGGCGCGCCAGCGAGCAGCATCGAGAGGAGCGCGGTGCGCACAGGGCGCGCG
>CAYMQV010000099.1:0-16208 GCA_964392395.1 uncultured Gemmatimonadaceae bacterium
GTCGTTCTGTTCTTCTATCCGAAGGATGACACCTCGGGCTGCACCACCGAGGCGTGCGAGTTCCGCGACCTCATACCGCGCTTCAGGAACGGCAGTGCGGTGATCCTTGGTGTCAGCCCGGATAGCGTGAAGAGCCACCAGAAGTTCAAAGCCAGGTACGAACTGCCGTTCACGCTGCTGGCCGACACCGAACATGTGATTGCCGAAAAGTACGGCGTCTGGAAGGAGAAGAGCATGTACGGCCGGAAGTACATGGGCGTCGAACGGACCACCTTCCTGATCGATGCGAAGGGCGTGCTGCGTCAGGTCTTTGAAAAGGTCAAGCCGGCTGGTCACGCCGACGCCGTGGCGGAAGCGCTGGCTGCGCTCTAGCGATTCGCTCGCGCACTCGGGCATAGGCCCTTCGCGCAGCTCCCCTGCTGTGCTCGCGTGTAATACCCCCCGTTGTCTTCCGCTCTGACCATTGCTCCAGCGATCCGCGCACCAGCCGCGAGATGCCGCAAACGGCGGAGTACGGTAGCGAACGGTAGGAGTCGCTACCGAACAGCAAGCGGCGTTACCACGCAGTGAATGGCATGAATGATGCAATTGCGTAAGGCGGTCGCCCGCGGTTGGCGGACCGATGATCCCTTATCGGCAGCGAACGTCGCTGTCTGTTGAAGGCGTGTGCTGAATAGCGCGCGCCTTTTTTGTTGTACCGATCTCATGTGTCGCAGCAGGAGTGCTGCGACAGCAGAAGGATCCTCACTCTCATGTTGGAGTTCTACCATGCGTATTGCCCACGCCATTTCAGCCGTCGCCATTGGTGCTCTCTCCGCCTGCGGCACCAAGGGTGAGAATAACGCGGTCGAGACCACAATCAGCGATAGTGCTGCAGGTACCATCTCACCTTCTGCCGCCACCGCCGACGCGCGTGGCACTTCGATGGTGCGATTTGTGAACGCCATGCCCGGCGGCAGTCCAGCAAGCGTCAGCAGCGACTCCGTCGCGGTATTCTCCAGCGTGAAGTTCGGTGACGTCACGCCGTACCAGGAACTGCGGGAAAACGTCAAGACCTTCGCCCTCGGCACGCCAGGCGCGATGACCGGTATGGCAAGCAATACCGAGACGATGCGTGACGGCGGTCGATACACCATCTTCGCGCTGCCAGATCGCGAGGGAGTCGCGTCGCTGAAGATCACACGCGACGAACTGTCTCCAGAGGAAGGGAAAGCCAGAATTCGTGTCGTGCACGCAGCGCCCGGACTCGATGACGTGGACGTGATGCTGACTGGACAGAAAGACGCGTTGTTCGACGACGTGGACTACGGGTCAGAAGCTGGTTTCAAGGATGTGGCGCCAGGGAACGCTTCATTCGTCATCCGCCATAATGATCGCAATCTTGCCGTGTCAAACCTGAAGCCGATGACGTTGAAGGCTGGCTCGGCATACACGATCGTGCTGATTGGACGTCGGGGCGGCAAAGTTGAGGCAATCAGCTTCACGGACGAGATGGTCGGGATGAACGGGATGAGTGATACGACGCGTCGCTGATCCTGGTCAGCTTCGCTGTGTCAATGGTCGCCTTGTCGGTAGAGCTCGAAGCGAACGGGCATTATGCGTAGGGAAGTGCGGAAGCAGACAATGCCAGCCTTTCGGGCTAGAGACGCGGGTGAGTCGGCTGCAAAACGACGGAATAGTGCGCCGATGAGTGCGCCGACGAATTCGCCGCCGAATTCGCAGCTGAACATGAACACGCATACGTCGAACTTTGCCTGGGAGCCGATGACTTCGGCAGTATTCCGCGGTTAACCAGCACTGAACCAGCGTTTGCGGTAATCTCTGATCGACATGCAGATCCAATGCGTGGTGTGCGGCGCGTTGGATCGGGCTGGCTGTAGCGTGGGAATTCGTGGTCCTTCGTTGGCGGCGCGTGAGACACCTTCACCGGTGGACTCGCGCGCCGCCTTCCTGTCTCTGGAGTCAGAAATGTGTGCCGTGAATGTCCGCTCGAGGGATGTTGTGCATGAACTGCGCGTTGGCATTCGGAACGCGGTGATCGTCAGCCGTATCAACAGCACCCAGCTCGAAAGGGTAAGGCGTGAGTGGGCGCGACTGGATTCGGTTCGCGCCGATGCTCGCCGCCTCGGGCTGATCGAGGTGGCGTGTGTGCCCGAGAGTTATGTGCCGTATCCCGGTCCTCGTCAGCCACTCCCCGGCGCCGTCGTCTCCGGAAGATCGGCGCGCACGATGTACGATGCACAGGATATCAAGGAGCTCGGGGTCGCATGATGACCTCGATGGGGCGGCGTAGCGTGGTGTCGGCTCACTTCGTTCATGCGCAGTGTCTCGTTCGCCGGACAGTGCGGATGCGTCCGCAGCATTCGCCGTACTCTGCTCCCTGTTCGCCGAGTTTCAGACCACGCGACTCGAAACTGAAACATGACCCGATTCGCCTGAGAACGAACACGATGCCTGTGCTGCTGACTGACCAGACTGCAGCGGTATACACTGCAATAGAAACTGGCAGCTGGTGAGCGCCCTGTCAGAATTCATCCTCCCAGGCGTCCTGGCCCTGAGTGCCATGCTAGTCACGGCCGCTGGAGGCGCGCGTCTCACGCAACGCAGGTTCTGGTATTACCAGCTTCGAAAGCCGCATTGGGAGCCACCCGACTGGCTGTTCGGGCCCGTCTGGAGTGCGATCTTCGTCCTGTGAGCGATTTCGTTCGTTCTCGCGTGGCAGACTACCGGTAGCGATGGTGAGCGATGGCGTCTTGGCGGCGTATTTGCAGCCAGCGCGGGCTTGAATGTTCTCTGGAGTTATCTCTTCTTTCATCGCCAGCGGCCGGATCTGGCGCTGTTCGAAACTGCGCCGTTTCTCACCAGCATTCTGGTGATGATGTTCGTGGGTGGACGGCTCGACGCCCGCGCGGGATGGCTGATTGCGCCGTATCTGGTGTGGGTTGTTTTCGCCACCGTGCTCAACGCGGCGATCGTCAGGCTGAATGCGGCGTCACGCAGGATTCGGGGGTGAGTGAGCCGCGGCGCGGCCCGATCGGCGCAGCGCCCCTCTCAGAGTCGCCTTCAGAATTCTCGCGCACTGACAAAGCAGGTTTCGCTGCCGCCATGGACGGAGTGGCGCCCAGGCCACCATCGTTCCTGGACGGCGGCGGCGAGATGGGTGCCGCGATGAGGGCGCACCAATGGGCAGCAACTGCCGTTGGATCGCCGCACGAGTGGCCCGCGCCATTACGCACGATGGTGCGTATGATGCTGACCACCAATCACTCGGTATTCATCTTCTGGGGTGATGACCTCACCTGCTTCTACAACGACGCATACGCCGCATCGCTTGGTCCCGAAAGGCATCCACGGATCCTAGGCATGCCAGGCAGTGTGGCGTGGAGCGAAATCTGGCCACTCATCGGGCCGCAGATCGAGCTGGTGCGCAGGGGGCAGGGTGCAACCTGGCATGAAGATCAGCTCGTACCGATTACGCGGCACGGCAGGATTGAAGACGTCTTCTGGACGTACCGCTACGGTCCGATTCATGACGACGATGCACCACATGGCGTCGGTGGTGTGCTGGTCCTGTGCTACGAAACGACTGATCGCGTGATGAAGGATGCCCGCGTGCGGGCTGATCTCGATCGTTTTCAACAGCTGTTCGAACACTCACCGGGTTTCATCTGTGTGGTGCGCGGTCCTGAACATCGCTTTCAATACTGCAACCCGTCGTACTTCGCCCTTGTCGGCCGCGGACCGGAGTTGATCAGTCGGACCGTCGCAGAGGCGTTGCCCGAAGTTGTTTCGCAAGGCTACATCGAAATGATGGATCGCGTCTTCAAAACAGGTGAAGCACATTCCGGCGTCACCGCCCTCGTGATCCTCAACGGCGTCGAGCGACTGGTCGATTTCGTCTATCAGCCGCTGCGAGATACCGGAGGCCCGGTCACCGGTATCCTCGTACAGGGTATCGACGTCACGAAACGTGAGCTTGCACAGGCGGCTCTGGTACAATCGGCGACTCGCTTGCGCATTGCCACCGACGCCGCGAGTCTCGGGATTCACGAATACGACATCCGTAGCGGCGTCATTGAGTGGGATGGAAGGGTCAGCGCGCTATGGGGAGTACACGAATCCTCCCACACCACATACGATGTGTTCATGAGCGGCATCGTCGCGGAAGACCGTGCGCTCACCCAGCGCGCACTCGACGCCGCGTTCGACCCCGTACTCGGCGGTTCATATCACGCTGAGTATCGCGTGCGAGACACCGCTGGCGTGGTGCGCTGGATCCGTGCCACTGGCCGAGTCGAGTTTGAGAATGATCGCGCCGTACGGATGATCGGTACGGTGCACGATATCTCGATCGCGAAGCGCGATGAAGCAGAACTGATGGCAGCTGACCGCCAGAAGGAGGTTTTCCTGGCCACGCTCGCACATGAGTTGCGGAATCCGCTGGCCCCGATTCGAAACGCGGCACATATCCTCGCCATGCCGGGAGTCGGGAAGGAGCAGATCCGGTGGGCGCATCAGGTGATCACCCGGCAAGCGACACACATGGCAACGCTGCTGGATGACCTGCTGGATGTTGCACGTCTGGCGCAGGGGCGAATGGAGCTGAAGCGTGAACACGTCGAGATCGACACGATACTGAAGTCCGCTGTCGAAAGCGTGCGTCGTCGGCTGGAGGCCAAACAGCATGTTCTGAGCATTGAGGTGCCTGCCCGTGGCGCCATGGTCTTCGCTGATCCGGTGCGGCTCTCTCAGGTTTTCTCGAATCTTCTGGGCAACGCGATCAAGTACATGGCGCCCGCGGGTCGAATCGAGATGCTGGCGCAGGTGGACGATACGCAGGTCCAAGTGTTTGTGCGCGACAGTGGCGTCGGCATGAGTGCGGCTGTGATGCCGCATATCTTCGGGATGTTCCAGCAGTCAGAGGCATCGCTCGAGCTCGCAGAAGGCGGCATCGGCATCGGCCTCTCCATAGTGCGGGCGATCGTGGAGCTGCATGGTGGTGCGGTGCGGGCATCGAGCGACGGGCCGGGGTGCGGTAGTGAGTTGGTCGTGGTGTTGCCTCTGGCGCCGGCCACAGCAGCGGCGCGAGGCGAGAAAGTGCTTCGTGGCGATGGACCAGGCACGGTGCATAAGCGAATTCTTGTCGCTGACGACAATCAGGACGCTGCTGAAAGTATGGCCATCCTGCTCGGGCTGGAGGGGCACTTGGTGCAGATTGCATTTGATGGGATCGAGGCCCTTGAGATGATCGCGTCATTCAGGCCTGACATCGTGTTGCTGGACATCGGCATGCCGCGAATGAACGGGTATGACGTTGCGCGCAGGGTCCGTGAGCAGGACGCCACGCGCCAGATACGGCTGATCGCGCTCACTGGCTGGGGAGGAGCGCACGATCGTGAACGCGCCCTGACTGCTGGCTTCGATGCGCACCTTACCAAGCCGCCCGACGTCCAGCAGTTGATCGCCGAGATTTGCCGATGACTGTCAGCACCACTTGCTTCTACGGGAGAACCAGATGAGCAGGCTGCAAGGGGCGCCGCTTCACGATGTGATGCGCGGTTGGATGGAGATAGCGCTCAGCGAGGCCCGGACTGCACTGGAGGCGGGAGAGGCGCCGATCGGCGCGCTGATCCTCAACGGTGCCGGCGAGATCATGGGTCGTGGACATAACACCATGGTCGCCAGTGGCAATCCGATCGCACACGCGGAGATCAACGCCTTCGCGGCAGCCGCCGGTTTGTTTGCCGACACACACCATCTCTTCATGGTCACCAGCCTCGAGCCCTGCGTCATGTGCACCGGGGCTGCCATGCAGGCGGGCGTCACCACGATCATCTACGGGCTCAAGGCACCCGCGGATGCAGGTACTGGGCGCGTTGCACCGCCGACATCACCAGATGCGACGAATCCCGTCGTCCTCGGGGGCGTTGGTGCAGCGGAGAGTCGTGCCTTGTTCATTGAATGGATTGGCCGACACGAGGGCGACCCGTCGCGCGCGTCGCAGCGAGCGTTCATCACGCAGCTGCTGACGCTCACAGCAGGTGGGTGAAGTGCAAGTGCACGCCGGCCGGCGATCGCTCGAGTAGCGAGGAGTAGTGCCATACGCCCTGGTTCACGCGGGAAACCATGGACTGGGTGGCTTTCGGGTTGATAAGATGCCCGACAGGCTCTTCACGACGTCCCTGGGATGTGCTGGTTTGAGCAGGAGGGCTGAAAACCCCACCTCCAGACTGCGGCCGAGATCGTCCTGATGGCGCCACCCGGAGAACGTCGAATTGCTACGGACTCACTGCGAGGCAGTTTGCGGATGGTTCGGCAGGTCTCGAAGCCGTCCATTCCTGGCATTACCAGGTCGAGGAGATACGCTTCTGGCAAGAAGGTGGTGTGCGCCGCGAGCGCCGTCGCACGCCGTAAAAACTTCATGACCCATCAGTCGCAGCACGTCACTGAGTATGTCCGCACTTTGCGCCAGATCGTCCCCAACCACCAGCTTTCAGTTCCCGCTACCACCCGTTGATTCACCATCGTCGCCGTGCAATTCGTTCATCGCAAAGTCCCGGGCGCCATATCGCGCATTGTTGACGCCTGACTGTGAGGACTGATGCCACGCCTCTGTGATCATGGTGTGTGACATCTCGTTGTGCCGTTCCATCCTCACGTCTTGTGAACCGCTGGAGTTCGGACCCCCGCGTGCGGTTCCATCACCCATCTGCATTACTAACCGTCAACGCGATGACCGTACGACCGTGCGCGATGTCTATCTTGCAGGATTGCGCGCCACACTGGAGCACCGCGTGCGAATCAAGTGAAAACCCGCTCACCTTCTTCTGCCGTCGTGGATCGCTCTCCCTGATCAACGACAGCGCGCCAAGCCTGGGCTCCGGCGTTCAGGATGCAACCGCAGAGAGGCGAAGGACAATCGCTTCCAATCGGCGCACCTGCCGTTGTGTGTCCAGCAGACACTGTTCGAGGGTCCGGTCGAGCGTGTCCAGGCGTACCGCCTGCGGCATCTCTCCGGCTTCAATCGAAGGGCCATGTGGTGGAGAGTTGCGATGCGCCCGACCTTGGATGGTCAGTTCCATGATACCACTCCTTGCACGGCGTCGTCGCGGTGCGATTCAAATTCAGAATGCAAAAAAGGCGCGGGCGACCAGATGGTCGCTCGCGCCGTCGTCTCACGAGCCAACGTGCTCGTGCGATCAGGCAGGCGCAAGAATCGCGCATTGTCTGCAGTACGAAGATATCGTATTGCAAAGTTGTCTGACGAGCAAGCCCCTTCGCGATGAGCCTGCCGGACTCGCTTCAGTTCGCCAGGGCGCGTCATGCGGCTTCGATTCGGAAGCTGAGAGTGATTCGACGCCGACCTCAGGCTCCGATGTGGCATCACGTTTGCATCGAGTCATCGTGTCGCCATGGCACCGGGCAGCTGTCTGATTGATCAGTATCGGAGTCATGATGCTCGGTACGCTGCAGGGCAGGAGTCGACCATCGCAGTTATTCTCAGTCAAGGTCGACCCGCCGCTCGCGGGATGCCTGTGGCAACAAAATCAGAGAAGTCGTAGCAACGGATCTCACGGTTCCATGGCTGACGGCGCACGCACACTTCGCGGTGTGTCTGCGCCGTTTCTGTTTCTTCATCGGAGGTTGTATGCGAGCAACACTCACACGATTCGTCTCCCGGTTCGCGCCACCGTCTCATGCGAACGCATTACCACCGGAACTGCCGATTCCGTTCCCCCTCGCGCTCGACCGTCAGTCTGCATCGCGAACGGTCCATGAGTGCAGCGGGATCGAGCGGGCATTCTGCGAAGGAAGCGTCATGATCTGGTAGCGACGCGACCAGTCGTCTCACCATTCACGCGACCGCCTGCGGCGGATGCGCGCTGCAAACCACACCGTCTCCAGAACGGCAGCTGCGCCATCATCACCAATCACTGCATTGTCTCGGAGCCCCGGGTGTCGCTCGATACACTGCATGACCTGACGATGGAAGAGCTGAGAGATGTGCACAAGCCGGAGACAAATCCTGTCGAGGTCCTGCTGAAGACGGCCAGAGAAGTCGGGATGGAAGCGGACGATGGCGCAGCGGAGGATGCTGAGTCAGGGGATGATTCGGACCCCAACCGTGCTCTGATCACCGAACTGGTGATCGATGCACCGATTCTTCCTTTTGCGCCGGTCGCAGAAGTGATGGCGAATACTGGTCGATGATTGTGTTGCCGTGGCCTGAGAGCCGGGGCGACTATCCGATACTCTTTTACCGCGAGCGAAAATATGGCCGAGATCCGGATTGAGAAGAAGCCGAGGGACGTGTGGGCGTGGATGATTCCGATGTTGCTCCTCCTGGCGTCACTGTGGTGGTTCTTCGGTCGGGGCTCTCGCGAGCCCGTCTTGACGAATGCGCAGGCTGACACGCGCACGGACAGCGCGGCAGCGTATTCGTCCGCGTCTCCCGTGCGAGACGACCCGTCTACCAATACCGTTGCGGACTTTGTCGCGTTCGTGTCCGACAGTGGCGCGTGGCGCGGCGATGATCAGCAGCACGCGTACACCGCAGAAGGGATTCGCCGATTGTCCATGGTGCTGGATGGCGCCATGCCCGGCAATACGACCACCGCCACCACCGCGACGATGCGCGCTCAGGCAAACGCGATCGAAAACAGCGCCGCCGAGTCGTCCCGGCATGCTGATATGGCCAGAACGGCGTTTATCGCGGCGGCAGCCGCCTTTGATTCCCTTCCTGCAGGGAGACTTCCGCCCGACGCTGCTACTCGCGTGCGCGACGCGGCCAACCGCATGCGTTCCGAGCCCGACCTCCCTGCGCAGAAAGACAGGATAGCCGCCTTCTTTCTCGCCGCCAGTCGCGCGGTGCAGGATCTGCACTAGGCGATGGCTGAACCTTCCACCATTCGCGCTCGTCCAACCCGAATTCAATGGAGACTTTACATGACGACAGACCGGAAGAGTGGCACCTTTCCGCTCGATGAGCTGGACGACTACCGTATTGCCGAGAGTGAAACTGATCCGCGCGGGTGGGATGTCACCTCTGCCGATAACCAGCGCGTCGGAACCGTGAAGGACATGTTCGTGGACTTGGAGCAGATGAAAGTCCGCTATCTCGTCGTGAAGCTCGATGTGGAGCAATCCAACGCCACCGATCGGTGTGTCCTGATTCCGATCGGCGCTGCACGTCTGGTCGATGACGAGGATCGGGTGATCGTCAGTCGAACAGCCAGCGCGATGCGTGCGCTGCCTGGATACACACTCGGCGGGCGGCTCGAGCGCGAGCACGAGGAGCTCGTGTTGTCTGCATGGCCGCGCCGGGGAGACGCGGCCCTCGCGACGTTTTATGACCGGGAAGAATTCGATTCCGAGAAATTCTACGGTAGCCGCTACACCGGAGACTCGGGTGCAGAGCCGCGCCAACGTACGGGGTCGGCAGTCGACGAGCGGGTCGATCGGGTGGTGAGGGACACAGACGGCGCCGCGCACGCGCCGCGCTGGATCTCTCCCGAGGATCGGCCGATGGTGTAGCGGCGGCACACCAGTCCGCCTACACGAGACGGCCCGGTGTCGGCACGTGTCCGACGTCGGGCTTTTCGTCTTGAGCCCGCTGCATAGCTTTGAGCGCAGTGCTGCTTCGGCACCTCCCCTCCGCTTCCCGCAATGTCCGACTCTCAGACGCTCCAGCGCACCGCCCTCTACGACACACACGTCGCACTTGGCGCCAAGATCGTGCCATTCGCCGGCTTCGAGATGCCGGTCCAGTACCCCGGTGGCATCTCGGCTGAGCATCACGCGGTGCGAAAGGCGTGTGGACTGTTCGATGTCAGTCACATGGGCGAGTTCCTCGTCAGGGGGACAGGCGCAATCGAGTTCGTGAACTATGTCACCACCAACGACGTATCGAAGCTCGCGGTCGGACAGGCGCACTACTCCACGTTCTGCAATGAACGCGGCACGATCGAGGACGACTGCCTCGTCTATCGATTCGAGGACCATCTGATGCTGGTGGTCAACGCCTCGAACATCGCCAAGGACTGGGCGCACATCGAGCCGCGGATACTGACGTTCGACGCGTTGCTGGAAGATGTCAGTTCGGCTACCGCACTGCTTGCGCTCCAGGGGCCGGTGGCGCCTGCGATCCTTGCACGACACACCACGGTCGATCTGAGCGCGATCGCTTACTACCACTTCGCGATCGGCGCGGTGGCAGGTATCGAGGATGTCGTCATCAGTCGCACCGGCTACACCGGTGAAGACGGTTTCGAGCTGTATTTTCCGCAGGAACATGCTCCCGCGCTGTGGGCCGCGCTGATGTCCGGCGGCGACGTGACGGCCGCCGGGCTCGGCGCACGCGACACGCTGCGACTGGAGATGGGTATGGCGCTGTATGGCAACGATATCGACGATACCGTGACGCCGTTCGAAGCGAACCTCGCGTGGCTGGTGAAGCTCACGGCGAAGGAGCGCTTCGTGGGTCGGGAGGCGCTGGTCGCGCAGAAGATGGCGGGTATCCCGCGTAAGCTCGTCGGCTTCACGCTTCCGGTGCGCAATGTGCCTCGTCACGGCATGCCCGTGTCGATCGATGGCGAGGCCTGCGGGGTGGTCTGCAGTGGCACCGTGGGACCGAGCGTCGGCATCCCGATCGGCACGTGCTATCTCCCCGGCGATCAGGCGATCGTCGGCACGACGTTCCAGGTCGAGATCCGCGGGACGCCGGTGACCGCCACCGTGGCTGCACTCCCGTTCTGGCTCAAAGGATCGGCCAGGACGTAGGGACTGCGCCCGCCCGCGCCGGAGCGGCCACATCGAAACAGCGGAGGCCAGTCCGGGTGCATTGGTCGATCAGTCAGCACATCGGCGCATGTCTGGAGTTGAAGGAATTGCGGGTCGTCGTGTGGTGCGCTAGTGTAATCGAGTAGGCTACATCATGCAGTTCCGACCGGGCGAGGACAGTGACTCGTCAGTGTGCGGCGTGCTTTCCCTGGTTCAGGGAAGGCGCGCCTTTTTTATTTGATTTCACTTTTTTCACGAGACCAGCATGACTGACATGAGCAGGCAGGTGATCGACGAACAGGCGGGCGAGAGAATCAATGGTTACGTGACCGACATGCTGGCACTGGAGCAGCATCTGAAGACCGCGCTCGCTGGTCAGATCGCAGATCTCGATGAGGCGGGCGAGTTCAGGATAGCATTGGAAAAGCTGCACGCGGTTTCTGAGAACCACATCACGACACTCGAGGCTTTGACGACGCGTCGTGAGCAGAACGTGGGCGGCGTGTCGAAGGTCGTGAAGAAGGCTGTGTCGTCGGTGCTGGGGCTTGGTGCGGCCGCAATCGACTTCGTGCGCACGGAAAAGCTGCCCAAGGATCTGCGCGATGACTACACCGCCATCTCGCTGGCATATGTCGGCTACCTGATGCTGCATACCTCTGCGCTCACGCTCGGCGACACCGAAGTCGCTGACACCGCGGCGATTCACATGCGCGACTCTGCCGAGTCGATGATGGCGATCCAGCGCATCATTCCGGCGGCCACGATTGCACTTCTGATTACGGAAGGGTTGCAAACGGATTCCTCCGTCCTGCCGGGGATCGGGGATACCGTCCAGTCATCCTGGCGGTAGGCTACGGCTGGCTCGCCGCCGCTTCGAAGCTCGGTGGTTCGGTATCGCAACGCCAACGATGAATTGAGTCGGCATCGTCCACAGCGCGTTGGCTGACTTCAGCTCGACGCCCTGACCTGCTCCAGTATCGGATTCCGTCCGGTACTGGAGTTTGTCGTTCGCGCGTCCGCCTGTATCTTGCGTGCTGCCAGTTCGGCACGTCACCTGCCTTCCCGTCATGTTCATTTTCCAGTTGCGCAATAAATGTGCGTGGTGCGCCTCCTGCGTGCTTGAGCTGTTGGTCGCTCGATGAAGGTGCTGATCACACTTACCGACGTCGAACCGGCAGTGCGTCTCAACGCGTTGCTCGAAGCACAGGGCATCACGACGGAAGTGGTGTCGCCGCTCGACGACGTACGGGGAACGCTCGAGCGTTTTGAGCCGGACGTCGTCGTCATCACCGGCGCCCTGTTCGATACGGGCAATGTGCAGGTGGTGCGCGAGGAGCTTTGGGCGGGCGTGCCGGTGGTGGGCTTGGCCGATGTCGATGAACCGGGGATTCGCGATCGGTTACGAATCATCGGCTACGCCGATGTGTTGATGAAGCCCGCCGCGGCCGAGGATGTGGCGCCGGTGGTGCGACGGTTGCTGGAGCGGCGACGGCTCAGCCAGGAAACGGGGCTGAGCGGTGACACCGAGGCACTCCGCGAAGTGCTGGTGAAGATCGAGCAGATCGCACCCGTCAGCAGCACGGTCCTGATCGAAGGCGAGAGCGGTACCGGCAAGGAATTGGTCGCGCGCGGTATTCATCGGCTCGGGCCCCGAAAGAACAAGCCGTTTATCGGCGTCAACGTCGGCGCGCTGGCGGAGACGCTCCTCGAGAGCGAATTGTTCGGCCATGAGAAGGGTGCCTTCACCGGGGCCGCGGAACGACGGCTGGGTCGGTTCGAGCTGGCGGATGGCGGGACGTTGTTTCTGGATGAAATCGGGGACATTCCGCCGTCGACGCAGGTGAAGCTGCTGCGGGTGCTCGAGGAGCGCGAAGTGACGCGGGTGGGTGGGGTGCAGAGCATCCCCGTGAACGTTCGCGTGATCGCGGCCACTAACCGACCTCTGCGGGATCTGGTGGAGGAGGGAGCGTTCCGTCCGGATCTGTACTATCGACTGAATGTGCTGAGCATGTACCTGCCGCCCCTGCGTGAACGGCAGGCCGACATCCCGGTACTGGTGCGGCGCTTCATTGCCGAGTTCTCGCGGCGGCACGACAAGGCGTTCCACGGCATCTCGGCCGAAGCGATGGAGATGCTGGCGCGCTATTCGTGGCCCGGCAACGTGCGCGAACTTCGGAACCTGATCGAGAGCATGGTGGTGCTCTCTCCCGGCCATGAGATCGGCGTGGCGGGCATTCCGCCGCAGATCCGCGATGGGCTGACACGGCTGCTGCCGGTGCGGCTGCCGGCGGCGCCTGGGCTACGGAGCGGCGGCGATACGAACCAGGTACTGGGGGCGGCGGAGCTCGAGTTCATTCTGCGCAACCTGGTGGAGCTCAAGGTGCAGGTGGAGGAACTGCGGCGTCGTCTGGATCAGTCGCCGGCACCCGCGCCGGCGGAGTCCCTTGTGGCGGGCGGGGCCGTGGAACCGCAGACTGTTCGATTGGCGAATTCCGTGGAAGTGTTGCCCGGCATGACGATGGCACAGATCGAGAGGGCGGTGATCGAGGCGACGTTGCGCGAGACGCGCGGCAATCGTCGTCGTGCTGCTGAGCTCCTTGGAATCGGCGAGCGCACATTGTACCGGAAGATCCGCGAAATCGAAGGTAGGAACACCGTTGATGACGCCCTCTCTTGATTTCTGTTAACATGCGGATCAGCTTGAAGGCCGAATAACGGCCGGGGCTGATTCGCAGCATCTGCCAGAGCTTGCCTTCGCTCTTTTGCACTTCCACCCGCGAAAGAACGTGACCGTGTCAGTCTTTCAATCTGCGTCTGGCGGCGGCCCAACACGTCCGTCGGCGATTCACATCGCGCGCGCCGAGGAGTTGCTCGGCACGTTGCCTGGTGTCGTGAGTGTGCGCATCGAAGCATCGCCGAGTGGCGAGGTGGATGCGATTCATGTGCTCACGTCGGTCGAAATTGGTCCGAAGCAGACCGTGCGCAACATCGAGAGCGCACTGCTGGCGCATCTCGGCATGCGTGTGGATCATCGCAAGATCAGTGTGGCGACGACGGTGGATGCGCCGCGGATTCGTCTGACGCCCGCGGCGGTCGATGCGATTGCCGGGCCGCCGCCGTTGGTGGCGGCCGCGGCCCCTGTGGCGCCATTACTGGCGCCATTACCCGTGGTCGAGACTGAGAGCGCTGGCACTCGGCGCTACGTGTTCGATGACGTGGAGGTGAAACGGAGCCGTAACGGACTTGGATGTCGCGTGACGTTGCGGCGGGGTGACGAGTCGTTCGAGGGCGAGGCGGAGGGGCTGGAAACGGAGGCTGCGCGGCTTGAATTGGCTGCACGGGCCACGGTGCTGGCGATTGCCTTTGCGGAAGGGAAGGCAGGGACCCTGGCGCTGGCGGGTGCGCAGCGGGTGGACGCCTTCGGAACGGAGTTTGTGTTTGTTGGCGTGACGGCGCGCCAAGGCCGGGATTCGGTGCTGTTGAGCGGGAGCTGTGCGATCCGCGACAGTGCCGAGGTGGCTGGTGCGTTGGCGGTGCTGGATGCGACGAATCGGTGGTTGGAGGCGGCCCGGTAGGGATTGGGGCGGTCTTGGCGGTTGACCGGCGGCGTTGCGTGTAGTGGTGACGAGGTCACTGCGGGCGGCGGGAGAGGGAGCTGTCGGTCACTGGCACGAAAGGCGCGTGTGCAAGTGGAAAGCAGAATGAGTCATCCCCCCGTCCTCGGCAGAGCGGAGTTGAGCGGGTACGGCCAGTAGTACGAGCGGAGCCCACCGTAGGAAGCAGCCCGACGCGAGAGCGAAGGGCTGACGACTGAAGGGAGGTGACGCAAGATGGGTTTCTGGGCCGCATTCGCAGGATTGATTGCCGCAGCTTTTGGCGGCACGGCGAGCTGGGTTTAGTCCTTTGGTGGTGAGCCCGAGGCGGGGGGATCATTTTGAATCGCTCGACGAGTGCCGTAGTCGTTGCTACTTCGATCTTAGGTGCAGGATCGCTTTTAGCGCTGTACCTAATTGATCCGGCAGTGGACCCGAGAGAACTGAATGCCGCGATTGCGTTTGCGGTATTTTCTGTCTTTGGGGCACTCATGCCCTATGCGCTCGCAGAGCGAGTATCTGGCGCAGCGACTTTCGTAACTTTCATTGCGAGCGTTGTTCTGGCACCCTCGTGGGTATCAGTCGTTGCGGCTATCGGTGTCGTGCTCGTTGTCCAGTTGCTGCAACGAACGGCGAGAATCAAGACGATCTTCAACGTCGCGCAACATGCATTGACGCTGTCATGCTGTGTCGCGGCATACTCTCTTTCAGGTGCGAAGGGCGCTGCGCTCGGCGGAGAGATAAGCCCTTTTGGGCTCTTCGCAGCGTTTGTCGCATTCTTCTTCGCCAACTCAATCGCTGTTGCCGCAGTTGTGAGTGCTGATACGCGACGAGGCTTCTTTGGGCCTTGGAAGGAAATCGTCGGAAGCCTCTTCTTTGATCTTGTTGCGCTTCCGTTCACATACGTGTTTGTGAAAATCTACGTGGAGTACGGGGTACTTGCGAGTTCCGCCGCAGCCGCGCTAATCCTTGTCGTCCGACAGCTCAATAGCACGAATGAAGAGTTGCATCGCTCAAACAAAGAACTGCTTGAGCTGACAGTTACTACTCTGGAAGCACGTGACCCATATACTTCCGGTCACTCTCGGAGAGTTTCGCAGTACTCAAAAATGATGGGCCTATCGCTCTCTTTGTCGGCTAAGCGGATTGAACGGCTCGCTGTCGCGGGCTTGCTACACGACGTAGGCAAGATTCACGAAGTCTTTGCACCGATCTTGTCCAAGCCCGGGAAGCTCACGGCGGAAGAACGCGCCATCATGGAGTCACATCCGATCAAGGGAGCTGAATTAGTTCGAATCTCCTCGCACTTACGGGATACCGTCGATCCAATCAGGCACCACCATGAGGCATGGGATGGGTCGGGCTATCCAGACGCGCTAGCCGGAGAGGCGATACCAATTTATGCTCGGATAATTGCCATTGCTGACACGATCGATGCAATGGCGAGTGACAGGCCGTATCGTCGTGGCCTGTCTGCCGAAAAGATCCGCGCAGAACTGGTGCGTATGAGCGGTATTCAGTTTGACCCTAAGATGCTTGAGTCACTGATTGCTGCAGGAACGATTGACACGGTTCTCAGGCTGGCGTGTGCGTCGCATGAGAATGAGTTTGCAGCCGAGCCAACGCTCTCGCTGATTGCTCACGGCTAATCTGCGTGGCCGTCGATGATTGGCGGCATTCACAGAAAATAGGCCCCAGCTAGACCCTCGGATGGGCAGCGGAACATCGTGAAGTACCGCCCGACATCGCGGGCATGAAGTTTGATGCAGAAGAGTCTTTGTACCTCCTGACCAGATCTGCAGGCGCTGCGCTAGCATAAGGGCGGTGAACTCGTTG
>CAYMQV010000100.1:0-9252 GCA_964392395.1 uncultured Gemmatimonadaceae bacterium
ATCAGATACGCGCGAAGACGGTCGATGATCCTCGTCTGCAGCCCGGGAGCTTCTCCCGCGTCGAGCCGTTGCAGAAGCGCGTTCGCACTGCCCCCGCATAGCGAGAGCACATCCAATACGCGTTCCAGAATTTTCGGGGAGAGGACTTCTGATGCCTCCAGCACCCCCCGGTCGACGGGCCGCTCCTGCCCGATGGCTGCCTCGGTGTGCATGGCATGCGCGGCCCGCGAGAGAGCGAGCGCGCGGCCGTACACTTTCGGATGGTCGGAAAGGATCTGCATGCCACCGTTCTCGACGAGGTTCCGCAGCGCGCCCCACGTCCTGATGCCTTGTACCATCAGCGAGTGCAACGCGCGCACATCCTCGATCAGGTACCAGAGCGGAATGCCATCGACCGTGTCCCTGCCCTGCCGCACAGGCGCAACCTGCAGCATCGCGCCGTATTCCGCATGCGTGGCGCCGTGCGGGTCTGGCAGCGCCGTGAGGTCGAGCGGCGGGAGCACGGGAGGCAGCGGCTCGGACAATCGCCGCTCACGCACCGCTCCGAGATCGATGCGCGCGTGCGCGACGCCACGCGCCGAAAGCGCGACCATCCACTTTGCCACCTCGTCGCTCTGGGCCGTGAAGTACAGGATCTGCCGCCCCTGCTCGGCGAGCGTGATGACGCCGTCGATGATCGCCTGCGCACGATGATCGTCGCTCGTGCCGAGCAACTCGTCCATCAGGAGCGGCAGGCGGAGCCCCTGCTCCTGCGACTCGACGAACGCGATGCGCACCGCAAGCAGCAGCTGCACTCGCGTGGCGCTCGAGAGCTCATCGAGCGAATGCCCACGCTGGGTCGTCTCGTCACGCGCGCGGAATGTGGGTTTCCCGTCATCCTGCAGATCGAGACGGTACCGTCCACGGGTGAAGACGGCGAAGAGTTCACGCGCGCGATGGAACACGACAGGACGATGCTGGTCGCGTGTGACCTGCTGCACGTGCCGGACGACGAGGTCGCCGAGCATGGCGGTCAGATCGCGTTCGCGCGCCACGCGGAGCTGCCCCTCGGCGTCGGAGAGGGTGGCCAGCGCCTCGACGACATCGCTCGACTTCCCAGCCTGCGACACGTCCTCGCGCAGCCGCGTCAATTCCTCCGTCACCGACTCCAGCCCCGCCGCCAGCGCTTCTGCCTCTGCCTGCCTCGCGAGCAGCTCATCCTCGGTGCGTGTGAGCAGGGCTTCGTCGAAGAGGGGCGTCGTCAGGCACAAATCACGTGCGGTCGCGACATCCCGAACAGCAACCTGCAGATCGTTCCGGACCTGCACGAATTCAGCATGTCGTGCGCACAGCGATTCCAATTCGATGTCAGCATCGGCCGTCAACCCGACCGTTGCGAGCAGTGTCGTGGCGGCCTTCGTGCTGGCAGCCAGCTCCGCATCATGGTCGCGTAACGCGCTTCTCGCTGCCTCTGCTCGCTGCTGCGCGAGCGCATGCCGCTTGACGCGCTCGTCGACGTCGGTGAGCGCGCCAGCTGCAACGACGACCGAGTCTATGGCCTGCGCCGCTCGAATCCCGCACGCGGAAGCGGCGACGCCGAGTGCACCGAGCGCTGACGCGCGCTGCGTGTGTGCCACGTGCAGGGCGGCCTCGGCGCCCGCGAGCGCGCCGTGCTCCGATTGCCAGTTCGAGATGCGCTCGAACAGCCAGCTGAGTTGACGCTCATCGGTGGCAGGATCAACCCCCAGTCGGTTGGCGATGGCCACTCGCTCAATGCTTAGTGCGCGGATGTCAGGCTCCAGTCCAACGCGCTGCGCCGTCGCCTGCTCGCGCCAGAGGGCCTTCGATTCTGCCACTGCTGCCGCGGCGAGCTGCACGTGCAGCGACCGGAGCAATTCCTGCACATTGACGACAGCCCACGACGTCGGCGTCTCGAGGCGCAGCTGGGCGAAGTCGCGCTCCCGCTGCGTGCGTGGCGACGGTGCTCCCGACGTCGAGTTCCGGCGCGTGCCAGCAAAGGTCAGTCCGAGCGCGATGACGGCGAGCAGCGCGAACGCCGGGTGCCACCGATATGCGAGCAGCAGGGACGCAATCACGGCGACCAGCGCCGTCAGTCGGAGCATCAACGTCAGCGAGCGGTCAGGCCCTGCGGCGGGTTCGCCGTCGGTGAGCCACTGCCCGAGTATCAACGCGCCATTGCGCAGCTGCTCGTGGTTCGCATGCGGTGCCGCGCCGGCTGCCCGACTCGTCGCCTCGTCGAACGAGTGCACTTGCGCCCGCAGAACCTCGGATCGGCGAGCAACATTCGCACATTCCCGAACGCCGTCAGCGTCAATGCCGGCGAGCTGCGTATCGGTGATGGAGGAGCCCAGCACCCGGCGAGCCTCATCGCGGCGCGCCGACGCCTCACTCCGGCGCCGCTCCGCGTCACGCCACCTGTCGTCGGCTCCCCGCAGTTGGGCGATCGCCTCCTGGAACGCGGGCACGGCATCACCCGGGAGTGCTCCATCAGGCAGCTCCACCAGCATCGCGTCCTGCGCATTCGTGGCGTCCGCTGCGGCCTTCTGTCGGCGGGCCTCGCACGTGACGATGGCATTCCGGTACCGGCACAGCTCCTCGTATTCGTTGCCCCGCAAGGTGTCGAATACCGGCGCAAATAATTTTACGCGCGCCTGCGCAGTCGATTCCGCCCGTTTAGCACGCACGAATGCAGCGGCACGGGCAAAATTCTTCGCCTGTGCGCTGGCCAGACGGACCGCGTCGCGTCGCGCCTCCAGCACACCGAAGTTGCCGGCACGGGCGTGCACCCCCGCCTGCTCAGCCTGCGCTTCGCGCAACGTCGTACGCGCTGCGTCCACCGCCTTGCTCTCAGCGTTGATGGTCGGTGGCTTACCCCGGACACCCATCTTTGCGGCGGCGGCGGGCAGATCGTAGCCGCCGACCGACTGACGCACGACTTCACTGGCGAAATCCGCGTCGGTGGCGGTCAGCAGATCGTGGAGGGACAGTCGGTACCGATGTTTCAGGCCTGGGGCTGGCAAGCCTGGCCGGTCCACGCGCAGGCCGTCGCGCTGCACGTCACTCCGGGTTCCATCGAGATCGACGACGTAATTTGCCTCACCGATGCGGTAGGTCGCCGAGACGCTCAGAGGACCTCCTGTATCGGAGGCCGGCCAGAGCACGGCCTCGATCGCTCGCGCGGTGCTTGACTTGCCGGACGCGTTCGGCCCGTGAATCAGCGTCACACCGGTCGAGAGGTCGTGCAGCTCGTAGCCGTCGACGATTCCCGGCAGTCTCGTGACCCGAAGTGTTGCGAGTTGCAGGGCGGGTACGTCCGGCATGACCGTCTGCTCGCTATCCGGTGGCTCGACGCGAACGTCGTCGGCCTCCGCGACAAGGACCTCGCTGGCGTGCGATTCGCTTATCTCAGACATGTCTCTGCATCAGCAAGGTGTCCAACAATGTGTTGGCCTGTGAAGCCAACAGCTGTCGCAGCGCGGTGTCGTCGTCGACACCGCTTGGCACATCTCCGGCCGACTGGCGAGCTTCTGGGCTGAGCGGCAGGCCACGATACGCACGCGTGCTGCGCACCTGAGCCGCCACGTTGCGCGCGTCGTGCAGCAGCGCATGCGAGGTTGCTCCCTCGGACGAGATCTCGATCAGCAGGCGAGCCAGTGCTCCCGGCGCGTCCGTGCCCTTCGCGATTTCAAGGAGGTCGTACTCGGGGCGCGTGGCATCGACCACCTGTTCGACGTACGCGGTCGCCTCGCCCTCGGTCCGGGTGTAGTCGCGGATCATGTCGTCCAGTTCCGAAGCCGCGCGCCCGTGCAGCGCCGTGCGTCCCGTCACGCGCAGCCGGATCACGAGATGTCGGAGCGGGCCGCTCTCGGAGACGATATGCGTCACTGCCGCACCCAGCTCGTTCACGACCGTCGTGCGAAGCTCGTCGCCGTCCAGCGCGCCGGTGACATCGATCGTGAGCGTTTCGTACCGCACGGTCGCGAGGGGAATCTGACGCACGACGGGAGGAGCCCCGGAGACGATATCCAGCATCCAGACACCGTGCAGGCCGGGCTCACCGGGATCCATCGCCTGAGGTGACCCCGGGTAGAGCACGGTCGCTCCGTGTGCGATCCCGTGGCGCGCTGGCGCATGCACGTGACCGAGCAGCCACACGTCCACTGGGCACGTGCGCAGGTCAGCAAGCCGCACTGGCGCGTAGCGACTGCCCGTGACATCCAGATCCGCATGAAGGAGTCCCAGCACCGGGACGTCGTCACGCACGACGCGCGGATACGCGGCCAGTGGATCGTCCGGCCAGTGCTCCGCCGGGAATGACCACCCGTCCACGTGCAACGATTCACCAGCGCGCGACGTGACCGTCTCGCGTTGCCACTGCCCTCCGCGACCAATCAGCCGAAACGATTCGCGGGCGAGCACCCGCTCGAGTTGCGGCAGCACGTCGAAGTCGTGGTTTCCCGCGACGGCAACCGTCACGATGCCGGACTCGGCGAGTCGCTCGAGTCCGCGCTTCAGCGGATCGAGCGCCTCGAAATAGCGGTTCGCGCGGTCGACCACGTCTCCGCTGAGCGCAAGCACCTCGACCTGCTGGTCGATAGCATACGCCACGACGTCCTCCCAAGCCCGCGCGCACGTGTGGGCACGGCCATCGACGCCATCGGGCAGGCGGGTCGGGCGGCGACCGATGTGGAGGTCACCGGTACAGAGCACGCGCACGGATGGACCTCGGGACGAGGGATACTCGACAGGCGGAGATCGGTGCTCGCAAAGTGTGAGCGGGCCAAGACCCCGAGAAGCGAAGAAATGCCGAACTCAGGCATTCCTCACGCCTGCGATTTGCGCTCAATCGGGTTGGCAGCGGTCCTACACGCTTGGCTCCTCGCCGGCGGCGGTCCACATGTCGTGCAACGCGCGGCCCGGACTGATCCGCTCCCGTTTTACGGTCGGCTGCACCGTCTTGAATGCCTCTTCAGCGGTCCGACCTCCGAACGCGACGTACATCATCGCCACATGCCATTGATCGATGCGCCCGACCGACGAGATGGACATCGCGTGCAGCATGCGGCCACCAGCGGAGGCGTCCCACATGCACCGCGCCACCTAATGCGAGGCCCCTTCGATCAGCCGGAGGGTCTCCGGGTCGCGCTCATCCTCGAAATACCGCTCCAGCACGCGCTCGAACACCGAGCCCGCTGGCGATACCAGCGCGAAGAGCGTCGCGCTCGAGTGCAGCTTGAGATCGTCCGGGCTTCCCAGGATCTCCCGTGCCGACAAGTCGCTGATCTGCAGCATTGCCTCGGCAACCTGCTCGAGCCGCGCACTCAGCCCCGGATGCGCGAGGTAGGCGCGCGCCTCATCCAGGCTCCGTAAGGCGTATCGACGGGCACGCGGGCTCGTGCCCAACCCGTCGAACTGCGGGAAGATGAACCACATCCAATGCGTTTCCTTGCGTCCGGCTCGCAATTCGGCGAGCGCATTCCGATAGTGGTCACGCTGAGCGTCCACAAAGCGGGCGAGGTCGAAGGGATCGTCGCTGATTGATTGGAGCATTGAACTGGCACGTCGACAGAAGGAAATTCAAGTGCACGCTCGCTCGACAGCACCTGCAATGTGACTCGGTCTGGCACAGGCGCCAACCTGGCCTGCGGTGCGACCGTGACCGAACCCGAGAACACAACAAACTGCTCAGGAACAGCGTGAACTGGCCGCCAACCTTCGGCGGCGTCCCGTCCACCAATTGAGTGAAACCGGTGCGTTGCGCGCCTCGACCTTCCCGCCGACCGCGAGGTTCCTTCGCGTGTCGACGTAGAACACTGCTTTGCCGTTGCGCGCCGCGCTTTACATCCGCGACAGCATCGGCTGTCCGGTGATCCCGGAAAGTCGTGCGGCCGGAGCAACATCAACCGTTGCACCGCACTCACCCACCCAAATTGGCCGGGCGAGGAGTTGAACCTCGGACCTCACTCAGGCGGTTCTGGAGATCGTGGAAGCTTGTTCGTGAAAGACATCAGGGCGAGGCCCGGAGTACGAATCCCGCTTTCCCCGAGCATCCACGGCTGTCGACGTAATGCTTTCACGTTGATGTCCATCCTCTCAGCTAGTCGTCCCGTTTTGTCGCGGGCAGAAACGTCTCATCGAGAATCATGCAACAAACCTCACATCGTCAGGGCATCGAGTGAACTGAATCTTCTGGGCATGGGCCAGACCCCTGAACTGCGGTGCTGCCGCCTCGCTGACATGTCGACCAATCATCTGGGAATAAACTGAGACAAACTTCCAGCTGTGGGGATTCTGTCGAAGCTCTCGAGTCAGAAGGTGAGCGACCTCGTGCATCGCAATGTACTTCGTCCGAAAGTCCGGCTTGGCTCCAAGGGTGTCGTTGCCTTGATGGGCGAACGCAACCGCAGTTGCTGTCGAGGCCAGTTCGACAAAGGTCAATGGCCTCGTCCGAGACCTCCTTCGTTGTGCGTAGTAGGGATTCTCCAACCCATCGACGAGAATCCATTCGCAATACTCCTGCCATTCCTGCTGCGGCATCGCCGCACACATGCCTTCAGCGTGGCTATTCCACTTGGCCCAGTAGATCGTTTCCAGGACGTACAGTCTTTGCTTCTGCGGGTCTGTCATCTGATTCAATACTCGGCAGCGGCTGTGTAGGGAATACAAGTACCAGCAAGGAAACGGACATGGGGAACAGCGCCCTCGCTGCTACAAGCCGCTACGCACAAACGCAGCCTTCGGGTCGCCCGAGATTCACACGAACCGGGCTCGAGATCGGCGGGTCACGGCGGAGCTTCGCAGGATGGGTTGGACGGTCATGAGGGTGTGGGAGTGTAAGGTCGCTCGAAGCGCACGATTTGAGGATACGTACAGCCGGCGCTCGCGACCACGCCCCATACAGATTAGAACCGAAACAATTATCGACGAGCGCGATCGTCCTCCGTCAGCCGCGAGAACAAAGGCGCTTTACGGACTCAATTTCTGTTCCAACCTGCGTCCTAGATGGATCAACTGCGGTGGTCGACGGGAAACGTCAGACAGCAAAAATTTCCCAGGCGGATAGCCGTCTACTCTCGTCGTCTTGATCTTCGCAGCGCGCATCAGACCGGCCTGCGCTGCGCATCGAACAGCTCGCTCAGCATCCGCTCAACGTATGACATCGGAGCGTGTTACGCCGAGCGCGCGGCCACTCGCTCCCACCTTGTCAAACGTTGGTCGCGGCGCCGACACGCGGGCAAGCGTCAGCGTCGCACTCCGAGAGGTCCACGCCCACGCCGAGCACGGCGCCCGTGCCGGTGACGGATTCGGTGTCGTCGTCGAATGACCCGCTGATGCTACCAAGACCGACGCCGGCCGTGAAGAAGAAGCCGCTGGTCAGCGATGGATACAGGCGAACGCGTGCGTCGAGCGTCCCGACCGTGAGCGTCGTGCCGTCGACGTTCTTCGACCAGCCCGTCGTCCCAACGCCGAGCAGCACGCGCGGCGAGATGGTGCCACCAAGGGAAAGACCGCCACTGAGGCCGTTCGTGCGATCGCAGCTGCTGCAGTCGGTCGAGCCGAGCGAGCCGGAGCCCAGGCCGCCGCTGAACCAGAAGCCCTGACGCCGGATCTCGGGGGAGTTCGCTTGGGCGTCCGCCGTCGCGGTCATCGCGAGGGCGGCGAAGGTCACGAGTGTCACTCGTGCGAGCATCGTCCGGATCATGTGCAATCTCGGCTGGAATCTGCGCTGGCAGCGTCGGCCACATGCCCGCAGGCATGATGGTGCGACGCAGGAGCCGTTCAGCTCACTGCGATCCAATGTGCGAGGGAGGTCTGACAGCGCTCGTCGCTTACACGCTGGGGAGCGATGTCTGCGACCGGAGGACGAACCGGCGTTGTGGCGAGAGTGCTCGACCACCGCGTGAAGCACCCATTCCGAGAACGCGGTCGTTGGGCATCCGTGGAGCCGCACGATGGATCCGGGCTCGGATTCGGACTGGGACTCGGACTGCACGGACCCGGACTGCGCGGACCCGGACATCGGCCGTCACGTTGATCCGCATCGGAGCTGGTTTCGACGCCTCTGTCCGCCCCCAGTATCAGCCCCCCGCGCGCAGTGCCGGCACCGCCTCTCCCCTGCGGGCTGCCGATGGCTCGCCAGCTGTGGTGGCCGGTTTTGCGGTGTCGATCAGTGGCCGGATTCGACGTGCGCACCGAGGCCGACGAGGCGCCCACGGACGACGCACGCACGCCCCATCCAGCGTCAGCAACCGTCGCCGCGAGGACCAACGCCGCTTGCAGGGTTACGTATTGGGCAAGACGGAGGGATCGCCGCGGACCGCCATCGATGTCCGGCGCCAGCATGACGTCCAGCCGGCTTAGCATAGACTGCGCATGTCGCAGAGCCTTTCCCCCCAAGGGGGATCCTCTGCACGGGGTGTGTTTTCCCCCCTTTTTTCCGCTTTCCAGGCGTGCGCCAACAACCGCTCGGCCACCAGTCCTGCTCCAGCCCTGAAAACACACCAGGCGCCCTCGTCAATGCGACGCAGCGCCCGGATCCAGCTTCCTGCACGGACAGGGTGGGATTCGAACCCACGGTACCGTTTCCGGCACGCCGGTTTTCGAGACCGGTTCCTTCAACCGCTCGGACACCTGTCCAACGACGCTCGACAACGCTCACCAACCAGCGTAGCAGTTGATTCTAGACACTTCCGGGCGGTGGGTCAACGGACGCGGCCGCATCTGCCGAATGGCGGCGACCGCTGAAGAAGGTGCGCAGGAGCGCTCCAGCCTCGTCGTCAAGCACGCCGGACGCCACTTCTGGACGATGATTGAGGCGCGGATGTCGCAACACATCGCCAACCGATCCCGCCATGCCAGCCTTCGGATCCCACGCCGCAAACACCACCCGGTCGACGCGCGCGAGCACCAATGCGCCCGCACACATCGCGCACGGCTCGAGCGTCACATAGAGCGTACACCCTTCGAGACGATCAGCGCCGCGCACCGCCATCGCCGAGCGCAGCGCTCGAAGCTCCGCATGCTGCGTCGCGTCGCCATCGTGTCGCATGGCATTCGCAGCCACCGCCAGCAGCGTCTCACCCGAGACCACACATGCCCCAACCGGAACTTCGCCGGCCTGCGCCGCGATCCGCGCCTGCTCGAGCGCCACGCGCATCCACGCCTCGTCGCCCGGACGCGCAAACTGGCTCACGCCTGTGCCGCCGGCTCCGCGACGGTCGCCGGCTCCGCGACGGTCGCCGGCTCCGCGAC
>CAYMQV010000100.1:9352-15876 GCA_964392395.1 uncultured Gemmatimonadaceae bacterium
GTGCCGCCGGCTCCGCGACGGTCGCCGGCTCCGCGACGGTCGCCGGCTCCGCGACCTGACGGGTAAAGACCAGCGTATTCCCGTCACCGGGCGACGCCACGACCACGTCACCGTCGTGCAACGTGCCATCGAGCAGTGCCAGGGCCAGCGGATTCTGCACCATCCGCTGGATCGTGCGCTTCAGCGGCCGCGCACCGAAGGCCGAGTCGTAGCCGTCGCCAACCAGCATTTTCTTCGCCTCGGGGGTCAGCGTGAGGCTCAGCTTTCGCGCCCCGAGCATCGTATCCAGCTTGACCAGCTGCAGATCGACGATCTCCGCGATCTGCTCCTCGCCCAAGGGCCGGAAGACCACGACGTCATCGATGCGATTGAGGAACTCCGGCCGGAACTGCTGGCGCAGCATGCTCAGCACCTGTGCTTCGACCAGCGCCCACTCCTCAGCGTACCGTTCGAGAATCACCTGGCTGCCGATGTTGCTGGTGAGGATCACGACCGTGTTCCGGAAGTCGACTGTCCGCCCCTGCGAATCGGTGAGGCGACCGTCATCGAGCAGCTGCAGCAGCACATTGAAGACATCCGGGTGCGCCTTCTCGATCTCGTCGAAGAGCAACACGGAATAGGGTCGGCGACGCACCGCCTCGGTCAGTTGCCCTCCTTCATCGTAGCCGACATAGCCTGGTGGCGCACCGATCAGGCGTGCGACGGCGTGCTTCTCCATGTACTCCGACATGTCGAGGCGCACCATCGCGCGCTCGTCGTCGAACAGAAAATCAGCCAGCGCACGCGCCGTTTCTGTCTTGCCGACACCGGTTGGACCGAGGAAGAGGAAACTGCCGATCGGACGGCTCGGATCCTGAAGGCCCGCCCGGGAGCGCCGCACCGCGTTCGCGACCGCCGACACCGCGTCGCGCTGGCCGACGACACGATGCGCGAGCTCCTCCTCGAGTTTCGTCAGGCGTGCACGTTCCGACTCGAGCATCCGCTGCACCGGGATACCCGTCCACTTTGCGACCACGGCAGCGATGTCGTCATCACCCACTTCTTCCTTCAGGAAGCGACGCCGGCCGTCGCGCACCGACACGACCGACTCCGCCTCCGCCAGTTGGCGCTGAAGCTGCGGGATCCGCCCATACTGAATCTCCGCCGCCAGCTGCAGGTCGCCGCTGCGAGCCGCCTGTTCGGCATCAGTGGTGGCCTGATCGATCGCCTGCTTGATGCGACCGACATCGCCCAATGCCTGCTTTTCCTGTTGCCACTGCGCCTTCATGGTAGCGCTTTGAGTCTTGAGTTCGGCCAGCTCGCGTTCGAGCGCGACGAGGCGCTCACGGGCGGCGGCGTCGGTCTCCTTCTGCATCGCCTGCCGCTCGATCTCGAGCTGCATCACGCGCCGTTCGACTTCATCGATCGGCTGCGGCAACGAGTCGATCTCGATGCGCAACCGGCTGGCGGCTTCATCCAGCAGGTCGATCGCCTTGTCCGGCAGAAAACGGTCGCCGATGTAGCGGTTCGACAATGTGGCCGCCGCCACGATCGCACTGTCCGTGATCCGCACGCCATGATGCGATTCGTACCGGGCCTTGAGACCACGCAGAATCGCGATCGTGTCATCCAGCGTCGGCTCGGGAACCATGACGGGCTGGAACCGGCGTTCGAGTGCCGCGTCCTTCTCGAGGTGCTGGCGGTACTCGTCGAGCGTGGTGGCGCCGACCACGCGGAGTTCGCCTCGCGCGAGCATCGGCTTCAGCATGTTGCCGGCGTCCATCGACCCTTCCGCCTTCCCGGCGCCAACGAGGGTGTGCAGTTCGTCGATGAACACCACGATTTCGCCCTGGCTGTCGACGATCTCCTTTAGCACGGCCTTCAGTCGTTCCTCGAATTCGCCACGGAATTTTGCGCCCGCGATCAGTGCCCCAAGATCGAGCGAGAGCAGTTTCTTGCCGCGGAGCCCCTCGGGCACATCGCCGTTGATGATCCGCTGGGCCAGACCTTCCACGATGGCCGTCTTGCCCACACCGGGCTCACCGATGAGCACGGGGTTGTTCTTCGTCCGACGCGACAGCACCTGAATGACACGACGAATCTCGTCGTCACGACCGATGACGGGATCGAGCTTGCCATCGCGTGCGCTCTGGGTGAGATCGCGCGTGTACCGTTGCAATGCCTGATAGCGATTCTCCGGCGACTGATCCGTCACCTTGTGTGTGCCGCGCACCGCCTTCAGCGCGGTGGCCAGCGCTTCACCGGTCGCGCCGAGGTCGAGCAGCAGCGCACGGCTATCGGTCCCTTTCACATTCGCCAGCGCGAGGAGAAAGTGCTCCGTGCTGACGTAGTCGTCGCCGAGCGCCTTGGCATCCGCATCCGCCCGATCGAAGACCTGATTCAATTCGCGCGACACCTGCGGCTGCGCATCGCTCTGCTTTGGATACCGGGCGGCCTCGGCCTCGGCGCGCTGTTTCAGATCCGGCACCTTGACGCCAGCCTTCTGGAGCAGCGGCACGACGATCCCGTCCGTCTGCGCGATGAGCGCCAGAAGAAGGTGCAGATCGTAGACCAGCGGATTGCCAGCACGGCGCGCCAGCGCCATAGCGTCGTTCACAGCTTCGCCGGACTTGATGGTAAGGCGATCAGGATTCAGCATCGGGCAAATGGGCTCAGGGTAACGCGACACGATAGCTGTACGGGCAAGTCCGGGTGCAACCGGAAGGCCAGAAGGGACTGCCGGACACGAAGTCCTACGGCGGCCACCATGGCAGAAGTTGCGCCGTGCTGGCAGGGCCTTGCACCCTGACGGGGGTCGTTGGTACGCTCAGCTCATGCCGAACGCACTCCGCCTTGCCCTGCTCTGCCTGCTCAGCCTGTCGGCGTGCCGAAGCCGAACCGCAGATCTCGGGATGTCCGACAGCGCATTCGTGCAGGTCATGGGTGAGCTCAAGGCCGTCGCAGACGCTCCCAACGTTACCGAGCCACTGCGAGCGCAACGGCGGGAAGCGGTGCTGCGCAAACGTGCCGTCACCGCTTCCCGGCTCGAGAAACTGACCGCTGAGCTCACGGCGCATCCGGCGCACGCGCGACGGCTCTGGAGCGCGATCGAGTTCAAGGCGCAGAAACTGCTTTCGGTGCCCAACTGACGGGGTGACGAAAAGGGCGCGTCCGGACTTCCGGAACGCGCCCTCAGCGCCGCACTCGCAGTTTCTTGACGATCGCCCTGCCATTCACTTCGAGCCGCAACAGATAGATGCCTTCTGGCGCGTCACGTTGCGTCCCCTCTACTCGGCCATCCCAGTAGCCCAGATACTGCCGACAGGTCAACATCACTCCATTCAGCCGCCGCGCTCCCTCCAACTCGCCACCCGGGCCGGCGAGTGTAGCAACCGCAACCTCCTGCGCGAGGAGGTTGTAGATACGAAGCGTCACCTTGAACTGGCGCCTCGTGTCTCGGCAGTCGGGCGGATCCCCGACGAAAAAGGGGAACCGGGTCTCGCCTGCCGTCGGATTCGGAGAACTTTGCCCAAGGTCAAATCCGTCCGGACGAAGTCGCGCCGGTGGTTGAGCCGGTACGACCAGCGCCTGGGCGAATCCAGCTCCGGGCAGTGCGGCGGCGAGGCACACAGCCAGAAGCCGCGCGAATCTCCGCCAGGACATACACACTCCAAACGAACGAGAAAGGTTGCTGATCGACCTCGAAAACGGGGAAAAGTGTCCTGCACCTGCAGTGGAGCCTAGGACACGGTGGGACCCTCGTCAAGCAATCGACGGCGGCATCGCCCGATCCGTCTCAGTGGGTCAGCCCCGTGCGGTCCGGCCAGCCTTTCCAGCCGTCAGGCCGTGGCCCAGGCGTCGAAGGCCCGGAGCGGCCGCCCTTCAGTCAGGTGCGCATGCACGAAGATCCGGAGCAGTCGCTGGTGCGCTCGCTCCGTGGGCTGATCCATGCCACTCGACATCCCCGTATCCGTCTCCAGCCACTCCCGGAGCTGAGCGCGCGCCGAGGCCGGTAGCTGACGGGACGGGACGGCGAGCGCGCAGCGAGGGCAGAGAGTCCCTCCCGCCTCGGCGCTGAAGGAGACGTCCCGGTCGGGCGGTTGCGCTGCATCACACCGGACACAGGCGTCGAGCGCCGGGCTGAATCCAAGCGTACCGAGCACGCGCCAGACCGCACGGACGGTCGCCAGCGTTGCGTTGTCCTCGGACGCGATCGCATCGAGGCCCTCCCGCAGCGCATCAAACGCATGCTGCGGTGTGTCGTCCTCGCCCGCGACGCGCAGCATGACTTCAGCGAGGGCTGACGCACCTTCGAACCGCGGCAGCGATGTGCCAAGCGCGACGCGCGACCGCACGACATCGAATCGCGCCAACGTGTGCAGGTCGCGACCGACGCGCGCTTCGTACTGCACTTCGCCTTCCGCAAACAGGTCAACGGCAGACCCGAAGCGGCGCTGAGACGCTCGCGCGCCACGGGCGAGCACTGATTGGACGCCAGCCTCGCGCGTCGCGAGGCGCAGGATGCGCGACGACTCGCTGTAGTTGAACGCGTGGAGGACGATCGCGGTGGTGACGATGGGAGGCACAGCCGGAATCTACCGTGGCAGCACAGGCCGCCCGAGGTCAGCCGGGACGACGCAGCGGTACGAGTGTCGGCGCACCAACCGCTGGATCGTGCGAGACCACCAACGGCCAGCCGTAGACGGCTTCGAGCGTCGTGGCCTGCATCACCTCGCGTGGTGTGCCCGCCGCTGCGACCCGCCCTTCGTGCATCAGCACGATCTGGTCGGCAAAGCGAGCCACCAGCGTCAGCGTGTGGCTCACGAGCACGACCGCACGCCCTCCATTGGCCTCTCGCGCCAGCGTTTCGAAGGTCGCCATCTCGTGCGCGATATCGAGGAAGGTCGTCGGTTCATCGAGCAACAGAATCGGCGTGTCCTGCGCCAGTGCGCGGGCCAGCCGCACGCGCTGCCACTCACCACCAGACAATTCATCGGTGCGGCGTGCGGAGAAGCTGGTGACATCCGCGCGGCGCATCGCACCATCGATCAGCGATTCGTCATGATCGGCGATCGCGTCCCACACTCCCTGGAAAGGTGAGCGACCGAGCGCGACGTAATCACGCACCAGCATCGGGAACGCCAGCGACTCACGTTGCGGCATCACTGCCACCAGCTGACTGACGACACGACGCGGCGCGCGAAGCAGGTCGACGGTACCGACCAGTATTCGTCCGCTGCGTTCGGGCATCAGGCCGAGTACGCCTCTGACGAGCGAACTCTTGCCGCTGCCATTCGGACCGACAATCGCAGTGATCGCTCCTGGCCGAGCGACGAGGGACACATGCCGGACGACATCGGTCGCACCGCGCGCATATGCCAGCGTGACGTCGGCGAACTCCAGCCCATGCGCCGGAGTCATCGCAGCCGCCGCAGGCGCGTCAGGAAGACTGGCACACCGATCAACGCCGTGATGGCGCCGAGGGGCAGCTCGAGCGGCGCGCGAACGGTTCGCGCTATCAGATCAGCCAGCAAGACCAACGCAGCGCCAGCGAGCGCTGATGTCAGGATCAGCGCTCGATGTCTCACGACGCCGAAGGCGCGCGCTATGTTCGGCACCACCAGCCCCACGAACCCAACCAGCCCGGCGGCAGCAACACTTGCCGCGGCGAGCAGTGCGCTGACGAGGAACACCTCACGCGTCGCACGGCCGACGTCGATACCCAGCGACGCCGCCGAGTCCTCGCCCAGCGAGAGCACGTCGAGGACGCGGCCGCGCGCAACGAGGAGCGTCATGCCGATGAACACATACACGAGGAGCCAGATGACACGTGACCACGACGCATCACTGACGGCACCTGCCATCCACCAGACCGCACCGCGCACTTTTTCTGGTGACACATCGGCCAGCATGATCATGATGATCGCGTTGGCGAAGGCCCCGATCACGACACCCGCCATCAGCAACGTGCGTGGATCGCGCATGGCGCCGGCTGCCCGGGCAAGGCCAAGCACCAGTATGACTGCCGTGACCGCCCCAGCAAACGCCGCCAGCGGCACGATCCCCGCGGCGGTGACACCCAGCGTGATGGCAACCACCGCGCCAACCGCGGCGCCACCAGACACGCCAAGCAGATAGGGCTCCGCCAGCGGATTTCGCAGCGTGCCTTGGAGCGCCGCACCGGCGCTTCCGAGCGCACACCCGACGAGGACCGCCAGTGCAACGCGCGGCAGTCGCAGCTCACGCACGATGGTGATGGCAAGAGGATCACCGCTTCCCAGCAGGGCGCCCACGACCTTGGTCGGCGAGATCGGTACTGCGCCCAGCGCGAGACTGGCGACGATCAGGATCACCAGCGCAATGGCGGTACCCGTCCACAGCACCGCAGGCCGACGGTGCGCGGCAGGCATGATCAGACGCACGCCGCGGGCTCTGGCATCACCGTGACGCGTCGCGGCTGATCAGCGCCGACGTCAACGCCTGCTTCAACCGCGCGCGTTCCGCTTCATAGCGTACGCGTTCGTCGTCAGCTGGATCGCGCGCCC
>CAYMQV010000101.1:0-15674 GCA_964392395.1 uncultured Gemmatimonadaceae bacterium
CGGTGTTCGACTACGCACTGGGCGAGATCGCCGATGACGTGTTTGGCGGCCTGCGTGCGGGAGGCCCCGAACGGCTCACCGTTGCGGGGAAGCTGGGATTGCCGCAGGTGATCTGTCCTGGCGGGGCGGAGCACCTCGGCGTTTTTGTCGAGGCGCACGCGGTGCCGGAGAAGTACCGCGACCATCGCTACGTCTTCCACAGTCCGGTGATCTTCGTGCCCCGCCTGAACTCAGATGAAATCGTTCGTGTCGCCGATGAGATCTGCCGGCGGCTGCAGCACACCAGCGGTAAGGCGGTGGTGATGCTTCCCTTGCGCGGGGTCGGGCGGTATTCGGTGCCGGGTGGTCCGCTCCACGATCCCGAGAGCGACCGAGCGTTCTTCGACGCGCTGCGGTCGGGGCTTCCGTCGAGCGTGGAGATCGTGGAGGTGGATGCCGACGCGGAAGCGCCAGAGTTCGTCCGCGCGGCGGTGCGGCATCTGATCGCCTTGGTGGGGGCGTAGGACCACAGGGGTCGCCCCGGACCTGATCACGAATCGAGCGCAGGCCATCACGAACTGTTCGCTTTACTGCAGCGCGCTGGCGTGCTGCACCACGTTTTCACGTGCGTGCCACGGTGCCGCCAGACGCGCGGGCGCTGCAACAGAACGCGAGCGTCAGGCAGCGATCCAGCATCCGTGTCACGATCGCAGCGTAGTCTCGACACGGGAGCATACGCGCCGACGGCTGGATTTCATTTTTCGGTGCTCGGTTGCGCGTGTCGGAGCGCGCGGAGTGTGGAAGCGGACGCGCGACCGATCCATGAATCCCACGGCAAACAGTCCTTCGCGAGCGTCCCGAAAGGTGGCCCGCTGCCGGAAGGCATCGCGATGGATGTGTGGTACTTGGACCTGACCCCGTTTTACGGACACCAAGCTTGCGCCGGGCCTTGTCGGGGGTGGATGAGCTGTCCCGCACGTCAGTTGTGCTGGCGTCGGGAAACGGCGACGTCGACATGGCTTTTGGGGCGACCTGTCTTCAATTCAAACGCCGTCTCCCTGAGTCGTGTCCAAGGTCTGTCTTTTCGTCGGACCCGAAATACAGATGCCGCATTCGAACTGGTCAGGTTGACGAGAATTGCACCTGGGATTTGACGTCAGATTCTCACTTTCGACCAGCTGTCGCTGTGCCAGTCATCCCGGATTCGACCGTTTTGGTTTCACAAGTCCGGGCAAACGGCACCGTGATTCCCGACCTGCCTAGCCTTCTGCCTGGCCTCGAGAGGAGCTGCATCTCTCAGCAGAGTTTCGTTTCAGGTTCACTGTTTAAAGCTGATACGATTAAAGTCGTCGTCAGAAAGCGATGACGTCGGGCGTTTCACCAGTTGCGACAGGTGCAGCCGCTGGTGCTTCGTCCCTTATCATCGGCTTCCGCAGCGACGGAGCGTCGCTGATAAGCGACCGTGGCAGTCGAATACAGGCTTCGTCAGCATCCCTAGAACGGACACAGCAGCGAAGAGTCGACTTCGGGGGAAACGATAGGACGTCAGGACGTAAACCTCAGCGCCGATCAGATACCGCAAATACCAGCGTTGCCCAGTGCACATCCCAATCGGCACCGGACCCCTTGAGTGCCGGTATGATCTGGATGGTGCGCAGGTTCCACAGGCCGGCGCGGGTCATCACGACGGCAGCGTGACCGTCAGCGTCGGTGGTGCCTGACACGTCCTGCGATGCAGAGCGCCGAGCCGCCAACGTGTCACGCAGCGCCGTCGCACCCTTCGGGACGGACCCGGAATGAAACCGCCCATTGGAAACCGAATGGCCCAGCATGACCAGACGCACGTGCAGTGTGTCGCCCACACGGAGCGTCGACGGGTCGTCGAGGGGCATGAATTCCAGCGGGTGCCCCAACGCGGATTCATACGCCCGCGCGCCACGTCCGACTTCAACAACCATCTTGGCGTACTTGGCATAACGACGCGTCAAGCTGTCGCTGCCGTTCGCAGGCAGCAGCCCTTCGCGTTCGTAACGCTCACGCGCCTCCGGTGCGCCTTCCAGGTCGAGATACCGCTTGAAGCCGGCCGGCGATTCGCGCACCGTTCGCGGAGCCAGCTGTACGCCGATGACGTGTTGTCCCGCCTTGGTCGGCCGATACCCCAGTCGCATCGACACGCCGCTGGTCGACACGTCGGTCACGGCGACAACCGTGTCGGCGGTGACCACGCGCGCGGCGACGATTCGGTCCGGCGTGACTGCGGACAGGCTGGTCGGGAACAGACTCGATGTTTGTCCGCTCACCGCAATGCGACCACCTGGCGTGACGGCAAAGGCATCAGGAACCAACCAGAAATCGTGCGCCAGCAGGACGGTGGCCGACGCGACGGTCAACATGGCGAGAACGAAGAATCGCTGGCGGTTGCGGAAGTTGCAATATCGCGACACTGGCTGGCAGGATTGGAATGTGAACGAGATCTTTACACACCGCAAAATTAGTGTTCGTCACCGGAGATCGCCACGCGACGAGACCCTTCGACGTGTGAAAAGGTCGAGCGCTCTTGTAGCCAACGGTTGCAGATCCGCTGGCTTCGCAGGGTGCAGGCGGCGTCCGGGTACACGTGCCCGCGGACGCCATGCGTGCGCTCCGGCGGCTGATCACCGAGTTGCGGCCCATCTACGCATGGGCGACCACCAGGAGCAATCAAGAGCGCGATCCGTGTCTGGAAGCCTGCGCCGCGCAAAGGGTGAGCTGGCGTACGAATCGGGCCGTGCGCGCCGTCCGGAATGACCGCGAGCATGGCGACGACGAGCCCCAGCGCAATGCACCGCATACGGCGCGGCAGATGTCGAGTCGGTGCCCAAGGCTGACCTGCGCTGGCGCGTCATGAGGAGCCCGCATCGCGTTGTGCAGAAGACTGTCAGCAGGGGACGCGAATTCGACGGCCTCACGTTCAACGGAACATCATTCCCGCGAACAGCGGCGTTGATCATCGAGCGCACCGACGCCGTGCCCGTGCGTTTCGGAAACCTCAGTCCGTACGAGGCGACCGACGTCACGCGCGCGAAAGTAGGCGCACTGAACTACGTGTACCACAGCAGGTGCACTGACGAAGCTCCGGGATCGGTTTCCGCGTCAGGGTTTGGCAAGCACAGCCAAGCATGCGTGTCGCCATCGGGTAGACTGATCGTGTCGATGCCGTCGCGCGCCAGACTCCCTGGTATGGCGATGTGAATCGTGATCTCCTGCCGGTAGCGAGCGGATGAGTGAGCCTGTTGGAGCCCTGCACCCGCTTGAAGTACGGCCGACAGCCGTTGAGTCCGACGTGTCGCCGCATGCTGATCACAACGGGCATGATGGAGCCCCGGACGGGGTCGTGACTGCCGATTCTGGGGCCGGTGCCGCGCAGGAGCCGCACACGGGCCATGACATGGACGCCGGTCACGACATGGCCACCGGTCACCACCTGCACGGCGGTGATGCGCTGGACAAGACGCCCGATTCACACGCGGGCCACGACGAGCACGACGAGCACTCAGCCCACGACAAGCACGCGGGCCATTCCGTTGCGATGTTCCGCGACAAGTTCTGGATTTCGCTTGCACTGACCGTCCCGCCGCTGATCTGGGGGCACATGCTTCCCGACGCGCTGGGGTTGACGCCGCCGTCGTTCCCGGGGTCGCACTGGATTCCGGCGATTTTCGGCACGGCGCTGTTCGTCTATGGCGGCGCGCCCTTTCTGCGTGGTGCCGTCGGCGAGATCAAGGATCGACAGCCCGCCATGATGACGCTGATCGCGCTCGCGATCAGTGTGGCGTTCGTCTTCAGCGCCGCTGTCGCACTCGGCTTTCCCGCCATGCCGTTGTGGGAAGAACTGGCCACGCTGATCACGATCATGCTGCTCGGGCACTGGCTGGAGATGCGCTCGGTGGCACAGGCCGAGGGCGCCTTGGGCGAACTGGCGAAGCTCCTGCCGACGACTGCCGTCCGCGTGGCGGGCGAAGGTAGTGCCGAGACGACCGAGGAGGTGCCGATTGGCGACTTGCATGATGGCGACACCGTGCTCGTGCGACCGGGCGCCAATGTGCCAGCTGACGGTGTCGTGCTGTCGGGCACGAGCAAGGTCGATGAGTCGCTGATCACCGGTGAATCCGCACCGGTCGAGAAAGCGGCGCAGGCGAAAGTGATTGCGGGCACCGTGAATGGCGCCGGTTCGCTGCGGGTGAAGGTGACCGGCACCGGTGATCGCACCGCGCTGGCCGGCATCATGCGCCTGGTGGCCGAGGCACAGAAGTCGAAGTCGGGTGCGCAGGTGTTGGCAGATCGCGCGGCATTCTGGCTGACGTGGGTCGCGCTCGGTGCCGGGGCGATCACCTTCGTGGCGTGGCTGTCGTCTGGTGCGACGCTCGCCACGGCCATCGAACGACTGGTGACGGTGCTCGTGATCGCGTGTCCGCATGCACTCGGCCTCGCAGTGCCGCTCGTCCTCGCCATCTCCACGACGCTCGGCGCGAAGAACGGTCTGCTGATTCGCGACCGTCGTGGGCTCGAGGAAGCGCGGAATCTGACGGCGGTGGTGTTCGACAAGACGGGAACACTGACGCTGGGCCAGCACCGTGTCGTGGGCATGCGCACGACGGCAGGGCTCAACGAGGACGACGCGCTGCGCCTGGCGGCCTCCATTGAGCGCGATGCCGAGCATCCTGTCGCGCGTGCCATCGTGCAGAGCGCTGCGGATCGAAAGCTTGAGGTGCCGGCGGCGACCAACTTCACGGCGATTCCCGGCCGCGGCGTGAGTGCGACGGTGTCCGGCCGGTCGCTGTCGGCTGGTGGACCCAACCTTCTGGCGGAGTTGAAGGCCTCGCCGGCGCCGGAGCTCGCGGCATTCGCCGCCGAGGCCGCGGGACTCGGGCAGGGCGTGGTCTCGCTGGTGGAAGGGCAGGTGGTCCTCGCGACGTTTGCGGTGGCCGATGCGATCCGTCCGGAGGCCGCCGAGGCCGTGAAGCAGTTGCAGGCCGCGGGTGTCGAGGTGGTGATGATGACGGGCGATGCGAAGGCCGTCGCCGACGCCGTGGCGCGTGATGTCGGCATCACGACGGTGCTCGCGCAGGTGCTGCCGGAAGGGAAGGCGGCGGAGATCCAGAAGCTGCAGGCGCAGGGCAAGCGCGTCGCGATGGTCGGCGACGGTGTGAACGATGCGCCAGCGTTGGTGACGGCAAACGTCGGCATCGCGATCGGTGCGGGGACCGACGTCGCGGTGGAAGCGGGCGACATCGTGCTGGTCCGCAGTGATCCGCGCGATGTGCCGCGCATCATCAACCTCTCGCGCGCGACCTACAGCAAGATGCGCCAGAATCTGTGGTGGGCCGCGGGCTACAACATTCTCGCGATTCCGCTGGCGGCGGGTGTTCTCGCACCGTGGGGAATCGTGCTGACGCCGGCGGTCGGCGCCATCCTGATGTCGGTGAGCACCATCGTCGTCGCGATCAACGCGCAACTCCTGCGTCGGGCGCGCCTGTAAGGTGGCACTCATCGACGGCTCCGAAGCGAACGGAGTCGTGTCGCTCACCAATCACCAGCCCGGGAATGGCCACCCAATGCCGACGCTCGCGCCAGATCAGCTCACCGCGATGCACGCCTGGTGGCGTGCCGCAAATTATCTCTCGGTCGGGCAGATCTACCTGCGCGCCAACCCACTGCTCGATGAGCCGCTGACCCTCGAGCACGTCAAGCCGCGACTACTTGGGCACTGGGGCACGACGCCGGGTCTGAACTTCTTGTATGTGCATCTGAATCGCCTGATCACGGCGCATGATGTCGACATGATCAACGTCATCGGACCCGGTCACGGCGGACCGGGGCTGGTGGCAAACACGTACCTCGAGGGGACGTACACCGAGACGTATCCGCTGATCACCCGCGACCGCGACGGCCTGCGTCAGCTCTTTCGACAGTTCTCGTGGCCCTATGGCATTCCCAGTCATGTCTCGGCGGAGACGCCGGGATCCATCAATGAGGGCGGTGAGCTCGGCTACTCGCTCGCCCATGCGTACGGTGCGGCATTCGACGATCCCAACCTCATCGTGGCCTGCATCGTGGGCGACGGCGAAGCGGAGACCGGGGCACTCGCGGCCAGCTGGCACTCGAACAAGTATCTCAATCCGGCCCACGATGGCGCGGTGCTTCCCATCCTGCATCTGAATGGCTTCAAGATCGCCAACCCGACCGTGCTGGCGCGGATCGCGCGTGATGAGCTGACGGACCTGCTCCGCGGCTTCGGTCACGAGCCACATTTCGTGGTCGGGGATGATCCGCTGGTCATGCATGAGCAGCTGGCCACGACCATGGATCTGGCGCTGGCGAAGATCCGCACGATTCAAGGGCAGGCACGTGTGGCGGGCTCGCGCAATCCGCCGCCACGTCCCCGGTGGCCGATGATCGTGTTCCAGACACCAAAGGGATGGACAGGACCGAAAGTAGTCGATGGTCTGCCGGTGGAGGGAACATGGCGTGCCCATCAGGTGCCGATTCCGGACGTCAGCAATACTGAACACCTCCGTCAGCTCGACGACTGGATGCGCAGCTACCGGCCGCAGGAACTCTTCGATGCGGACGGACGTGTGCATGACGAGATCACCGCGCTCGCGCCGGCAGGGGCGCGTCGCATGGGTGCCAATCCTCACGCGAATGGTGGAGGGCTGCTGCAGCCGCTGATCATGCCGTCGGTGCAGGAGTACGCGGTGACCGTCCCAACGCCAGGCGGCGCCGAGGCAGAGTCAACGCGGGTGCTGGGCGCTTTTCTGGCGTCGGTGATGCGCCTCAATCTCGCGAGTCGGAACTTCCGACTGTTCGGGCCTGACGAAACGGCATCGAATCGCCTCGACGCCGTCATCGACGTCACCGGCAAGGCGTGGATGGCTGACGTCGAACCGGTGGACATGCATCTGTCGGCCGACGGTCGGGTAATGGAGATCCTCAGTGAGCACGTCTGTGAAGGCTGGCTCGAGGGCTACCTGCTGACGGGTCGACACGGGCTGTTCTCGTGCTACGAAGCGTTCATCCACATCATCGACTCGATGTTCAACCAGCATGCCAAGTGGCTCAAGGTGACGCGACAGCTCCCGTGGCGTGTTCCTATCGCGTCGCTGAACTACCTGCTCACGTCGCACGTCTGGCGCCAGGACCATAACGGGTTCTCGCATCAGGATCCCGGCTTCATGGACCACGTTGCGAACAAGAAGTCGGACGTGGTCCGGATCTATCTGGCGCCGGACGCGAACTGTCTGCTGTCAATTACCGATCACTGCCTGCGCAGCCGCAACTACGTGAACGTGATCGTCGCGGGCAAGCAGCCAGCGTGGCAGTGGCTTGACATGCAATCAGCGATTGCGCATTGCGGCACTGGTGCTGGCATCTGGGCATGGGCCGGGAACGAGGGCGATGACCCCGCCGGCACGCCGGACATCGTGATGGCGTGCGCAGGGGACGTGCCGACGATGGAGACGTTGGCGGCTGTCACACTGCTGCGCGACTACGTCCCTGACATCCGGATCCGCGTCGTCAACGTGGTGGACCTGATGGCGCTGCAACCACAGAGTGAGCATCCGCACGGCCTCGACGACGACACCTTCGACGCGATGTTCACGCGTGAGAGGCCGATTGTCTTTGCGTTCCACGGCTACCCGGGACTGATTCACCGGTTGACGTACCGCCGACACAATCACGGCAACCTGCACGTGCGCGGCTACAAGGAGGAAGGTACGACCACCACGCCCTTCGACCTTCTCGTGCTGAACAACCTGGATCGCTATCAGCTGGCGCTGGACGCAATCCGCCGCATTCCGCGCCTGCAGCATCTCGTTGCCGGGGCCAGAGTGCGGTATGATGCCACGATTGCGCGGCACAAGGCGTACGTGATGGAGCATGGTGAAGACGTGCCGGAAGTGCGTGACTGGCGGTGGACGCCATGGCAGAGCCAGTGACATGACGACAGTGCTGGCGTTGAACGTGGGATCGTCGTCGCTCAAGTTTGGCGTGTACGACGTCAGCGCGATTGGCAGCCAGACACTGTTCGCCGGGGCAGAGGAGATGGTCGGGGATGCGGAGGACGCAGTGGCGCGCATCGCCGCAGCTTTGACCGCGAACGGGGTGCCGAGGCCTGACGCGATCGGGCATCGCATCGTGCACGGCGGGCCCGCGCTGCGGCATCATGCGCGGATCGATGCGGCCGTGCGGCAGCAGCTCGAGGTCGCGAAGGCATTTGCCCCGTTGCATGTGCCGAAGGCGCTGGCACTCGTGGATGCGGCAGAGGTGTCATTTGCGGACACTCCTCACGTCGCGTGTCTCGACACGGCGTTCCATGCCCGTATGCCCGACGTCGCGCGCACCCTGCCGCTGCCAGGCGAGCTCCGCGCCCTCGGCATCGAGCGGTACGGCTTCCACGGACTTTCGTGTGAGTCGATCATCCGACGACTTGGCAGCGAGACACCGAGGCGACTGGTCATCGCCCACCTGGGCTATGGTGCCAGCGTCACCGCCGTCGAACACGGCAGGTCTGTGGACACCAGTATGGGCCTCACGCCGACCGGTGGCGTGATCATGAGTACGCGGTGCGGAGACCTCGACCCCGGGGTGTTTGCATATGTCGTGCGTGAACACGGCTACACCGCAGCGCAACTGGAGTCGCTGGTCGACATGCGGTCCGGCATGCTCGGGATCTCGGGCGTGAGCGGCGACATGCGCGCGTTGCACAACGATGCCGCATCGGAGTCGGTGACGAGCGCCGACTCGCGTCTCGCGATCGCGATGTTCTGCTATTCGGTGCGGAAGCAGATCGGAGCCATGATGGTCGTGCTGGGCGGACTGGATCTGCTGGTGTTCACCGGAGGCATCGGTGAACACGACGCTTTCGTTCGACTGACGATCAGCGAAGGCCTGACCGCGCTCGGTGTGCGGGACGTGGCTTCGGTCGTGCGCGTCATGAGGGCGAAGGAAGAGGAGGAGATCGCCTGGCAGAGTTGGCACGTCGTGAGCTGAACACCCCCTCGCATGGCCGGCCGACGAGGGGGGCCACGCCGTGCTGCCTGTCGGCGCTCCCGCTCCACGGGTGTGCGTGCGGTCTCACGCCTACACGGCGACGTGCGCCTTGGCGCGATAGCCCGCGCGGCCGATCACGGCCTCAATCTGTTCCGGAGTCACACGCGCGGTATCCGCATCCATGGTGGCCGAACCGGGATGCAAGGAGACGTGCACATTGGTGAGGCCTGCTATCGCGCTTAGAGCGCGCTGAACACTACCGGTACAACCACCGCACGTCATCCCTTCGACATCAAAGATCAGATTCTGCATCTCGTGTTCCTCGGTGAACGTGAGTGTACTGCGTCACGCGTCAGGCGCGAGTGATCCTGCCGATGGGTTGTGGACGACTGTCAGCAGGAATGAGCAGCCGTTCTCGGAACGCGCCGAATGGCGTACGCCGGGTGCGAGGACAAGGATGTCATCGGTCGCCAACATGTATTCGTTGCCCAGTGCAGAAAAGATGGCGCTACCCTCGAGCATGTGAATGCTGACGGGTCCATCGGTACCGTGCTCCGGCAAGTCACCGCCCGGCGCCAGCGCCAACACCGTCAATCGCAGCGGCCCCTCCTTGACGAGCGTGCGTGCGGTGCGACCGCTGCGCGCGAGCAGGTCGGGGTCGAGCATTCGTTCGTCCTGCGTCAGGTGATGAAGGAGTACGTCGGCCTTGATCGTACGGCTCAGCGATGACATGTAAATGCGCCTCCGGAATGTTCAGCGTTCTGCCGCCCCAGGCGGAAAGTCCTCCGTGCCCACACGCAGCGCACCAGCCCTGCATTCCATGAATGTATATACACCGTCATTCAGCGGCGACTCGTGGCCGATCATCCGATCGGAGGATCACGTCAGCCGTCGAAGAAGCGTATCACCACTGACGACGATCACCATACTCGTCAACGACATCAGGGGGCGCGAGCGCTGGTGCGACGCGCCCTTCACTGGTGTCGCAGTTCCGCTCGCTGCGGGTGAGCGTGCACCATGGCTGAGCTGCTCACACCGGCGGTCTGTGCCATAATGGTATTCGCGGCGACGCTCAACGAGCAGCTGCGGCGGCGGGCGAGTGCACCCACGACGAATTCCCAATAGCGCATCGTCGCACCGATGCCGGGGAGGAACACGTGTTGTAGACAGCACGGTCCGAGTGCGCGAAAAAATAGCCTCTGATTCGTCTCGCCACGGTCAGGGTCCACCATCGCCAGCGCTGCGATGCTGGGAAACAACGCACCGTTACTGAGTGCGACGCGCTCGAGCAGCGTACGTCGCGTCAGCGGTGCCGCGGTATCCGATGTCGACCTTAGCCCTCAACGCGGACGGATGGCCGTACTGTCGAGCGCCGCGCGCAACCCGCGAGCAAGCTTGACCGCGTCGTCGTTCGCCCAGAAGTGCATGAAGAAGAGCCGTGGCTCGTCGTCGAGCATGTGATTGTGCAGACTCGTCACTTCGATGCCATTCGCACGAAGCGCGCGGATCACCGGGTTCACCTCATGCGCCAGCATCACGAAGTCGCCGGTGATCACGGCCTTGCCGCTGCCCGTCGGCTGGAAGTTCATGATGGTGCCGAGCCCCATCGATGCCGGCACCATCATGCCGCCGGAACGGATCGCCTCGGGCCTCGGCGCGCTCACCTGATAGACGCCACCGTTGCCGCGTCCCGTGTGTCCGAGCGCGGCCGCGATGGCGAGCGTGTCGAGCGCGATGGCGGGCGACGTGCCGGCGGACGGTGGAAGCGCTGGCGTCTTGGTAAGGGCTACCGCGGCGCGCACCGTTTCCGCCAGCTTCAGCGCGTCACCATGTGCGTGCACGTGCATGTACAACACACGCGGCGACTCGCGCATGACATGGTGGTGCACCGCGGTTTGCTCGAGGCCGCCGGCCTGAAGGCGCGACATGACCTGTGGCAACTCGTCTTCGGTCAGCACGAGGTCGCCCATAGCCATCACCTCGTTCCCCGAACTCGTGCCGTGCATCGCGATCCAGCCGCTGAGCGCCAACGAAGGCTCGAGCTTCACGTCGCCCTTGGGATCGCGGACGGTTACACTGAGGTCCGTTCGCGGAAAGTTGTAGCGCTGCACCTCACCAGGCTGCGCGACGCCACGGCGCCCTATGGCGGCGTCGACTGCCGTCCAGTCCACGGCCACGGGCGGGGGCGTGAACACGGTGACCGGCGCTGCGGCAGCCTGCGCTTCCCGGACGTCTGAGGGGCGGCACCCAGCCGCGAATACAATTGCCACGCTCCCGATGACGGTGGCGAACGGTGCGGACAAGAAAGACTGCTGATGACGCTGGCGTGAGGTGCGCATGGACATTGACATTGACATTGGAGTGAGCCACACGGCCGTGATGCGTGAGCGTGTTATGAAGCAATACTACGTCGATGATCTTCATGCCATCGTCACGTCCTGCCTCATCCGTTCCGGCCCATATTCCGACCCCAACCGGCGCCGTCACTGTCTCGAGCTTGGTTTCGCGCTTCACCTCGTTTGGCGAGGTGGCCTCGAGGAAGTTGCCTGCCAAGCGAAAATGCGAGACCAGAGTTTCGCCACACTGCTGCGTTTATGGCAGGTGCCGGTCGTCCCTTCGACGCGATCGACATCGGGTGGGGGTTTACAGCGCTCCGTAGACGCGCATATCTCACAGCGACGACTATCGGTATTTTGCCAGGCACCGTCTCGCTCGCTCGGAGTGGCTGAAAAGTTTAAGGACGGCGGTAGCCACCTGGCCTTCGCACGAGCAACCCTTGTGGTCACCCTGCTGGTGATGTTGTCGTTTCTCCTGCACGTTGCTCATCAGATCACACTGGTCCCTCGTACACAACGGACGCGGGAGCACTGTTGTGCGTGGCAGTATTCGTCGCTGATCAGATGACGAGTTCCGCGATCTCGCGCAATGCAGAGGCGTCTCATTCGGTCACCGGGGGTCTTTTCCCCCGCTCGCCCCACCAATCTGTGCGCCACGTGCTGGCTCGCTCCATTCGCCCTTGAGTGCCATGCCGACCCGGCTCATGCCATCCCGGCTTCGCCGAGTGTTGGATCAGCGATCGTGATCGCCTTCTCATGTGCAGTGGCATCGTTCCTGAGGCTGGCCATCTCGATGACCTGACGGAAACGCACATCCTCGTTCTTCATGCGCGAGAAGGCATGGCCGATATCCTGCATCCGGATTCTCTCGATCCGCGGGCGAATGCCATGGGTCGCCGACAGGTTGAGGATCTCCTGGGTATCGGCAACGCCGCCAATCAGCGAACCCGCCAGCGTCACATGCTGGAAGACCATAGTTGCAGAGTCGACATTGTCGAACCCGAGAAAGTTGCCGACCACGGCAATCGCACCCTTGGGTGCGACAAGGGCAAGGTACGGATTGATGTCATGCTTGTAAGGGATGGTATTGACGATCAGATCCATACTCTGCACATGTCTCTCGAGCGCGTCCTTGTCATCCATCGTGATCACCTCGTCCGCCCCGAGGCTTCTGATGGCCTCTGCCTTCTCCGGGCTGGTGGTCATCGCCACGACTTTTGCTCCGAGCATTTTGCCGATCTGGACTGCCATATGGCCTAAGCCGCCAACACCGGCGACACCAAGGACCTGCCCTTTCCTGAGCCCGAAATATTTCATCGGCTGATAGGTTGTAATGCCCGCACACAGAATCGGTGCGGCCTCGGCCGGATCGATGACATCGGGGATGGAGAGGACGAACTCCTGACGAACGACGATGGCGGTCGAATAGCCGCCATAGGTATTGGTACCGTCAGGCTTCTTCGGGCCGTTATAGGTCAACGTGCAACTCCTGGGGCCGGTGCAAAATTGCTCGTCGCCCATCTTGCACTGGTCGCATTGCTGACAGCTGTCCACCATGCAACCGACACCGACAATGTCGCCCTCGGCAAACCTGGTCACGCCGATTCCGACCTTGGAAACAGTGCCGACCACTTCGTGCCCTGGCACGCACGGCCACACCGAAGTTGTCCAGTCATCGTTCACCTGGTGAAGATCGGAATGGCAAACGCCGCAATGGGTAATCTCGATCGCAACCTCTCCCGCTCGTGGGTCTATGCGATTGAACGTCATGGGAATCATGCTGGCGCCAGCCGAAGGCGCTCCAAAGGATAGGACTTTCATGCATAGGCTCCGGAATCCGGGTGCGTTGCTGCACAGTGCGTCTTGCGCGACTGTTCAAAATGGGTGCAATTGCCGTACCTGATCGCGTCGAGCCCTCGTCGTACGATGCTTGATGAAGTTGGTTACCAGCGTGAAGCAAATCAGCCGAGCCGCCGGCGCGTGAGGTTGCTATTGACGGCTTCGCCTCGTTTCGTCGTTTGGTACAGCCGAGGGTCACCTCAATGACAGAGGCAAGCGGAGTTCAGGGCGCGCCAACTCGGCTAAATTGTTCGCAAGCGCGAGAGGGGACTCGCCTCGACATGGTGTCCCGGTCGGAGCCGCTGCTGAAACGGTGGGCGCACGTCATCTGTCAAGCCAATTGGCCACTCGTGCCGGCGGACCCTGCGGCGACTGCGTTCGTCGATGCTGCCCATCGCCAACCGCTCGTGTAGAACCCACGCATCCCGGATGCATACAACACACCTAGTCGAACGCGCCCACTCTTCAACTTCGAGTTCGGGCGCGTCCGTTCTGATGATGGGCAAGGCAGTGCTGCATGCCAACGACACGAAGCAAGAAGGTGCGGTCCATGGGTGAGGCCCAACCCATCGGCAAGAGATCTTACGATGCAGTGACCGTGAAAGCGAAGTCCCATGGCGCATGGTGATGACCACACGCCAGCATGCAGCGTGCGTTTACTTTTCCCTCAGTCCGGTATACACGACCCTCCAGATCCATCCGCCTTTGTCATCGGAAATGTAGATCGAACCATCGGGTGCCTGTGCCAGGCCAACTGCGCGATGAGCCGCGCCCGTCGGTGTCGGTGTGCCCCCCGCAAAGCCATCAGCGAAAGTCCTGTAGCGCCCGTCTGGTTTTCCATTGCGCGAGGGTACGAACGTCACGACGTAGCCCGGACCCTCCTTCTGGAGCGCCGTGTCGAAGCGTGATCCATGGAAAGCAATGAAGAGCCCGCCTGCGTACTGTCTGGGGAATTGTGTTCCTGTATAGAACAGCATGGACAACGGGGCCCAATGTGCGGGATACTCGTCAACCGGAAGCGCTCGCGTGCCGCAACGACCAGCGATTTTCCCGTCGCCTCCATATTCCGGTGCCAACACCTTCTTTTTGCGCTGGCCGTCGTAGAAGCAGTAGGGCCATCCGTACGCCTGTCCGCGGTCGATGCGAAACAGTTCTTCCGCCGGCATGTTGGCATCGTCGCGCTCAGTGAACAGGTTCGGCCAGTTTTCGAGCAGTTGATCACGGCCGTTCTGCACACCGTACAGTGCGCCGTCTGTGGGGTTGATGGCCAAGGCATTCATGTTGCGAAGTTCAGTGGCAAAACGACTGCCGCTTGCCTGCACCTGTCCGGTTGCATTGGCATCGAAGTGCCAGACGCCGGCTCGAATCGCCAGTTCTGGACACGGATCGATGCCCGGCGAAAAAGGCACCCGATTCTGCACCTGGCAGGAGTTGCTTCCCGACCCGATGTTGACGAACATGCCGCCCACATTGTCAAGGACTACCGTCTTGCGATGATGATCTCCAGAAGTTGGCAGCGCGGATACCACAGTCACTGGCGGCCCTGCGGGCAGCAACGCACCATTGCCAAGGTCGTACCGGATCACGCGGTCGTCGGGGGCGAAATACAAATGATTGCCGCGTAGCGCAATGCCGTTGCCGCCGGTGGGTCCAAATCGCACCTGCACATCGGCTCGGCCGTCGCCATTGCTGTCGCGAAGCCCCAGAATGCCCCCTGTGACACTGCCATCGGGTGCATTGTCCAGTGCGACATACACATCCCCGTTGGTGTTCACCACCATATGACGCGCACGGCCCACATCCTTCGCCACCACCACTGCGCAAAAGCCCGAGGGAAGTTCCAACCCACCGTTGTCAGCATCACAGACAATCGAAGTGGTGTTGTCCACTGTGTGATCGTAGGACGTGGTGATCAGCTCTGGTGCACTCGGAGCCAGTTCTGCGTTGACGCAAGCCCCAAGGACCGTGAGCATACAACCGTACACTGACGCACGGGAAGGTCGAAATGTGGGAGAGACGTTCTGGCACACATCGTCCGAACGAATCTTCATGATGGTTTCTCCGAAGTGGCTGCGACGAATGTGGGCGCGTATGTCGACTCATCTTGCGTGACGTGACGTCGCTGGCAAGCGCATGAGGCACGGGTGTGCGAGCATACTCCCTCAAGCGGTGTCATCACAGCGAGCATGTGACACACTCCAGATGGCTGGATTTCTGGAGACAACGTCGAGGTCGCTGCTAATCCAGCCATGAGTAAGTTTCGTGCAAGTGTCGTACCTCAGCGCGAGCTGCCGCACCACATTCCTGTGATCGAAATGGGTGTGCTCGAAAAGAGACTATTGGCGCCCGTGTCGCACCGACTGGTGGTGCTGACCATTTCCAGGATGCCTCGCGTCGGGTGCCTGTCTCGTCGTCGCCTTCTCGGTGCGCTCGCTCGCGTTGCCGCGCGCATCCTCACCGCCGCCGCCTTCCGCACGCTGACGGGCG
>CAYMQV010000102.1:0-15497 GCA_964392395.1 uncultured Gemmatimonadaceae bacterium
CACCCCGTCCACGCCCGCATGGAATCCGTCACCGCCGCCAACACCATCGCCGACTTCAACAACCCGTTGTGCGACGCCTTCCCATCCCGCACCACCGTGGCCGTCGTCATCAGCCCGTTCACAAACGCGTCGGTCACCGATTTCCGGATCAACAAATCCCGACCCGCCACCACCACCATCGACCGCCCCGGCACCGCCGCTGCATCGTCGATCGGATTGAATGCGAACACCGTGGTGTCGAACATCCGCGGCCCGATCGCGCCGGCACGCGCACGCACCAGCGTCGAGATACGCGAGAACGGTGACATGTAGACCGTGGCCGCAGGATTGTTCTCCCGCGCCACGCGCGCTGCCAGCGCGGTGCCCATCGAATGCCCGATCACCACGATCGGCGTCAGCGTGTCCGCCAGCCGCGCACGCAGATCGCGATACGCGAGTGAAGCGTCACTGAACATCCCGCTCGTCGTGGGCTCGCCCGCGGTGCCGCCATAGCCACGATAGTCGGGAATCAGCACCGAGAACCCGGCCGACTGCATCGCCCGGCCGAGTGTCAGCATCTGCGCGCGATTCTTCCCCTTGCCATGCAGCAACAGCGCGCCGCCGCAGGTGGCACCCGCCGCTGGTGCCGCGCCCCACCAGGTGAGCAAGCCGCCGGCAGAGTCGGTGCGCGAAATCGTGTCGAGCCTCGCGGTGTGCCACCCCCATCCGGCCGGTGTCGCCCGTGCATCGCTCAGCGGTTTCGGCATGAAGCCAAACGTGTTCGTCACGGGACCGCGCAACACGCACGCCGTCAGTGACGCACACACGAGACCGCGTCCTGCAGAACGCAGCACGCTCACGACGCGATCGTGATCAGCACTCACGCGGTCGTTCTCCCCGGCCGTTCCGGATCGCCGCTGCTCGGCGCGTGGCGTGTCGCGAGCCACAGCAGCACGGCACCGACGGTGATCGCCGCATCGGCCACGTTGAAGATCCAGAATCGCGCGGCGCCGAACCCGATGTCGATGAAGTCCACCACACCACGATCCCAGCGCTCGCGATCGACCAGATTGCCCAGCGCGCCCGCCGCCACCAGCGCGATGCCGCTGAATACGACTGGATTGTCGCTCTTCGTCCGAACCAGCCAGACGACGACACCAATCAGCATCGCCGTCACCATTGCGGCGAGAATCCACCGCGACGCCGAACCAGCCGAAAGCCCCATCGCGGCACGCTGATTGTAGGCCAGGGTGAACCGCAGCAGATCACCGACGACGTCGTGCGGCACATTCGCCGATGTCAACCGCTCGACGGCGACGCGCTTGCTCACGCAATCACTGAGAAACACACCGGCAAAGAGTGGCAGGAACGCACGAAGCCTGGACGCTGAGCGCAACATCATCCCGAACCCCGGAAACAGGTGGCGACGGCGAACGGTTCGCTCGGCCAATTCGCCGAAGTCCGACCATACCCCGCCCTGGCGAAGTGGTTCGACACGGCCGCCCGGCGGCGGCTGTCCTGGCTCAACCACGGCAACCGCCACCCAGACACGAATGTTGACCGCAGCCCTGCCGGGCCTTCGATTACCCGCACACTCGGCCGACGCGCCGACTCGATCGCTCCCGCCTCCGGTCTGTTGCCATGTCACTCCGCCGCAGCCTTGCACTGCTCGTCTCCATCGCCTCGGCCGCCCTGGCGCAGGCCCCGGTGCGCACGGCCTTCACCGCCAATGACGCCCTCGATGTGTCCACCGCCCAGATTTCCGATCTGTCGGCGGACGGTCGCTGGTTGCTGGTCAGCGTGGCAACGCGACGCGACGGGTTGGGCGTCGACTACCGCCGCGATACCGATCCGACCTATCTGCGCCTGAGTCCTGCGCGACTTCGCGTGATCGACACTCGCGATGGCACGACACGGAATGTGTTTCCCGACGCACGGCCAACCCGTTCCGCCGTCTGGTCACCAGACGGCGCCCGGGTGGCGCTGCTGATGCTCCGGGATGACCGTCTCGAGCCGATGATCTGGGACCGCGCGACGGGACGTGTACGCACTCTCGCCGTACCAGCGGGGATGTACGTGGCCGAGAACAGCGACGTGCGCTGGAGCAACGATGGAACCCGGGTGATCGTCGCCGTGCACACCGCCGCCTGGAAACGCGACGTGACGGGGGAATTCGCGCGGATGACCCGCGGTCCGGTGTTCGTCCAGGATGGCTCCGACGCATTTTTGGCCTGGGACACGCTGCGGCGTGAGGGAAACGTGCGCGCGGTGTACAGCATCGACGTCGCGACATCCAGGGCCAGCGAGCTGCTGCCGATGGCGATGTACGGGTCCTATCAGCTCTCCGAAGACGATTCATTGATCACCTGGCAGCTCGACAACACGAAGAAGACCGACTACGACGTGATCTTCGGCGCCGACACGAAGCTGATGGCTCGTCGCCTGGCTGGTGGCGCGCCGATGGAACTACTCGCCTCGACGAAGAATCTCTCGCCGCTCTGGTCGCGTGACGGTCGCACCTTTGCGTTTGCGCGAGACGGGCGGGTGTACGTTCGCAGCATCGGCGACTCATCGGCTCGCCAGATCGCCGGCCCCGACTCCGCTGCCGCGGCGCGCTCCGCCAGCGACACGTCGGCCACAGCGCGTGCCGCGCGCGCACTCGTGCGATACTCCGTGCTGCGCTGGTCACCCACCGGGGATGCACTGCTGCTCTCGAATCCGCAGGGGCTCTGGATCGCACCGGTGAATCGCAGCGCCATGACGATGGTCGTCGCCACCAACGACACGGTGGTGAACACGCCGCGCGTGCAACCACTCGCCTGGAGCGAAGATGGACGGTACCTCTATCTGTCGTCCGGCTCGCGCACGGCCTGGGAACGGGGCGTGATCCGTTTCGACCGAAATGGTGGTGCCACGCAGGTGCTGGCGAAGGACGCGCGTCTCTACGGCAATGTCCGACTCGCGAAATCCGGCGATGCCCTGGTGTTCTCCGCCGGTGATGGCAACCGGCCGCAGGATCTCTACGCCGCCGATGCGGCAATGTCGAATGTGCGCCGTCTGACCACGCTCAATCCGGCACTGGCGAACAAGTCCCTCGCCAGCACGCGCCTGATCAACTACCGCGACGCCGATGGCAGGACGCAGTACGGCGTGGTCTACCTGCCGGCCGACTATCAGGCAGGCAGGAAGTATCCGACACTGTTCAGCGTGTACGAGAACTTCTTCGACGATACCTTCGACGCTTCACTCAACGTGCTGTCGTCGCAGGGCTATGTGGTGGTGAAGCCATCGGTCGGCTTCGAGACCGGGTTTCCCGGAGAAGCGTGGTTGAAGGGCGTCACCGCTTCCGCCAACGCGCTCATCGAATCCGGCATCGCCGACTCGTCGAAACTCGGTGTGTACGGCACCAGCTACGGCGGGTACGCCACCAACCTGCTCATCACGCAGACCAATCGCTTCAAGGCTGCTGTGAACGTCTCCGGCAAGGTGGACATGGTGAGTTTCTACACCGATTCACCACGGCTCGGCGTGCGCAACGTGCATGCCGCGGAAAAGAGTCAGGACCGCATCGGTGCCACGCTCTGGCAGGCACCACAGAAGTACATCGCCCACTCTGCCATCTTCTTTGCCGACCGCATCACGACGCCGCTGCTGCTCATCACCGGCGCGCAGGATCCCAATGTGCCAGCCGACAACACCCGCGAGATGTACTACGCACTCCGCCGGCTGGGGAAGCCGGTGACGTGGGTGAACTACATGAATTCCGGCCACGGCACCCCGGGCACGACGGCTGAAGATTTCATCGACTATCACGAGCGCATCAGCGCCTTCTTCGATCGGCACCTGAAGGGTGCTGTCACCAGCACAGTGGTCGAAGCCACGTCGCTTTCAGGTCAGCCACTCTATCGTCCGGAACCCACCGGCGCGACCCGTGACCGCATGGAATCACAGCTGGCCGCCGCACGCCGTGCGTACGATCACGCGCCGGCCAATGCCGACTCGTTGATCTGGCTCGGGCGACGCACCGCGTATCTGGGTCGCTTCACCGAGGCGATCGACATCTACACCAAAGGCATTGCCGAACACCCGAGCGATGCACGGATGTATCGCCATCGCGGGCATCGGTACCTGAGCACCCGGCAGATTCCGAAAGCGATCGCAGACTTCGAACGCGCCTACGCGCTGACCAAGGGCAAACCGGATGACGTGGAACCCGACGGCCAGCCGAACGCGCGCAACATTCCGACCAGCACGCTCCAAGGCAACATCCGCTATCACCTCGCTCTGGCGTACTATCTGAGTGGCCAGTTCGAGAAGGCGCTGCCGATGTATCGCGAAGACATTGCCGCGTCCAAAGGCAACCCGGACATGCTCGTGGCCACCAGCCATTGGATGTACATGGCGCTGCGACGGCTGGGCCGGAATGACGACGCTGCGCGCGTGCTGACGCCGATCACCGCGCAGATGGACGTGATCGAGAATGGCGCGTATCACCGTCTGCTGCTGCTCTACAAGGGCGAACTGGCCGAGTCGGATCTGCTGAAGAACTTCGGTGCCGACGGCAATCTGGAAGACATCACCACGGCCTACGGCGTGGGCAACTGGCACCTCTACAACGGTCGCAAGGCGCAGGCTGACGCGATCTTTGCGCGCATCGTGGCGGCGCAATCACAGTGGGCCAGTTTCGGATACCTGACGGCTGAAGCGGAGCGTGCGCGGGGCACGGTGCAGTAGCGCTGCGCCGTCAGGGCGGTGGTGGCGGCCCGCGTTCGTCGGGGGGCGGTGGAGGCCCGTCGGGCGGACCACCACGATCCTGAGGGCCGCGTCCCCCCCCCGCGCCGCCGCGACCGGGCCCGAATCGACCGGGCGGGCCTCCGCGGCCTGGCAGGAATTTCGCGAAGCGCCCGCGCTGTGCCGCGTCGAGCATCGGCTCGAGCCTCGCCTTCAACGAGTCGAGGGCGGCGCGCATCTCGCCGTCATGCGTTCGCCGCATCCGCAGATTCTGCTCGGCCGTCGCCTCGATCAACGGCTTGATCGCGTTCCACTGCGAATCACTGGTCGGTTGGATCACCTCGCGCGCATGCTCGACAAATCCACCCGGTCGGCGGATCCTGTCGACCCGGGCCATCCGCCGCTCCTGCAGCGCACCGCCGCCGAGCACCCCGATGGTAATGCCGAGGCAGAGGGTGACGACGAGCAGAAGCCAGGCGCGAACCGAGTTGCTCATGATGCGCTCATCACTGAAGGGTCTCCGAGGTATACGACAGCACCGACTCGGCGGACACCGGTTGCAGCCCGATTGCCGCCTCGACCAGCGACGTGCCGTCGGATCGGGCGATGAGTGTGTTGTTCACACCGAGAGCCACGATCACGATCGCCGCCGCGGCGGCCAGCATTCGAAAACTGCGCTGCATCGCCGCGACCCGGAGTCCGGTGGGTGGTACGGCGGCGCGCGACGCGGCAAGGCGAGCCATCGTCCGGTCGGCGAATCCGTCGGCGAACGCCGCCTCAGGCATCGCGCTGCGCAACAGACGTCCGGCGCGGCGCAGGTCGCGCTCGTCGAGCGGTGAATCGTCAGTCGTCTGGTTGGTCGTTTCGTTGATGTCGCTCATTCGGAAACCTCCGCCCAGACGGGGCCAAGTGTCACACGTAGTTGTCTGATGGCACGTGAAAGCCGTGATAACACGGTGCCCTCCGGAACCTGCAGGATGTCTGCCGTTTCCTTCGTGCTCCGTTCCTCCAGCAGGCGAAGGACCACCACGGCGCGGTGCTCGGCATTCAGTCGGTCGAGCGCGTCGCGGATGCGCAGCGCCTGACCGTCGTCGGCTCCTGCCTGCTGCGTTCCTGGATCGGCCGCCGACTCGAGCGCGACGTCGTCACGGACGAATCGCAGTTCGCGCCGCCGCTGCCCGCGAAGGGCATTCAGCGCGCAACTCATCGCAATTCGAACCAGGTAGGTGCGCACCGACGACTCACCGCGGAACGACTCGAGCGCCTGATGGAACCTGACGAACGCTTCCTGACCGACATCGTCGGCGTCATCGCCGGCACCGAGCATTCCGCAGACCGTGCGCGCAACTGCCGCCTGATGGCGTTCCACCAGGCGACGGAAGGCGTCGTCATCGCCACGCTTGGCGCGAGCGACCAGTGCGGCATCATCATCGGTTTCGATCACAGTCAGTCTAGCCGCCCAACCGGTCGGGCGGGCGGCATCCACTCGTCAGCGGGTGGTGGTGTCGTCGTTCGGCGGGCCGCGTCGATCACCGCGATCACCGCGATCACCACGATCACCACGCATCTCAACCCGACCGTCGCCGTCGCCACCCCCCGGGCCGCGGTGACGCATGCCGCGTGGCCCACCCTGTCGCGCGCGCGTGGCGTCGTGCCTGATCTTCTGGTCCGAGGTCAGGATGCCGGCCAGCGCCTTCTGCGTGTTGGTGTGCGTCGCGAACATCGCCGCCCGCTGCGCATCGTGCGCGGCCGTCCGATGTGCGAGCGCCGAATCCATGCCGCGCTGCTCGCTCGTCAGCGCTGTGCGGACCCTGATGGCCTGGTCGGCGGTGAGGCCAAGCTCGGTGGTCATCCGCGTCACGCGTTGATCGACGCTCGGTGGGCCACGGCGATCCGGGCCAGGGCCGGGACCGCGCCGATCGGCTGTGGGCGGAGGTGTCGTCTGTTGCGCCTGGACTGGGGCCGTCTGGAGCATGGCGGCGCCCAGCGCGGCGCAGGCCAGAAGGAGGGTGCGACGGTGCGACATACAGTGATCCTTGAACGAAGGTGATGGGCAGTGGGAGTGGGGACACATTCGGTCCACGCATTCGACACCGGCCGGCAGCGCGGCATTCCATCGACCCTCGTGCCGTCCCAAGGTCGGACCGTTCCTGACGGAAAGGCCCGGACACTTACGGCGTCACATGCATCGCCACCCGCACCATCCGCGACGACCCCGGCATGATGTTGTTGTTGCTGTGCGCGGTGGGGTAGTACCGCGTATCGAGCAGGTTCTCGACGTTCACCTGGGCACGCAACACACGTGTGAGCGTGACGAACGCCGCCGCATCCACGCGAGTGAATGACGGCAGTGTGACGGTGTTGTCGATCGCGGCGAACATCCGGTCCTGATACACCAGCCCGAGGCCCGTGCCGAGTCGGCGTGTCAGCTGCACCCGGTTCCAGAGCGAGAGAGTGTGACGCGGCACCAGCGGTACGACAGCACCGGCGGCTGCGGCCGACGTCCGACTGCTGATGGCTGCTCGCTGGTGAGCATATCCGCCGGCCACCTGCCAGCGTCGTGTTGGCGTGCCGGTCACTCCGAGCTCCCAACCCGTCGTCCGCTGTGCACCCGTCTGCACGATCAGTGAGGGTGTCACGGGATCGGGCGCGGTGCTGTTGGTCCGATCGAGCCGATACAGCGCGCCCGTCAGCGCCAGATCGGGTCGTGCATCCCACTTTACGCCCACTTCGCGGTTGGTGAACTGCTCCGGTTCGAGCGTTTGCGACGTGGCGGTGAGGGATGAGAACTGGTCCCCACTGCTCGGCAGGAATGACACGCTGTAGCTGCTGTAGATCGAGAGCGGCTGCACCGGCTTGTACACCAGCCCTGCGCGCGGTGACACCAGGTTGTCGGGCCGACGGAGCGACTGGCCGGTGCGATTGTTGAGAAAATTCACCGCCAGCCGGTCAAAGCGCAGCCCGAGCACCGCCTGCATGTGTGCGCCGATTGCGATCTGATTCTGCGCGTACAGCGCACGCGTGGTCACCGTGGTGCGGTTGTCGGCATCGGTGGCACTCTGTCGGAACGACACTGGCGCGCTGACCCGTGGCGTATCGAATGGAACCGCCAGGCTGGTGGCAGTGCTGCCCGGTACACCGAAGTACGCGGTGGCGCGATAGTTCTCGGTGCGCTGCGTCCCGAATTCGGCCCCGACCAGGAGCGTCTGGCGCAGTGTACCGCGTGTGATCGTGGTGGTAAGGTCGGTCTGGTTGAAAATGTTTTGTCTATCGGTGCCGTTGTTATAGCCGTTGAGGCTGACCGACGTTGCCGTCGCGTTCACGGCACCGGGAAAGATGTTCTGGTAGAACTTGTCGTACGTCATCAGGCGCGAGCGATTCCGCAGCTGAATGCCATCGATCACGCCGTTGCCGTTCCACAGCTGTCGGTCGATGGTGGCCGCTACCGAGTGTGCGGTGAGACGCGCCTGGCTGGCGTCCGGATCACCGAAGAACGTCTGGATGGGTGTGGGCGCCGGCGCGCCAAGGAACGACGGAATGCCGCGATCCACCACCCGTTCGTCGCGATAGAACTCGTATCCCGCGCGGACCAACGTGCGACCGACCATCACCGATGTGGTGGGATTGATGCCGACCCGTTCGTGGCCCGATGACTGCCGGAAGGTCGACGAGTTTTCGTACATTCCGTTCAGGCGTGCGGCGAGATGTGCGCCGAGGCCCTGTCCGATGTCGAGGGTGGTGCGGCGCTGCTCGAAGGTGCCGCCGGTGAGCGTGGCGCGGCGGGTGGGCTGCCAGAGCGCCTCCTTGGTCACCCGGTTCAGCACGCCGCCGCCGCCACCGCGCCCGAACATCATCGCGTTCGAACCCTTGAGGGCTTCCACCCGCTCGACGTTGTAGACATCGCGGTAGTACTGCGCATCGTCGCGAATGCCATCGATGAAGAAGTCGGCGGTGCTGCTGTTGCCGCGGATGGTCGGTGCGTCGCGATGGCCTTCGCCCAATCCCATGGTGATGCCCGGGACATATCGGACCACGTCCGCCATCGACTGCATTGCCTGATCGGCGATCAGCGCCTGACCGATTACGGTGGCCGACTGTGGGACATCACGGAGCAGGGTGAGTGTCCGGGTCGCCGTGGCGGAGCGGGTTACGGTGTAGCCGTGTGGTCGCCTGCTGGAGTCGGCGACGATGACGCGCGTCAGGGTCTGGGTCGCGCGTGATTTCCGGGCGGAATCGGCGGCGGGTCTGGCCGTGGGTGTCGCTGGCTGCTGTGCCGAGGCCTGCGCTGGCGGGGCGGCGAAGGTGACGGCGGCAACGGCGAGCGCGAGGAACTGGCAGGTGGTGCTGCTCAGGCAGCGACACGCGGCACAACGCGGGGCGAGGGAAACTGGCATCGGCACGGATGAGAATGGCTATCAAGAAGTGATGACACCACGAGAATGCCATGCAATGCCGATGAAGTCAATCGGGTTTATTGCTGATGTCCCGAAACGACCTGTCTCCGACGTCCACACCGGCGTGAGCCGGGGAACAACGGAGACAGGGGTCGAGAGACGGGAAAGGGGAAAGGGGAATCGGGAAAGGGGAGACGGGAGACGGCTCGACGGGCTGACCTCTCCGCTCGCGCCGGCGTCAGGCGATCGGCTTCGCCCTTCGCGGAATGACGATCGGCGCCATACCGAGCGATTGCACCTTGCTGTTGAAGGCCGCGACTTCTCGGCTCAGCACGTCATCGACGCGCTTGGCGACCGGCACCCACTGGCCGACGAGCTCGCCTGCTCGTTGAACCGCGCCGGCAGTTGGTCGACCTTCCGTGCCGCCGTGGATGTAACCGTTGGTGCCGGTCACGTTTCCGTACGCTTCGGCCAGTTGATTGTCGAGACGGCCACCGAACCGGAGTACGTCGTAGGCGACCTTGATTCGCGGCTCGGTCATGACACGCTCGAGCGAATCGATGGCAGCGTCGAGTGCCGAGGCGAGCGGCGCGAGCTCGGACGCCACGCCGGCCTTGGTGGCCTGGTCGACGCTGGCCTTCGCCTGGGTTCGAATAGCCCTGACTGTCTCCAAGGAGCGGTTGAGTGACTCGAGTGTGTCGCGAAGCTGTCGCGCTGTTTCAAACTGCGAGACATAGTCTGACTGAGTCACACTGGCCAGGCGAGGGTCGGCCAGCACGCGGAAGCGGTGCGACTGAGTCGGCCCGCCCCCCAACAGTCTGACCTCGAAATCTCCGGGCACCACCCTGATGCCCCCTGTATAGCCCCAGAGCACCTGGTCCGCTGCCATCAGTGGGCCCGGCCAGGTGAGATCCCAGGTGATGGCGTGGGCGCCAGCTTTCACCGGCAAGACGGGTTGCTGCCGGCGTCGACTCTCGGCGGTGTCGGTGCTCAGCGTTCGCACCAGCGAGCCGCTGCCGGCTCGTACTTCGATCGTGTATGGCGTGACCACGCTGTCGCGCAGGACGATGTGAAAGACGGCACCGTTTGCCGGTGCCTCGAGCGACACCTCTCGGCCGCCCGCTCCGCCCCCCTGACTCCGGTCGGCTCGCACCACATCGCGCGGGCGATGCAGATGCATCGCGGTGGTCGGCCGAGCCGCAGCCAGTTGCTGCAGCGGTGAGAGGTCATCCAGAATCCAGAGAGATCGACCCTGGGTGCCAACGATCAGATCGTCGCTGTAGACCTGCAGATCGCTGATCGGAACGATGGGCAGGTTCCGCTGCAACGGTTGCCAGCGCGCCCCGTTGTCGATCGAGACGAAGATGCCGAATTCGGTTCCGGCGTAGAGCAGACCGGCGCGTGTCGCATCCTCGCGCACCACCCGAACGGGATGGTCGGCTGGAATCCCGTTGGTGCCGTCGGCAATCCTCACCCACGCCTTTCCATAGTCATCGGTGCGCCAGGCATATGGCGCGAAATCGTCCAACCGATATCGGTGGACCGCGATGTACGCGCGACCCGCCACGTGCCTCGATACATCGATCCGATTGACCGTGGCGAACTTCGGCATGCCCGGTGGCGTGATGTCCTGCCAGGTCGCGCCGGCATCGCGCGTCAGATGCACCCGCCCATCGTCGCTGCCGGTCCACAGGACCTGTGCATCCTTCGGGTCCTCGCCCAGTGCAAAGATCGTATTGAACATCTCGACGCCGGTCTGATCGCCATTGATCGGACCGCCGGCCATTCCTTGCGTCGACTTGTCGTTGGTCGTGAGATCGGGGCTGATCGCCGTCCACGACATTCCGCCATCGCGGGTGCGATGCACCACCTGCGATGCGTGGTAGACCACGTTGCGATCGTGGCGAGAGACCAGAATCGGCGCCACCCACTGAAAGCGGTACTTCATCTCCGACGCCTTCTGGCCGACCTGCTGCTGCGGATAGGTGATCACATCCCGGCGCAGATCGGTCTTCGGCTCGTAGCGGTTGATCGCCCCGCCGTAGCAGCCACCGTAGATCACATCGGGATAGTCGGGATGCAGCGCGACGGGGCCGGTCTCGCAGCCACCGGCGCTCATCCAGGCATTCATGGGGTGCAGCGTGTTCGACTCCAGCCACGACGGAACCGAGATCGAGGTGTTGTCCTGTTGCGCCGTGTAGACACGATACGGAAAGGCGTGATCGACGATCACATCGTACATCTCAGCCGTCGGCAGCAGGTTCATGCTGCTCCACGACTTGCCCGCCGTCAGCGAGACGACCGAGCCGCCGTCATCGGCGAGCACCATCGCTTTCGGATTCGATGGATTGATCCAGAGGTCGTGAGTGTCTCCATGCGGTACGGTCACTGGCTCGAAAGTGCGGCCTGCATCAACCGATTTATGCATCTGGACGCTCATCACGTACATCTGGTTCTCGTTCACCGGATCGGCCACGATCCGGTAGTAGTACCAGGCGCGCTGCCGGATCTTGTTCTCCGCGTTGACTCTCGTGAAGGAGGTGCCGCCATCGTCGGAGCGATACAGGCCACCAGCCGGTTCGGCCTCGACCATCGCCCAGATGCGATCGGGATTGGCCGGCGAAATGGCGATTCCGATCTTGCCGACAACGCCAGTTGGCAGTCCGCCGGCCAGCTTCGTCCAGGTGTCGCCAGCGTCGGTGGAGCGGTAGACGCCGCCCTCGGGGCCACCGGAGATCATCGTCCAGGGCTTTCGTTCCGCGCGCCACATACCGGCGTAGAGAATGCGCGGGTTGGTGGGATGCATGACCAGGTCACTGGCGCCGGTCGAGTCATTCACGAACAGCACCTGCTGCCACGACGCGCCGCCGTCCTTCGAGCGGAAGATCCCCCGTTCCTTGTTTTTGCCGAATGGGTGCCCGAGCGCGGCGGCGTAGACGAGATCGGGGTTCGTGGGATGCACCACCGTCCGGCCGATCGCCCCCGTCTCGCGCAGCCCCGCGAAACTCCACGTCCGTCCGGCGTCGGTCGACTTCCACATGCCGCGCCCGGTCGACGAGTTGCCACGCACGTCCTGCGAGCCCGTGCCGACGTAGATCACGTTCGGGTCCGAGTCCGCCACATCGATCGAGCCGATGGCGCCGCCGAAATACTTGTCCGTGATCGGCTGCCAGCTCTGACCGGCATCCTCCGTCTGCCAGACACCACCGCCAGTGCTGCCCGAGTAAAAAAGAAACGGCGACCGGGTCGTGCCGGCGACCGCAGTCGATCGACCGCCGCGGTAGGGACCGATCAGCCGGTACTTCATCGCGCCGAGCAGCGTGGAATCGACCGCTGCGGCAGCCGGCGCTCCGGCGCTGGTCGTTGTCCGCGCACGCTGGGCCGCAATCGGAGGCGCGGTGAATGTGCTGAATGCACTGACAGCAAGGATGGTCGCGAGAATCTGGGGTCTGGCAGACATGGGATGTGCTGGGTGGGAGCAGGTCGTGCGCGGCTGCGGTGGATCACAGTCGACGATACCCGCGATACGGCCTCCCGACAGGAGGTGCTGACGCAGCACGTCACCGGCGCCGCCCTCGGAGCGACGGCGCTTGCGGTTGTCGGCTAACGAGGAGATGCTCTCTCACGCCAGAACGATTTCAGGACCTCACTCAGGAGTGTCTTTCATGCGAGCCTTGCGCCTCTTGTCGGCAGTCTGCATCATCGCCCCGCTCTTCGCTCTGGTTGCGACACCGACCCGCGCTGCCGCTCAGGATTCCGCCGCCGCCGCGGCACCCGCGAAGAAGCCGCCCAAGGGTCGCGCCAACCTGATCACCGAAGAGGAGATCGCATTCCTCGGCGGGACGGTGCAAACGGCCTACGGCATCGTGCAGCGCCTTCGGCCCGCGATGCTTCGTGTGCGCTCTGGCAACGCGTCCGGCGGGAGTGATGGCGATGTCGGTTCAAACGATATCGCCGTCTATCTCGACAACCAGAAACTGGGTGGTGTGCGCGCGCTGGAGGAGATCACGCTCTCGCAGATCAAGGAGATCAAGTACCTGAATGCGAGCGATGCGACCACGCTCTTCGGCACCGGCAACACCGCCGGCGCCATTCAGATCATCGGCAAGCGGTGATGGTTCGCGTGGAACTGCATTGACGCAAAGGCGCGAAGGCGCCATGAATTGCGGTGAAGCCTCTTCAAGAAACGGCGCAGATCAACCGCGTTGACGCAAAGGCGCAAGGGTCGCAAAGGCGCAAGGAACTGCTATGGAATTGGCAAAGAACTGGACTGCTGTGGAACTGCGTCAGCCCCGTCAATTTCAGGAGCTGATCCCATGCCTTCTCGCTGTTCTTTGCGCCAAAGCAGTTGTTCTTCGTGGTTGCTGTTGCCGTTCCTGATGGCGCCGTGATCCAGTGGCAGAAAGAGCGCAACAACAACCGCATCAACGCAAAGATGAAAGAAAGACGCCAAGGCGCAAAGAACTGCAATGCTTTGGAACTGCTGCAGACCCGCAACTTTCGGCAGCTTTACCAAAGTCTTCCTGCTGTTCCTTGCGCCTTGGCGCCCTTCAGTTCCCTTTGCGTTACAGCAGTTGCACTTCCAAGTCCTGACCGACGTCGCGTGCTGGCTCAGCCCACCTCGATCAGCAACGTGCCCACCGGTGTCCGGGTAAACCGGGCGGCCATCAACCACGCGACAGCCAGCGTCAGGCCCGAGAGCATCAGGCACGTCTGCAGCACGACCGCGCTGTCGAATGCCGGGGCACCGGGCACGATACGCGGCAGGACATCCCACCCGATCTGACCCAGCCAGGCGCCGAACAGTGACCCGCCAATGACAACCCGGGCCGCGCGGCCAAGCACGAGCTGATGGATGGCGCGCCGACTCGCGCCGACCGCGCGTCGGATACCCAGTTCGCGCTGTTGCGAGTCGAGCCAGAGTCCGAGCATCGCGATCAGTCCACCGATGGCGATCATGGCGGTGACGACGCCCATCGCCATGAGCAGCGTCGTGAACCAGCGCAGCGTGCGCGTGTCGGTGTCGAGGCGCGACAGGACGGACGATGCGATGCCAGCGCTGCGGCCGAGCGGACGCAGCGCATCCGCGCGCAACGCGCCGGAGGTGGTGGCCACTTCGAAGAGCGCCACCGGATGCTGGAGAATGCTGACGTAGACGCCGAGGCGTGGCTGCATCACACCGCCCAGGCCGCGCGCCGGTGCATCCTCCACGACGCCGATCACCTCGAACCAGGCATCATTCAGCAGCGGAAGCTGAATGCGCTGCCCAACGGCGTCACCGTTCGGGAACATCGCGCCCGCGAGGCTCGCATTCACCACGGCGACCAGTGGACTGTCCCATCGATCGGCATCGCTGAGGTTTCGACCTGCCGTCATACGCAGTCCATTCACCGCGAACGTGTCTCCGCTGACGGCGTGATGCGTGACCGTTTCCGTGAATGCGCGAACGGTGGTATAGGGCCGACAGCGGTTGCCGCAGTCGCCGGTGGCCTGCGCGACGGTCCCCAGTCCGCGGTGTACTCCGCTCGAGCCGAGACTGACCAGCGTCGTCGCGCTCGCGGCGTGTCGCGCGTCAAGAAATGCGGCGAACCGGCGCGCACGCGCGAGACGATCCGTCCCTTCCGCGCGCACATCCTGGACGATCGTCCCGTTCGTCGTGCCGACAGCCATGGCGCGTTGCTGCATCGTCGTCACGCCGCGAAGTGTTTGCGCTCCCGCCAGCACGACGACCGCCGCGCCGAGCTGCAACGCCGGAATGATCAACGTCAGTGGCCGGCGATCATCGTCCACCAGTCGCGTGGCTCTCAGGGCACGAATCATGAGCAGTGGCGCAACCATCACCAGTCCGGTGACGCCAGCCGTCCCCGCGGCAGCAAGTACCACACTTGCCGATGCCACACTGCCGGGCCACGCCGCTCGCATCACCACCACTGCGATCAGTGCCAGCAACATTCCGCTGAACAGGGCCACGCCGGCGAGTGCTCCCGACTCGAGCACCATCGCACCGAACATGTCGCGTCGTGATGCACCGATCGATCGTGCCACGATCACCTCGCCGCTGCGCGCCGCCGTCCGTGCCAGATGCAGGGCGAGCAGCGTTGCGGCACCAACCAGCAGCGTCAGGATCGTGGCACCTCGCACGATCGACATCAGCTTCAGCACTGCCAGTTGTTGCAACTGCGGCCAGACGACTCCGTGCCCGCCCCAGTCCACGAGTAACGCGCCGGTATCGCCAAGGGCAATGGTGAGCGTTGGTGCCGCGGTGGTGCCACCGAGGACCGTCAGCGCTGGCAGTGCGCCTGCGATGGTGAGGGTGGCCGTCAGCGCCACCAGCGCGCCGGTGCCGGCGTGCCATCGGAGGGCAAGCAGCGCGGCGCTGCGTTGGGCGATGCG
>CAYMQV010000103.1:0-15255 GCA_964392395.1 uncultured Gemmatimonadaceae bacterium
CCATTCGTCCGGGTCCCTCCCCCTCCGCCATCGCCCCCTTCCCCCGTTACCTTTGTTCTGATGCGCCGCCGTGTCCCGGCGGCGATTCCGTTTCTCCCGATTCCGATCCGACGATGTCGTTTGAAATTGCCATCAAGAAGGCCGAGGGTGTCGAACGCCTGCTCGGCGTGACCGTCTCGGTCGAGACCGTCAAGGCCGCCGAAGACAAGGCCGTCAAGCGCTACGCCTCCGCTGCCCGGATGCCTGGCTTCCGCCCCGGCAAGGCCCCGCTGCACCTGATCAAGAAGGCCTACGCCGAGCAGATCAAGTCCGAGGCCCTCGAGAGCATGGTGCAGGACGCGTGGAAGCAGGCGCTCGATCAGGAGAAGCTCGAACCGATCGCACAGCCGCACGTTCACGACCTGAAGTTCGAGGACGGCCAGCCCGTCACCTTCGACATCCATCTCGAGGTGCGCCCCGAGATTGCCATCGACACGACCACCGGCTTCACCGTCTCGCGCCCGTCCGAAGTGGTGACTGATGCCATGGTCGAAGAGCAGCTCGAAACCCTCCGGGAGCAGCGCGCCGCGCTGATGCCGATCGAGGAGAAGCCGCAGCCCGGCGATCAGGTCAAGGTGAAAATCGCTTCTCAGGAAGAAGGGGCAGAGATGCCGGAACAGCGTGAGTATCCACTCGAGCTCGGCAAGGCTCAGGCGATTGCCGGCATCGAGGAGCTGATCATGGAAGCGATGCCAGGCGAAACCGTCGAGCGCGCGGTGCGCTGGCCGGACGATTTCCCCGACGAGGCTCAGCGCGGCAAGTCCAAGCTGACCCGGGTGACTCTGCTCGAGGCCAAGCGAAAGGCCCTTCCGGCCCTCGACGATGCCTTTGCCCGTGAGCTTGGCGATTTCGAGACGGTAGAGAAGCTGAGCGAGGCCGTGCGGAAAGACATGGGTGAACATGTCAAGCGCGACGCCGACTCATCTGTTCGCGAACAGCTGCTCGACCAGGTCATTTCGGCGAATCCATTTCAGATCCCGAACGCCTGGGTTCAGCAGGTGATGGGGGCCTACATGCAGATGTATCAGGTCCCCGAGGGGATGCAGGAGCGTTTTGCGGGGGAGTTCCGCCCCATGGCCGAGCGTCAGGTCCGTCGCGATGTCGTGATCGACACGATTGCGGAGAAGGAAGGGTTGGCGTCGAGCACGTCGGACGTCGACGACAAGATTGCGGAGATGGCGGCGGAGAAAGGTGTCGAGACTGGTCAGCTCTACGTCCAGCTCGAGAAGGCCGGCCGGCTGAAGGAGTTGGAGCGGACCCTGACCGACGAGAAGGTGTTCGCATGGCTGATTGCACGGAACACGGTGAATCAGGTAGCGTAGAGCAGCAGGAGTTCTCATCGGGGTCCGACCCGGTGCCATAACCTCAGCAGGAAGCCCGAACCATGGCCAGCATTTACGCTCCGTATGTGATTGAACGGTCCAGCCGCGGCGAGCGGTCGTACGACGTCTTCTCGCGGCTGCTGATGGACCGGATCATCTTCCTCGGCACGCCGATCAATGATGACGTCGCGAACGTCATCATTGCGCAGTTGCTGTTCCTTCAGGCTGACAATGCCGATCGGGACATCAGCCTGTACATCAACTCCCCTGGCGGCAGCATCTCGGCCGGTCTGGCGATCTACGACACGATGAACTTCATGTCGGCCCCGGTGAACACGATCTGCATGGGCATGGCCGCCAGTATGGGCGCTTTCATGCTCAGCGCCGGTCGCAAGGGCAAGCGGTCTGCCCTGCCGCACAGCCGGATCATGATCCACCAGCCGAGCCAGAATGGCGGCGGCGGTTCGGCCTCGGACATCGAGATTCAGGCCCGGGAAATCCTGTATCTGAAGGGCAAGATGAATGAACTGATGGCCAAGCACACGGGCAAGCCGGTCGAGGTCATCGAGCGCGACACCGATCGCGACCGCTTCATGAGTGCCCAGGAAGCGTTGGACTACGGCATCATCGACAACATCGTGACCAGCCGCAGCGAGCTTGCGGCGGACACGAAGCCGGCGGACACGAAGCCGGCGGTCGTCGCAGCGGGCTGACCGGTGGCGGGGGCGGTGCGACACCGGTAAACGGTTGTCGTGACGATACTCGGAGGGGGCTGCAGCTCAGGCGCTGCGGCCCCTTGCCGGCTCCGGCGCGGTGGATCCTGCATTGCGATCCCCTGCCCGGCTTGTAGCTTCGAAGAGTGGATGCATCCCCATGCGGGGGGTGCGCCGTGTTTTTTTGCCGGGTCTCGAATGTCGCACGACAAGCATCTGCGCTGTTCATTCTGCGGAAAGTCCAAGGACGCTGTCCGGAAGTTCATTTCCGGACCGTCCGTGTACATCTGCAACGAATGCATTGCGCTCTGCAATGAGATCCTGGCCGAGGATGAGGAGCGCGAGGTCGCGGAAGCGATCACGCAGGTTCCCACCCCGCAGGAAATCAAGGATATCCTCGATCAGTACGTGATCGGGCAGGAGCGGGCCAAGAAGGCGCTGTCGGTGGCCGTCTACAACCACTATAAGCGCATCAACCTCGGCGCCTCCCGCGACGAGGACGTGGAGCTCGAGAAGTCGAACATCCTGATGATCGGCCCGACGGGCGTCGGCAAGACGCTTCTGGCGCAGACCCTGGCCAAGATTCTCGATGTGCCGTTCACGATTGCCGACGCCACGACGCTGACCGAGGCGGGCTACGTCGGCGAAGATGTCGAGAACATTCTCGTCCGGCTGCTGCAGGCCGGCGACTTCAATGTTCAGGAATGCGAACGCGGCATCGTCTACATCGACGAAATCGACAAGATCGCGCGCAAGAGCGAGAATCCGAGCATCACCCGTGACGTCAGCGGTGAAGGCGTTCAGCAGGCACTGCTGAAGATTCTCGAAGGGACGGTGGCGAGCGTGCCGCCGCAGGGCGGCCGGAAGCATCCGCAGCAGGAGTACATCCAGATCAACACGAAGGACATCCTGTTCATCTGCGGTGGCGCATTCGACGGTCTCGAGAAGATCATCGAGGCACGTGTCGGCAAGCAGCGGATCGGGTTTGGTGGCGCCGACAAGGCGTTGCTCGAGCGCACCGCGAAGGAACCGTTTGCCGACGTCGAACCGGATGACCTGCTCCGCTTCGGCATCATCCCGGAGCTGGTGGGTCGCCTGCCGGTGGCCGTGCCACTCGAGTCGCTCGACGAGGATTCGCTGATGCAGATCCTGCGCGAGCCGAAGAATGCGCTCGTCAAGCAGTATCAGAAACTGTTCGCGCTCGAGGAAGTGAAGCTCGACTTCGAAGAGAGTGCGCTGCGCGCCGTTGCCAGCAAGGCGCTCAAGCGCGGGACGGGGGCGCGCGGACTGCGCGCGATCCTCGAAGACATTCTGATGGACGTGATGTTCGACCTGCCCAGTCGCGAAGACGTGACCGAAGTGCGGGTCATCGAGAGCTGCGTGACGAGTCGCGCGCAGCCACTGCTCGAGATCTCTCCCGCTCGTCGCAAGAAGGAAGCATAGCCCTGAGCCCGGTCTTCCGGCGCGATGGGGACAAGATCGAAACGCCGGAGCGGTTGCCTGTAGTCCCGCTGCGCGACGTCGTCATCTTTCCCCACGTCGTCATGCCCCTGCTGGTCGGCCGAGCCGCCAGCCTTGCTGCACTCGATACCGCCGCCGCCGACGATTCGCTGGTGTTGCTGGTGGCACAGAAGCGCGCCGACACCGAGGAGCCAGGCAGTACGGACCTGTTCCGGATCGGTGTCCTCGCCCGCATCCTGCAGATCTCACGGCTCCAGAACGGCACGACACGCGTGCTGGTCGAATCCCTCGCGAGAGCGAAGGTCACACGCTACGCGATGGCCGGCGCGCATCTCAAGGCAAACGTGCAGCCATATCCCCTCGACACCACGCCGTTGAGTGAGGACGAGACGCGACAGGCACGGCGCGCGGTGGGCGCGTTCGAGGAGTACGTCGCGCTGCATCGGCGTCTGCCGGACGAGATTGTGCGGCTGATCAGCAGCGCCGAGTCTCTCGAGCAGCAGGCCTGCCTGATTGCCGCGCACCTGAACGTGAAGCTCGATGTCCGGCAGCGATTGCTCGACGCGCCAACCCTTGGGCTGCTCTTCGATCAGCTGACGATGACCCTCGCCGGCGAGATCGAGCTGCTGCGCCTCGAGCGAAAGATCGAGGATGATGTTCGCGGCGCGCTGTTCCAGAATCAGCGCGAGTTCTTCCTCCAGGAACAGTTGCGCGCGATTCATCGCGAGCTCGGCAACGAGGATGGCGACGAAGTGCAGGAGCTGGATGCACAGCTCGTTGCGGCACAGCTGCCGGAAGCGGTGCTGACGCGGGCGCGCCGCGAGGTGCGCAAGCTGCGCAAGATGGCGCCGCTCAGTCCGGAGGCGACTGTCAGCCGGACGTTTCTCGACTGGGTGCTGGCGTTGCCGTGGCACCAGCGCACCGAGGACGCCCTCGACGTGCGCCGCGCCAAGGAAGTCCTCGACGTGGATCACTACGGTCTTGAGGATGTGAAGGATCGGATTCTCGACTACATCGCGGTCCTCAAGCAGGTGGGCAAAATGAACGGGCCGATTCTGTGCCTGGTGGGTCCGCCGGGCGTCGGCAAGACCTCACTCGCACGCTCGATTGCCGGCGCACTGGGCCGCAAGTTCGTGCGCATGTCGCTGGGTGGTGTGCGTGACGAAGCGGAAATCCGGGGGCATCGGCGCACCTATATCGGCGCGATGCCGGGCCGCATCATTCAGGCGATGCGGCGTGCGGAAAGCGTGAACCCCGTCCTGCTGCTCGACGAAATTGACAAGCTGGGCTCGGACTTCCGTGGTGACCCATCCGCGGCACTGCTGGAAGTACTCGATCCCGAGCAGCACTCGGCCTTCAATGACCATTACCTCGAGATCGACTACGATCTGAGTCAGGTGTTGTTCATCACGACGGCCAACTCCCTCACCGGCATTCCCGAGCCGCTGCGTGACCGGATGGAGATCATCCGGCTGTCCGGGTATCTGGATCAGGAAAAGCTCGCGATCGCGAAACAGTATCTGGTGCCACGCACCTTGAAGGCCGTCGGGATCGAGGCGGACGAAGTCACGTGGGAGCCGGACGTTCTGCGCCAGATCTGCCGCGGCTGGACACGCGAGGCAGGCGTGCGCGATTTCGAGCGGCGGCTGGCCCGTGTCGCAAGGAAGCTGGCGCGACAGCGCGCTGAAGCACCGGAATCGAAGAAGCGTACCGCGCCGCTGATCGTGAAGACTGAGGAGCTCAGCGCACTGCTCGGCGCGATGCAGTACGATCCTGACGATACCTCGCTCGACGACAAGGTTGGTGTGGCCACCGGCCTTGCCTACACCACTGTCGGTGGCGAGACCCTCGAGATCGAGGTCAGCGTCGTGGACGGTCGCGGGCGCTTGCAACTCACCGGCACGCTGGGCGATGTGATGAAGGAGTCAGCGTCGGCCGCGATGAGCTATGCGCGTCAGCGGGCCGTGCAGCTCGGCATTGCCCCTGATTTCTACAGGACGAAGGACATCCACATCCATATCCCGGCGGGCGCGACACCGAAGGATGGCCCCAGCGCCGGCATCGCGATAGCAACGGCGGTGGTCAGTGCGCTGACCGGAACGCCTGTGCGCGGCGATGTGGCGATGACTGGCGAGATCACGCTTCGCGGCCGGGTGTTGCCGATCGGCGGCGTGAAGGAGAAGTCGGTTGGCGCGCATCGGGCCGGCATCACACACGTCCTGCTGCCGAAGGGCAACGAGCGTGACCTGGACGACGTGCCGCAAGAGGTGAAGGACTTCATCACCTTTCACTGCGTGGGGAGCATGGACGAGGTGCTGGCGCTTGGCCTGCGGACGCCCAGTGTGCCGCATGCCATCGTCGCGCCGACATCGGCGAGTGCACACACTGTTCCACCGGCCGCCGTGCCACCGCGCCGCGAGCGCGGTGGTCGACGTGCGCCGGTGCACCCCCACTGAGATCGCGTGACCGCTTCAGACGTGCCGCAGGCCAGGAACGACGCTCCGAAATCCGACCCGATGGTGATTCGCTCGCTCGATTTCGCCGGCCCGATGGCGACCGTCGATGGGTGGCGTCCCGAACCGGAGTTGCCCGAGATCGCGTTTGCGGGTCGGTCGAACGTCGGGAAGAGCTCGCTATTGAACGCGCTGGTTCGCCGGAAAGCGTTCGCGCGCGTCAGCAAGACGCCCGGCCGCACACGGGAGCTGAACTTCTTCCGCGTGAACGAGGTGTTCACGCTGGTCGACCTGCCCGGCTACGGCTACGCCAAGATCAGCAAGGACCGGAAGGCAGCGTGGCGCCCGCTGATCGAGGGATACATGCGCAACAGCCCGTACCTGCGCGGCGTGGTGCAGCTGCTCGATGTGCGTCACGACCCGACGGCCGACGATCGCATCATGCTGGACTTCCTCGCCGAGCTGGGCGTTCCGACGCTGATCGCGTTGACCAAGGTCGACAAGCTGGGGCGCGTCGCGCGCGCGAAGCGGATCACGGAGTTGTGCAAGGCGTACGGGGTGGATGAAGATCAGGTCATCCCGTTCAGCGCGCATGAAAACATCGGGCGTGATGAACTCGCCGAAGCGCTGATGTCATTGCTGCATGCCGGCCCGTGGCGCGAGGAACCGGTGTACGTGCCGCGCACCGAAGGCGATGCCGCTCGGGGTGCCTTGCCGCCGTCACCGGAGCCTGATGAAGCGGACGACGCGGTCAGTCACGACGACGAACTGGCCGACGAAGACTGACGCGTTCGTTCCACGGCACGTCGTGCCGGATCGGCCACCCGCGTCACATCACCCGCAGTACATCCTCCACCGCGCCGGCATCATGACCGTTGCGCAACAAATGCGCGATGTGTTGCAGCGCTTCGCGCTCGCGAGGCCAGGCGCACTGCTGCATGGCGTCGGCGAGGGAAAGCCAGACGAACGCGTCATGCTCCTCGCCGATGATCGGTGCTTGTGCGCTTGCTGACACGATGGCGCAGAACACGACCGACAGGCTCACGACGCCCAGCGTGTGCAGGTAGAATCCACCGAGGGTGGTGTTGTAGAGTCGCTCGCACGCGAGGCCTGTCTCCTCGCGCAGTTCGCGCACTGCCGCGACCTCCGGCGTCTCTCCCGCATCGATCCTGCCGTGCACGATTTCCCATGCGCCGGTGCACCGCGTCCCGGAGGCGCGGCGAAGCAGCAACGTCTCGAGCCCTGCTCCACCAAAGCGGACCACAGCCAGATCGACGATGCCGACCCGCACCGGAGTCGTTCCGTCACCCGTCACAGGATCCTCCAGAATTCACGCGCCACATCGACCGAGAACATCCAGCGACCGTCGCGAAGACCACGCGCGACATCGACACGCAGCAGGTTGAAGAATCCGAGCCCGCCGAGACCGAGCGCCGGATGCAGACCGCGTTGCACGACGTGCGTGGAGGTGGTGCGCGCATCGGTCCACGCCACGACGCCATAGGGAGCGAGCGTGAGCTGCGCCGGCACACGACCGTAGCGACCGAGCGGAATGGCCGGCCCCGGAACGGCGTGCTGCCACTCGATACGCTGCGACACGCCACTCCGCCCGCGAATCGCGTGGAATCCAACGCCCGGAAGAGTCACCGGGCCACCGAGCCAGACTTCGTATTGCTGCGGCACGTCGCTGCCCACGCTTCCGGCCGCGATGGTACGCAATACCAGCCGGTCGCGACCGATCGGGCGCTGCAGCTCGACATCGAGTGTTCCACGCCCGAAACGGCGCCCTGACCCCTGCATTTGTATTGCGTCGATCGCACCAGTGACCGCGACTTCCGATCCCCACAGCGCCAGAGCGGTCGGTCGGCGCACGCCAATCGAAAGCCGACGGAGCTCATCACTCCGGACCGCCGGCGTCGACTCGTATTCGCCACGCGCCGGTGTCGCATTCACCGGCGCGCGCGAGTGCTGCTCCACGGCCGCCTCGACGCTCACCCGCCAGCGTCGATCGAGCCACGGCGGCAGATCGGCGCGCAGCGCAACCAGACGCCGCTGGAACGGGCTTGTCCAGTCCGAGCCAAACTCCTGCGCAGCAATCGAGTTCCTTGTGGTCGACCCTTCAGGCACCAGTCCGACCTCTCCCAGCTGGCGTTCCGCGCGCACCGAGAGCCCGGCCCCTGACGCACGTTCCCATGCGAGCACGGCACCACCACGCACCCGCTCGTCGGCCAGCGCATAGCGTGCGGTGGTGCTGATGCGGAGCCCCGCCCCCAACCGCTGCGCGAGCCCCGCACCAAGGGCCAGCCCTTCCACGCGATTGACCCGCATGAAGTCCGACAGGCCGCGCGCCTGAATCGCCGTCGCGCGCGTCCGCTGGAGCGCCTGTGCGCGAACCAGCTCGCGGGCGGCGTCCTGCACGGCCTTCACATCACGATCGGTCACCGTGCGAACGTCAGGCGGCAGGCCGTCCAGCAACTCGCCACTGAACTTGAACGCCGCCTGGCGATCAGGGGGCGCCGTCACGATCTCATCGCCCGTGAACAGCGCCGGCGGCAGGCCGGTATTCACCTCGTACTCACGGATCTCCCAGCGTCCACGGATGATGCCGCGAAAGGGAAAATCGAGCCACGTCCCGGTCCGACGGATTTCGATCTGCTGCCGGCGTGGCAACCAGTAACGATCCTCGATCAGTCCGTTCTCGAGAATCACCGAGACGTCTTCGAGCGATTTGTCCTTCAGCGCGACGCGCGTGAACGAAAAGGCCATTCGGACGACCTGTGCGGTAGCCCGTTCGACAAACACGGCGCCCACCGCGCGCGGCGCGCGATCGTTGCGCGGTCGGACGCTGAGCTGAAAGACCTCGATCACACGGTCTGCCAGCCGGATCACGAGCGAGTCGGCAATCCGATAGTCGTACTCGGCCATCCCCTTGGGTGACAGTGGGTGTGGCACATCCAGCACCTCGTCGCCATCACCAAGCCGGATGATGTCCGGAAAATTGTTCTGAATGATGCCGAGATGGTCCCGGTGGTAGTTGATGTCGGTGGGCAGCAGGAGCGTGTCACGGCGGCCAAGGATCCGCTGCTTGCTCTGGTCTGGCGCTCGCCAGAAGACTTCGAGGCCAAGTTCGTCGGCCTTGACGACCTTCGGCGGCTCGGTCAATCCTTCGCCGGACTGGGCCAGGAAGGTCACGTATCCGCGGGCGATCGCGCTGTAGTCGCGCAGGGAGGTATCGGCGAGCTGTGCCGAGCGTCGAGCCGTCGCCCGCTGCGCCAGCCCGAGCGCGCGTGCATCATTCCATTCTGCGGTCTGGCAGAGTACGGTGGTAGGGTCGAGCGTGAGGAGTATCAGCACTGCAGCGCTGACCCAGTGCGTGACTCGTCGCATCGTTGCAATCTGGCCCTGCCCGGTCGTCCACGGCACCCACCGTCCTCCTTCCCGTCTCGCGTGTCACTGGTCACGTCGTACAGCACCTTTCGCAGCATGGCCGCGCCAGGACGCCTGGTGCCGGTGTGGCACGATTGCCTGCTCGATCTGGAGACCCCGGTGTCGGCGTTCGCGAAGCTTCGGCGCGGCCCCTTTGCGTTTCTGCTCGAATCAGCACCGGCCGGCAGCGAAACGTGGGCTCGGTACACCTTCCTCGGCACCGAGCCTCGCGCGGCGTGGCGGCTTCGTGACGGAACGGTGGATCGCTGGACGCCGGACATGGGCTGGCACGGTGCCACACCGGTGACGGACCCATTCGACTCGCTGCGCGCCGAGGTGTCGCAATATCAGCCGGTGCACGTCCCGGAGCTGGGCGACTTCTGGGCCGGCGCGGTCGGCTTCTTCAGTTATGACGTCGTTCGCCACATCGAGCACCTGCCGACGGCGCCGCCACGTGGGACCGCGACACCAGACGCGCTCTTCGTCTCGACACGCACGCTGGTGGTGATGGACAACCTGAAATCGCAGGCACGGGTGGTGACGGCGGTGCCGATCGACAGCGACGATGAGGGATGGCTGCGCGCTGCGTACGATGCGGCAGTGGCCGACGTGCAGTCGACGATTGCGCGCCTGCAGGCTCCTGCCGCGCTGGCGCCGCTGACGCTCGACGAGTCGGCACCGGCCGCTGAAGGCCGATCGAACATCACACGCGAAGGCTTTGACGCTGCCGTGGAGCGGATCAAGGAATACATCGTCGCCGGTGACTGCTTTCAGTGCCTGATCGCACGTCGCATCACCGTGCCCCACGACTTCGATGGCCTGACGCTCTACCGTGCACTCCGCGCGCTGAATCCATCGCCGTACATGTATCATCTCGTGCTCGACGGCATGGAACTGGTCGGCAGCTCGCCGGAAGTGCTGGTGCGACTCGCCGGCGGCACGGTCACCGTCCGTCCGATTGCCGGAACCCGGCGACGCGGCCGCACGGCCGCCGATGACGCGCGTCTGACCGTGGAACTGCAGACCGACGAGAAAGAGCGGGCCGAGCATGTGATGCTCGTGGATCTCGGCCGGAATGACGTGGGACGCCTGGCGAAGTACGGGACCGTGCAGGTGACGGAATTCATGACCGTCGAGCGCTATTCGCATGTGTTGCATCTGGTCAGCGAAGTGACCGGCGACGTTGGCGCTGAGACGTCGGCGCTGGATGTCGTCCGCGCAACGTTTCCGGCCGGCACGATGACTGGCGCGCCAAAGGTCCGGGCCATGCAGATCATCGATGAACTGGAACCGGAACGTCGGGGACCGTACGCGGGCGCGGTTGGCTATCTGGCTGCGGGAGACCGGCGGATGGACCTCGCCATCACGATTCGCACCTGTGTCATCGCCGGCGGCGAAGCGAGCGTCCAGGTCGGGGCGGGCATCGTCTACGATTCCGTGCCGGCGCAGGAATGGCTGGAGACCGAAAACAAGGCACGCGCAATGCTCACCGCCATTGGACGGGTGCGGGAACGATGAACACCGTGAATGAGGCTGTGTCGCCGTTCGCCGGCTCGCCCATCGCATCGCGTGGCGGGCTGATCCCCGACGGCATGTATCCCGCGGGATATCTCGAGAAACTGATCCGTGACGCGCGCGTCGTCTCGCACGGGAGCACGATGCAGTACTTCGACGAAATGCTGATGCAGCATCGCACCCTGTTCCAATGGGCATCGTCGCATCCAGACGCGCGGACGATGCAGGGTCGGCGCATTGCCTATGCCGTGCCCTTGCCCGGCGCCGACGCCACCGTCGTGGTGCGACACAGCAACCACGGCGGCATGCTGTCATCGGTGACACGCGATGTGTTCCGGACCCCGCGGGCGGCAGACGAACTGCGCATCAGCTGGACCTTGCGTCATGTCGGCATTCCAACGCCGCGCGTGCTTGGCTATGCACGCTACCCCACCATGCACGGCACGCTCTGGCGCGCCGATGTCGTCACGCGGGAGATCACCGATGGCGTGGACCTGGCCAAAGTGCTCTCGAGTGAGGCCGGCATGTACGATCACGCCACCAGTATCGAGGCCACCGTCACACTCCTCCGGCGGCTGGCACGCACCTGGGCGTTTCATCCCGACCTGAACGTCAAGAACGTCCTGATTGCGCCAGACGATGAGGGCGAGGCCATGGCGTATGTGCTGGACGTCGACACGCTGCGCTTCGCGGAGAAGAACGCCGAATGGATGAACGTCGCGCGGCTCCTTCGGTCGGCACGCAAGTGGCTGAACAAGGACGGGAGTCCAGGGTTTGCCACGCTCATCGAGCGATTGGGCGGGTGACGGTGACCACCACCGACCTCCCACGCGGCACCGTGCGCGCGTCGCTCGACCGCGTCTGCATCGTGATGATGAGCGCGGTCGGCGATACGGTGCACGTCCTGCCGATTCTGACCGCGCTGAAGCGCCATCGGCCTGACGCGCAAGTGACGTGGATCCTGCAGCCGGGCCCGGCGACGCTCGTTCGCGGACATCCCGACATCGGAGACATTCTGCTCTTCGACCGCGGCAACGGGTGGCGCGCCTTCAACGAACTACGCCGCCAGCTGTCGCGACGTCGGTTTGATCTCGCCTTGGCGCTGCAGGTCTACCTGAAGGCCGGCATGATCACGCGCATGGTCAAGGCGCCGGTGAAACTCGGGTTCGACATGGCGCGCGCGCGGGACCTGAACTGGGTGTTCACGAACGCGCAGGTACCGCCGCACCCGATGCAACACGTCCAGGATCAGTACTTCGAGTTCCTCGACGCACTCGGCGTCCCGCACGAAGCACCGGTCTGGAACCTCGGCCCCTGGCCGCACGAACGCGGGGACCAGCGCGAACGCCTGCGCGCCTTCGATCGGCCGATCGCGCCGATCGTGGTTGCCACCAGCAAGGCACAGAAAGACTGGCTCCCGGAGCGATGGGCCGCGGTGTGCGACGCGCTCTACGGTGATTTCGGGCTGCAGCCGGTGCTGGTCGGTGGCCGGTCAGATCGCGAGTCGGCGGCCGAACGGGTGATCATGCAGCAGGCAAAAGTACCGGTGGTCAGTGCGCTGGGGAGTGGGCTGCGCGGGCTGGTGCAGTTGATCGACGGTGCCGCCGTCGTGCTCAGCCCCGATACGGGACCGTTGCACGTCACGGTGGCGCTGGACCGACCGGTGATCAGCCTGATCGGATACTCGAATCCGAAGCGCGTCGGGCCGTACCGGAAGTTCCACGACCTGATGATCGATGCCTACGGTGAGCCCGGCGAGGACTATCCGATCAGCATGGAGAATCGCCTGAACCGACTGCCGCGCATCTCAGTCGATGACGTGCTGAGCCGAGTGCAGCGCTGGAAGTCGGGCTACGCCGCTGCGTATGGTGACCGCAGCGCAGGCGCGGCCTCGACGGTGAACGGCTGAAGGATCATGCTCGGAGGCGAGCTGCGTCCGGGTGCGGAGCGGAGTCACTCGAGCTTCGCGACGGCGTTCAGCAGTGCTGAATCCGCCGGCGGTGGCACAGGCGCGAGCTGTTCGAGCTGCGCAACCAGCAGCTGCGCCACGAGGAAATCCCGCACCGGCTTTTCATCGGCGGGCACCACGTACCATGGCGCAGATTTCGAGTTGCACCGACGCATGATGTCGCGATAGGCCTGGGTGAATTGTGGCCAGGCGGCCCGGTCCCGGAGATCGCTGGCCTGCAGCTTCCACTGTCGGGCACGATCAGCGGCACGATCCTGGAAGCGCTCGAGCTGTTCGTCACGGCTGATGTGGATGAACAACTTCACGACATGGATGCCGGAGTCGGCGATCTCGGCTTCGAACTCGTTGATGCGGGTGTAGCGCGCCTTCCAGATGCGGGGCGGCAGTGTTCTGTGAACCCGCGGCACGAGGATGTCCTCGTAGTGCGATCGATTCCACACGCCCACCTGACCGAACGCCGGCAGCGCGCGGTGCATCCGCCACAGGAAATCGTGCGCCGATTCCTCCGGCGTCGGGACGCCGAAGCTGGTGACCTTCACCCCCTGCGGATGGAGCGCCGCGAACACCTTGCGCAGCAGTCCGTCCTTGCCTGAGGCGTCGCGTCCCTGCACCACGATCAACATGGCACGCTTCCGTTCGGCGTAGAGCATTCCCTGCAGCGTTGACGCCCGTGCCAGCAACGCACGCGTGGCAGCGGACAACTCATCGGCGCCCGGCACCCACTCAGGTGCCGCGGCGTCGCGGTCACGCAGTGTTGGACTGGTCGCAGGGCGGAGCCGTTTCCGTGTGTCAGCCATGATGCAAAGGGCCAAAGGGATAACGCACGCCGAGGCGTGCAGCGAGCTGCACCACCGTGACCAGTGACAACCCCATCACTGCGAAGTAGTCACCCTCGATGTGCTCGACGATCGTCGCGCCAAACCCCTGAATCCCATACGCGCCGGCCTTGTCCATCGGTTCGCCGGTATTCACGTAGCGCGCGATGGCGTCGTCGTCGAGCTCCCGGAAGCGAACCTTCACCGTGACGACCGCTGATTCGACACGATCACCGAGCGCCACCGCCATCGCGGTGAAGACCTCGTGTGTGCGACCACTGAGTCGACGCACCATGGCGCATGCATCGGGAATATCGATCGGCTTGCCGAGGATCGCGCCGTCGATGACCACGATCGTATCGGCCGCGATCACGAACGCGTCCGGTGCCCGAGCCGCGATCACCTCCGCCTTGCCGCGCGCGAGCCGCTCGGTGTGCGGCACCGGTGCCTCGTTCGGCCACGGCGTCTCATCGATATCGGCTGGCTGCACCTCGTGATCGATCCCGATCAGCGACAGCAACTCACGCCGGCGCGGGGACTGCGAAGCAAGGATCACACGCATCACGTCAGCATTCCAGCGGAAGGGTCACAGGGCCATCGTTGATCAACTCCACCTCCATCGCGGCACCGAACTCACCAGTCTCCACCATGAGCCCGCGTTCGCGCAACAGCGCAATGAACCGTTCGTAGAGCGGAATCGCGACCTCCGGTCGTGCGGCGGCGATGAAACTCGGTCGCCGTCCGCGGCTCGCGTCGCCGTACAACGTGAACTGACTGACCACCAGCACCGACCCCGCCACATCGGAGAGCGCAAGGTTCATCTTTCCGTCGGCGTCCCCAAACAGTCGAAGACCGGCCACCTTGTCGGCCATCCAGACCAGACGGGTGGCATCGTCCTCGTGCGTGATCCCGACCAGCAGCAGATAGCCACGCCCGATGCGGCCGGTGACACGCCCGTCGACCCGCACTTCGGCGCTGGAGACACGTTGCAGGAGGACTCGCATGTGGGGACAAAGTTGACTGACTGCGGCCCTGACACCAGACTCCCCCTTAGCCGGTCCCCCTGATCGCCGCGAGTGGTGCAGCCTGCACTCTCCGGCGACGTCGCCGCTGTCGCACGGAGAGCACTGTCGTGAGAGTCCTGGTCATTGATGTCGGCGGTACCCATATCAAGGTCGCGGGTTCGTGGGACCGCGTGACCCACCGCATCCCGTCGGGACCAGCGATGACTGCCTCCGACATGGCGCGCGGCGTGCTCGAACTCACGAAAACATGGGACTTCGAGGCGGTGTCGCTCGGCTACCCTGGCCCGGTGAAGGACAACCGGCCATTCCGCGAGCCGGTCAACATCGCTGGCGGATGGACGACCTTCGATTTCCAGAAGGCGTTCGGAAAGCCGGTCCGGGTGATCAACGATGCCGCGATGCAGGCGCTCGGAAGCTATGCCGGCGGCCGCATGCTCTTCCTCGGACTTGGCACCGGGCTCGGCACGTCGATCGTCGAGAACTGGCGCGTGGAGCCGCTCGAAATCGCCCATCTGCC
>CAYMQV010000104.1:0-15134 GCA_964392395.1 uncultured Gemmatimonadaceae bacterium
GAAGGCGGACTGCAGGCGGGTGATACGTTGCTCGCGTTTGGTCGCAGTGCACTGCCGGGCGCGGTGCCACTGTCCGATGTGCTGACGCCGGGTGAGCGCCTTCCACTGAAGGTCCGTCGCGGTGGGCGTGAGCGTGTGATCACGGTGGTGGTTGGCACGCGCGACGGTGCCAACGGCTCGTTCACGCTGGCATTTCCGGATGGCGCAGAAGCGGCGGGCACGACATTCCGGTTCGACATCTCCGGAGATCCGCCCCGGGTGTGCATCGGCGAGAACTGCGAGGTGACGGTGTCTGGAAACGCGCGCGCACCTGAGCGTGCGTCAGGCCGCGGTGTAACCGGTGCGTCCCGGCCGCCCGCCGCGCCGGCACCGCCGTCGGCCTTGCGCCCGGAGCGGTTGCTGCGTGGGACGTCGTGGTCCGCCACCGATCTGTCGATCGCTGGCGCAGTGCTGACGACGATCACCGACGATCTCGAGGACCTGACCGGCGTCAGTGAGGGAATTCTCGTGCTTCGCGTGGCGCCCGGAACGCCGGCGTCCTCGTCTGGTTTGCGCGGCGGCGATGTGATCCGTCGCGTGAATGATGAGGAGTGCGAAGGCGTACGCGATCTTCAGCAGGCGGTCCAGCGTGCGTCGTCGCGCGGGATGAGGCAGGTGGCGCTGATTGTCATCCGGCAGCGCAAGGAGCGACCGATCACGTTGCAATGGTAGCGTGATCGGAGAACTTCAGGGCGAGGGCAGCGCTGGCGTCGCCGGGTGCGGGATCCGCCGTTGTGTGAGGATCGAGCCGGGCGGCACGCTGTAGAGCAGTTGCGCGGTGGCCTTGTCCGCCAGTGTGATGGCACGGGCGCGGATCTTCGGCGCCATGATGACCGTGGTGTCAGCCGCGTGATCGAGACCGATGCCGTGGCCGATCTCGTGAATCGCCAACGCGCGAATCACGGTGGGATCGAGCGGCGCCGACGCATCGCGACGCAGCGTGGCCAATTGTATTTCGCTGCGGATGATCCAGTACTTGCTGTCGCGCACGACTTTGGTGCGCCCGAGCACCGGATCGCCGTTGAAGTCCGTGACCCAGGAGACGGTCATGTCGGCAAGGACGGAGTCGCTGACAAAGACAAACCGCACCGGCAGCTCGACACCTTCCCAGATCGTGAAGGCTTCGCGGACCGCCTGCAGATAGTCTTCACGCAGACGACCGGACGCGTTCGGCCCCTGGTCGCTGACATAGACCCGCAGTGGCGTGGCGCGGCGATCTGGCCAGCGCTGGAGCGTGCTGTCGGAGAGCAGCAGAATGTCCGGGATGAACGTGCCGGTGCTGCGCGCGGCGATCAGCACACGGGTATCGGCGCGCCGGATCGAGTCGCTTGCGGCCGCGTTCGCGCGCGCCGAACTGGCGACGGCATTGGCGAGTGCCGGCGCGGCGTCGGCGCTCTGTTGCACGCTGTCGGCGGCGGTGTGGCCTCGCGCCAGGTCATAGCCGTGGCGCCGTACACTGGCCGTCTCGAGAAGCACGAGTGCGGCAAGACCGACGAGAACGATCCCGAGAACTCGAGGCAGCGAAGGGGGGCGCATCGGGAGGGCGAGGGGCAATCAGGGAGCGGCGGGGCCGTACGGCGGCGTCGAGGAATTCCTCGACCGAAGGGAAGACGATCCAAGACTGTTCCCAGAACGGATTGTGCCCGGCGTCTGGCATCAGCTGGAGCTGTACCCTGGCGCCGAGGGTGGTGGCGGTCGCCCGGGTAAGAGTAAACGGGAAGAGATCCGCGATGCCGAGCAGGAGCAGCGTCGGCACCGGAATCGGGCCGTCGAGATACCGCCAGTCGTATTCATCTCGCCGCTGTCGGGGTGGTCACTCGGGTGGTCAGACGGCGCAGTCGGCGTGTGCTCGACGGCCGCGCCCGGCTCCTCCCTCCCGGAACCCTTACCCCCTTGGTGTCTGCGGGGCGCTAACTTGACACGCAGAACGCACTCGGACGCGTCACCAGGATTGGCCATGAGCACCACGCTGCCGTACCCCGTCGCTCGACCTGCACTCGCGAGCCGTCGCGCGATCATCGAGGCGCTGGAAGCAGCTCATGAAGCCGGTGTCGAATACTGGTCCGGCTTCGGCACGCGGGAGTTTTTCGCGCCGATTGGCGTGCACTGGTCGCCGGCAGAACATGTGCGGCATCTGACTCGCGCCATGACGCCGTTGCTTCCCGTGCTGAGGGTGCCACGGTTGGCGCTGCGCATGATGTTCGGGAGCGCGGCCTATCCATCGCGGTCGCTTGAAGTGCTCGAGGCGCAGTACGCGAAGGCATTGGTGGCGGGTGGCACCGCCGGCCGCTTTACGCCGCCACAGGACCATGCGACCGCCGATCTGGCGCGCCGCAATGAAATCATGGACGCGCACTCCGAGACGTTGCGGGGGATGACCCAGGCGATGGAAAAGTGGACGGAGACCCAACTCGACGCGCATCGATTGCCGCATCCGCTCCTCGGCAAACTGACGGTGCGCGAGATGATGCTGTTCACGCTCCTGCACAACGAGCACCATGTCGACGTCTGTGAGCGTCGACGGGGTGAGGTGGCCTAGGCATCCGCGTCTGCGGCAGGCGTCGGGGATTAATTCCCCCGCGAGCCCCGCGTGAACAGTGTTGACGGACACCCGCGTTCGCCGACCGGTGCCATCCGGCAACGGAGGACTTCCGACAGCGCTCGAACACTGCGCCCCGCGCCGACGTTACTCGCCGTAGGGAATCCAGATGTTCTTCACCTGCGTCGCAAACCGCAGGAAGTCACGCCCCTCACCCTCGGCCGCGTTGGTCCAGTCGCGGCGAGTCCAGTCGGTCCAGGTGCGCTTCATGTTGTCGGCGGCATATCGCTCGACCGCCGCGGCAACGTCACGGGGGCCGAAGAACCAGAGGCCATCAACTTCATCATGCTCAGCCAGCGTTTTTGCGAGCGAGGTCCGTGAGCCGGTCACGATGTTCACCACGCCATCAGGCAGATCGGAGGTTTCGAGCACCTGATAGAAGTCGATGGCCGCGAGCGGATACAGCTCGCTGGGGATGACGACCGCCGTGTTGCCCATTGCGATGGCTGGAGCGATGAGCGAGACGAAGCCGAGCAGCGGCTGTTCGGCGGGGCAGACGAGCGCCAGTACGCCAATCGGTTCATTCATGGCGAGCGTGACCCCGCGCAGTGGCACGCTGTGCACCGCACCGTCGTACTTGTCGGCCCAGGCGGCGTAGGTGAACAACCGTGCAATCGAGCGCTCGACTTCGGCGGCGCCACCGTTGCCGCCGATCATCGCATCGAGACGCCGTGCAAACTCCGTGGCACGGGCCGCGAGATTTTCGGCGATGTAGTAGAGAATCTGTGCGCGATTGTGGCCGGTGGCCTTTGCCCAGCCTTTCGCGGCGAGAGCAGCGCTGACGGCATTCCGGAGATCCTTGCGATTCCCGTCACCCACTTCGCCGATCACGCGCCCGTCCGGGCCGCGCACCGCAACGCTGTAGCCGCCATCGGGACGCACCTGCTTGCCGCCGATGAAGAACTTTGGCGTGCGATCGATGTCCGGGGTGTCGAAGCCGTTCGGCGATTGCGCCGCGGGAGGAAAGGGTGCCGGCTCGATGATCGCGTCCGTGCCCTTCTTCCAGGACGGGCTGAGATACTCGTACATTCCTTCACGCCCACCTTCACGGCCGAACCCACTCTCCTTGTAGCCGCCAAATCCGGCGGCAGCGTCGAAGAGGTTGGTGGAGTTCACCCAGACGATGCCGCTCTTGATCTTCGGTGCGATGTCGAGGGCAAGATTGATGTTCTCGGTCCAGATGCTGCTGGCGAGGCCATACGGTGTGTTGTTCGCCAGCTCCACCGCCTCGCCCGGCGTGCGGAAGGTCATCGACACCAGCACCGGGCCGAAGATCTCCTCCTGCACGATACGCGCGGCGGGAGCGACACCGGTGAAGAGCGTGGGTGGATAGAAACACCCCGTGGTGGGCACGGCCCAGGAGGGTTGCCACATCTGCGACCCTTCCGCGACGCCGGCATCGACCAGGGAACGGATCCGATCGAGCTGCACCGGATCGACGATCGCGCCCATGTCGATCGACTTGTCGAGTGGCGATCCGATCCGCAACGTCTCCATGCGGGCGCGGATCTTGTCCTCGAGCTGGGTCGCGATGCCTTCCTGGACCAGCAGCCGCGAACCGGCACAGCATACCTGCCCCTGATTGAACCAGATCGCATCGACGACACCCTCGACGACACTGTCGAGATCCGCGTCATCAAAGACGATGAACGGGCTCTTGCCGCCGAGTTCGAGCGACAGCTTCACGCCGCTGCCGGCGGTGGCGCGCCGAATGACCTTGCCGACTTCCGTCGAGCCCGTGAACGCCAGCTTGTCGAGATCCTTGTGTGCGACCAGCGCCTTCCCCGTGTCGCCGTCGCCAGTGACGATGTTCAGCACACCGGCCGGCAATCCGGCATCGCGCGCAAGCTCCGCGAAGCAGAGTGCCGTGAGCGGTGTGAACTCGGCGGGCTTGAGTACCACGGTGCAACCGGCGGCGAGAGCGGGCGCCACCTTCCACGCCAGCATCAGCAAGGGGAAGTTCCACGGAATGATCTGCCCGCAGACGCCGGCGCCGGTGTAGCCGGCGAACTCGGTGTCGAGCAGTTGGGCCCAGCCCGCATGATGGTAGAAGTGCCGGGCGACGAGCGGGATATCGAGATCGCGGGTTTCGCGGATCGGCTTGCCGTTGTCCAGCGTCTCGAGCACGGAGAGCAGGCGTGCATGCTTCTGCACGGCTCGCGCCAGTGCATACAGATGGCGCGCACGTCCATGGCCGCCAAGCGCCTGCCACTTCGGAAGTGCGTTGCGCGCCGCCTTCACTGCGGCGTCGACATCGTCCTCGGTGCCCTGGGTGACCTTCGCCAGCATTGCACCCGTCGCCGGATTATTGACGGCGAAGGTGTTGCCATGTTTCGTGAATGCCCCATCGATGAAGTGACCAAAGGTGCCAAGCTGGTGACGCTCGATCCATTCGCGCACCGGGGCGTCGCCTTCCGGTGCAGGGCCGTAGGCCATCGTCTCGAAGATCTCAGCGACTGATGTCATGTGGAGTGAATGCGGTGAGTCATGGCATCGGCTGGCGATACGCAGCCGCGTAGCGACCAGTCACGAAATGCTCGAGCTGACGTTCGATGTCGGTGAGGAGGCCGCTGGCGCCGAAGCGAAAGAGATCGGGGCGCAGCCAGCGATCGCCGAGTTCTTCCTTCATCAGGGCCAGCCAGTCGAGGGCGCCCTTGGCGGCGCGAATGCCACCGGCGGGCTTGAAGCCCACGATGTGGCCCGTCTGCTCGCGGTAGGCGCGGATCATGCGCACCATCACGAGTCCTACGGGAAGGATGGCGTTCTCGGGCTCCTTGCCAGTGCTAGTCTTGATGAAATCACTGCCGGCCTGCATCGCAACCATGCTGGCGCGCGCGATGTTGGTCATCGTGGCCAGTTCACCGGTGGCGAGGATGGTCTTCATGTGCGCGTCGCCGCAGGCCTCGCGGAAACGCGTCACTTCATCGTAGAGTGCATGCCAGTTGCCGGTGAGCACGTGGGCGCGCGTGACGACGATGTCGATCTCCTGGGCGCCGGCGGCGACACTGGCCTTGATCTCGGCGATGCGCGTCTCGAGCGGTGAAAGGCCGGCGGGGAAGCCGGTCGAGACGGCAGCGACTGGAATTCCGCTGCCCGCGAGTGCTTCGACGGCGGTCGGCACCAGTGCGTGATAGACGCAGACCGCCCCAGTCGTGATGCGCAGATGGCTGACGCCGAGTGCGGTTGCGATGTCGTCGCGCAGCGGGTTGCGAGCTTTCGCGCAGAGCCTGCGGACGTTGCCCGGCGTATCGTCGCCGGAAAGTGTGGTGAGGTCCATGCAGGTAATGGCGCGGAGCAACCAGGCGGCCTGCCATTCCTTCTTGACGGTGCGACGGGTGGGGATGGTGGCGGCCCGTCGTTCAACCGCGCTCCGGTTCACGCGAATGGCGCGTACGACATCGAGATCGAGCGGTGAGCCCGGGTTTCGTTCGACGTGATCGCCGATGGGGGCGGGCTCGCGATGCTTCACCAGCGTCGGGCGCGCGGGAGCAGCGCTGCCGGTGGACGTCGGGGTTGGGTTCGCTCGGGTGCCAATGGTCATGCGGAGGACCTGCTCGGAGAAGCGGCGCGACCCGGGCCTGAGGGCGGCGGAAGGGCGGGTTCGTATATCCGGAAGTTAGGGGCTTTCCGGGGCGAGTTCTACGGTGATGTCGGCCAAGCAGCCCATGCCTCGGCAATCACGCTCGTGAGACAGCCTCCGCCGAGACCGGTCGCAACGACTGATTCGCGATCAGCCCGACGATGAGCAAACCGGCCATGAGATACATCGTGACGCTGTACGCCTCGGCCTTCGGCACCCCGCGATCGAGCTGGTACTCACGGATGTAATTCACGAGCACCGGTCCGAGCACACCCGCTGTCGACCAGGCCGTGAGCAGGCGGCCATGGATGGCACCAACCTGCAGCGTGCCGAACAGGTCGCGCAGATACGCCGGAATGGTGGCGAACCCGCCGCCGTACATCGACAGAATGATGCAATAGGCCACCATGAAGGCCACCACATTGCCACTACGACCAATCGTCGGAATGGTGGCGTACACGGCCGCGCCGAGTGCGAAGAAGACGGCGTAGGTGGCGCGGCGGCCGATGAGGTCTGAGAGTGATGACCAGACGAATCGACCAATCAGGTTGGCGAGACCGAGCAGTACCACGAAATTTGCCGCGTTGCCGACGGTGATGCGCCCTGGAAACATCTCCTGGATCATTGCCGACGCCTGTCCGAGCACTCCGATACCCGCGGTGACGTTGACACAGAGCATGGTCCAGAGCAGCCAGAACTGCCGCGTACGCACGGCCGCATCGACGGTCAGCCCCGTGCCGGCGCTGACCGTCGATGCGGCGCGCCTGGCAATGACCGCAGAAGGTGTCCATGCGGCGGCGGGCACGCGGACGCTGAAGACGCCAAACAGCATGACCACGAAATAGAGCAGCGCCAGCGTGAGAAAGGTCGACGCAATTCCATTGCCGACGTCCGTGCGGAAGTGCGCCATCAGCCGGACCGACAGTGGCGAGGCGAGGATGGCGCCGCCGCCAAACCCCATGATGGCGAGTCCGGTGGCCATGCCGGGTCGGTCCGGGAACCACTTGATCAGTGTGGAGACCGGGGAGATGTAGCCGATCCCAAGCCCAATGCCCCCGACAACGCCGTAGCCGACAATCAGGAGCCAGAACTGGTGCGTGGCGATGCCGGCGGCGCCAAGGGCCAGGCCGCTGGTGAAGCAGAGCGTCGCGACGAACATCGCGGCGCGCGGTCCGACGCGTTCGAGCCAGGCGCCGAACAGTGCGGCAGAGAGACCAAGAAAGACGATCGCCGTGCTGAACACCCATCCGATCGTGCTGACCTTCCAGTCGTCGGCTGCGGCGGTCGTCAGGCCGACGGCCTTTGAGAGCGGCAGCGAGAAGACGCTGAACGCATAGGCCTGGCCGATGCAGAGATGAATGGCCAGTGCGGCCGGCGGTACGCGCCAGCGGTTGAAACCCGCCGGCGCGATGGTGCGATCGCGGTGGAGGAATGCAGGCAGCGTGGGCATGTCGATCCGTGTCCATCAAGTGGTGCATTCCCGCGTGCGCGCAGCCTGCTGGCGTGCGGCCTGCTGGCGTGCGGCCTGCTGGCGTGCGGCCTGCTGGTCGACGTTACTTCCGCGCTGCTGGCGCCAACTTGAGAATCCGTGCCGTTGGGCTGTCCGTGATGAGGTACAATGCGCCGTCCGGCCCCTGACGCACATCCCGAATACGCTCACGGCCTGGCGTCAGATCCGTGAGCAATCGCTCTTCGCCAACGATGCGCTCACCGTTGAGCGAGAGTCGGACCAGGTTCGTGCTGCCCAGGCCACCGATGAAGAGACTTCCCTTCCAGGCCGGGAACAGCGATCCGGTGTAGAAGGTCATGCCACTCGGCGCGATGACCGGATCCCAGTAGTAGAGCGGCTGCTCCATGCCCGCCTGCTGTGTGATGCCACCGGTGATCGCTGCGCCGCGATACTCGACGCCGTACGCGATCGTGGGCCAGCCGTAGTCCTTGCCCTTCCGAGGCACGTTGATCTCGTCGCCACCGCGCGTGCCATGCTCGACGGTCCAAAGTTCGCGCGTCGCCGGATTGATCGCGGCGCCCTGCAGATTCCGATGGCCGATGGACCAGATCTCAGGTCGTACACCAGTCTTGCCGACGAACGGATTGTCGGCAGGGATCGACCCGTCTGCTTCGAGGCGCACGATCTTGCCAAGCAGACCATCCGTCCGTTGCGACTGCATGCGTCCTTCGGTGATCGAACGATCGCCGAGTGTGACGAAGAGCCGACCGTCGCGCGCGAAGACGAGGCGTCCGCCGAAGTGCATCGTTGAGACCAGCGACGGCGTCTGGTGGAATATCACCTCGACACTCTCGACCCGGGGTGCCGGGCCATCGACGAACCGGCCACGCGCCACGGCCGTGTTGTTGGCGCCACTGTCGCGTGGTTCCGTGTAGCTCCAGTAGATCAATTTGTTCGAGGCGAAATTCGGATGCAGGGCGACATCCAGCAGGCCACCCTGTCCGCGGGCGTCGACGGCCGGCAGCCCGGCCACTGGCTCCGACAGCGTGCCGTCTGGCGCGACGACGCGGAGGCGACCGGGCTTCTCCGTGACGAGCATCTTGCCACCGGGGAGGAAGGTCAGTCCCCACGGGTTCACGAGACCCTGCGCCACGGTGACCACATCGAAAGCCACACCAAGCTTCTGCTCCGGGGCACGGGTCTGCCCAGGGAAGGCTGGTGACTGCGCAGGAGCATTCGGCGGGCGCGGGTCCACGCCGGCGTTCTGTGCGTCGACGGGCGACGGCGCGAGGGCGAGCGTGAGAGCGAGTACGAGAGCGAGTACATATGCGCCCGAGGTCAAGCGTGCAGAGGTCATGAGACCGCGCTCTACTGAAGAAGAGTGAGACTGGCTCGCAGGGTTGTCGCCGTCAGCCGACGCGGGCGCCGGTACGCACAGTGAGTCCGTTGACGAGACACAGGGTCAATGTAGAGGCGCTGGAACACCGCCGCCGGGACGCGTCGGACGCAGTCCGGTGGTGCGCCGTTGACATACCCCTCCACCCTATGTTTGTTTATACCCATCAGGGGTATATGGCTGAGTGTGGGTTCACTGGGAGGCATAGCATGGAACGAGTTGCCATTGGAATCTCCGGCATGAGCTGCGGCCACTGCGTGACGGCAGTGCAGAAGGCGCTCGCCGCAGTGCCGGGTGTGGTGGTGGAGTCGGTGCAGATCGGAACGGCAACGGTCCTGATCGATCCGGCGACGGGTTCGCTGTCGGCGGCCGAGTCGGCAATCGATGCCGCGGGATATGACGTGGTGAAGGGGCGGGTGCTGAACGTGGCCGCTGCCGAAAAGCTTCAGTCAAAGTCGAATGCCTGAGATCCTGACTATGGCCGAGGTGGCGCCGGGTGGGGTTGGCGGGCGTCCGCAGACGGTGACGCTCCCGGTGACCGGCATGACGTGCGCGGCATGTCAGAGCCGGGTGCAGCGGCAGCTGAGCCGAGCGCCAGGCGTGGTGGAGGCGTCGGTAAACCTGTTGATGGGCAGTGCGACCGTCACGTTCGACCCCGCCATCTCGAGCCCGGCCGCGCTGGTGCAGCGCGTGCTGGAGACGGGGTACGGCGCGGAGCTGCCGGCCGAAGGCGACGATGTGGTGGAGCAGCTCGCAGCACGCGACGCCACGACGTCGCACGAGTATGAGGCGCTGCGACTGCGCGCCATCGTCAGCGGCGCGGCCGGGGCGATTGCGATGCTGGTATCGATGCCGTTGATGGCGTCCAACGCACATACCGGAATGGGTGTGGTGGCGGACCCGTTCATGCGCTGGGTGATGTCCGCGATCTCGCCGTGGCTCGCGTCGGCAATGCCGGGTCTCTACGCGATGCCAACCCCGGTGCTGACCTGGTCGCTGCTGGCGATGACGCTCGGTGTGATGTTGTGGGCGGGGCGCCAGTTCTACGTCAGCGCGTGGCAGGCCCTCCGTCATGGGTCGGCCGACATGAACACGCTGGTCGCGGTCGGTACGGGCGCCGCGTTCGTGTACTCGGTGCTGGCGACGGTCGTGCCCGGGCTCTTTACGCGACATGGCGTGGCACCGGATGTGTACTTCGAAGCGGTGATCTTCATCATCGCGCTGATTCTCGCCGGCCGGATGTTCGAGTCACGCGCGACGCGCAGCACGTCGGCGGCGCTGCGCGCGCTGGCGGCACTGCGACCGACGACCGCCCGGGTCATGCGTCCGACGCCGGAAGGTGGCGAGATCGAGGTTGAACTCTCGCTGCGCGATGTCCGGGCGAGTGACGTGGTGGTGATCCGGCCCGGCGAACGGATTCCGGTGGATGGTGTGATCGAACTCGGCTCGAGCGCGGTTGACGAGAGTATGCTCACCGGGGAGTCGATGCCGGTGCCGAAGCAGTCTGGTGATCGCGTCATCGGCGGCACCATCAACGCCACAGGCGCCTTCAGGTATCGTGCGACGACACTCGGCAGCCGCAGCGTTCTGGCGCAGATCATGATGCTGATGCGCGATGCGCAGGCATCACGGGCACCGATTCAGGGGCTGGCCGATCGGATCAGCGCGGTCTTCGTTCCGACGGTGATCGTGCTCTCGATGATCACATTTGCGGTCTGGTTCGTGATGCTCTGGAATGCAGGGGCGGGCGGCGGTGCCGCATCAGTGCGCGCCTTTGCGGCCGCGGTGGCGGTGCTGATCATCGCCTGTCCCTGTGCAATGGGCCTGGCGGTTCCAACGGCCGTGATGGTAGCCACGGGTCGTGGCGCGGAAGGTGGTGTGCTGATCAAGGGTGGTGAGGCGCTGCAACGCGCGGGCGCGATCACGACGATCGTACTGGACAAGACGGGCACGATTACGGAAGGGCGGCCGGCCGTGACCGATATCGTCGCGGCGACCAACACGACGCACACGGCTGATGGCGTGCTGGCGCTGGCTGCTTCACTGGAAGCGATGAGCGAGCATCCGGTTGCGGGCGCCATCATGAGGGCGGTGGCAGCGCGCGGGCTGACGGTTGCGCCGGCGACGGCGTTCGAGTCACTGACGGGCCGTGGGGTGACGGCGATGATCGGCTCGCAGTTCGTGGCCGTGGGCAATGCGCGGCTGATGGAGGAATTCGACGTTCACGACGACGCGCTCGGGATGACGGCCACATCGCTGGCGACACAGGCCAAGACGACGGTCTTTGTCGCAGTCGACGGTGCGATGGCCGGCGTCATTGCCGTGGCCGACCCGGTGCGCGCGGAATCGAAGTCGGCGATTGCCGCACTGCAGGCGATGGGGCTGGAGGTGGTGATGCTCACGGGCGACAACCGACCGACCGCCGATGCGGTGGCGCATGCCGTGGGAATCACGCGGGTCATTTCGGAGGTGCTGCCGGCGGGAAAGGTGAGCACCATCGTCGACGAGCAACGCAACGGTCGCGTGGTCGCAATGGTAGGCGATGGGGTGAACGACGCACCGGCGCTGGTCCAGGCGGACGTGGGGATCGCGATCGGCACCGGGACGGACGTCGCGATCGAAGCGGCCGACATTGCGCTGATGCGAGGCGATCTGGCGGGTGTCGTGCGTGCGATCAGCCTGTCGCGCCGCACGATGCGGACGATGCGACAGAATCTGTTCTGGGCGTTCGTGTACAACGTGATCGGAATACCGGTGGCGGCTGGCGTGTTGTATCCGTTGTTCGGTGTGCTGCTCAGTCCTGTGCTGGCGAGTGCGGCAATGGCGTTCAGTTCGGTGTCGGTGGTGACGAACAGTTTGCGGCTCAAGTCGGCGTGAGGCTTTCGGGGCCAAGGTGATGGCGGCAGCAAGCGCAACGGCAACGGCAACAGCAACGGAAAACTGCGAACTGGAACGGCTTTCACACAGAGACGCAGAGACGCAGAGGAGGGCAACGGAATGGGGAATAGTGCACTGCCAAGGGCGGGACGCGAGGCATGTGAAGAGATTCGGACACGACGTATTCCTGGAAGTACTGGCGCAGAAATGAAGGAGGGAGAGAGCAAATGAGTGAGATCGACGCGGTGGACGCGGTGGTGGCGGACGCACACTGTGCACGGAAGGCAGTGGGCGTGGATTCGGATGTGAAGGAGCGGACCGTGAAGCGGTTGCGGCGGATAGAGGGGCAGGTGCGTGGGATTCAGAAGATGGTGGACGAGGAGCGCTACTGCGCCGATGTGCTGACGCAGATCTCGTCGGTGCATGAGGCGCTGCGGGCGGTGGCGCGTGAATTGATGCGGAGCCATCTGAAGCACTGCGCCACCCACGCGATCAAGGCGGGCGAAGTGGAGGCGGATGCGATGTATGACGAACTGGTTGACCTCATGTACAAGCACACACGATGATTCGCATGACGATGCTGTCGTCCGCGCTCGCGCTGTCGGTCGTGCCACTGGGATCTCGGGTCTTGAAATGTCACTGCTGTACAACCTGAACGTCGAGACGAGTCTGCCGGCATTCGCGAGTACATACGATCTGCTGCTGCCGACGGGCCGCTTTGCGCCGTCGCGGCGCGACGCGAGTGTGAAGGGCATCATGACGCGCACCTTTTCGGCGGCGCGCCTGCGTGCCGCTCGAGGACGTGGCGATCGAGCCGATGTACGCCCGTCTGGCGTCGGAAGCCAAGGCGATGTTCGACTGGTCGCACATTCTGCATCGCCAGATCCACGATGTGCCGTCTGATGAGCGGCTGCCGCGTGAGGCGAAAGCTGCGGAAGTGCAGCGGCTGATTGGGTACTAACAAGACCCGCCCTGATCTGACGTCGAGCTCGAAGCCGAAGAGCATGGAGCCGATGCAGGAGCAGCCCTCTTCACTGGTGTTCCGGCAGAAGGTTCCAAAGTCCAATGGGTTGATCTGGGGTACCACTGGTTTCAGGCGGGTCTCTATGAACCGGCTTCTGGTGGGGAAGACGGTCGAGGACCGGCAGGCCGGCGTGCGCGCGACGGTTGCCCGCTTCTTTCGGATGCTGCAGGAACCACTGACGTCGCTGCCGCACCAGATAGCCGACGACGGCTGCCATCTCGCCGGAGTTCGCACGGCAGTATCCGGAAGCGGCCATCATTTTCGACGATCTGCACTCCATGCATGATGTGGTGAGTGAGATTTTGACCAATCCTGCGGTGCCGCGTGACCGGAAATGGACCGAGATTCTGTACGCCGGCCGGTTGTTCCGTGATGACACGTCATACGTGATGCCGGTCGAAGGGTGGCGCACGATGTCGATCGCGATGGGTGTCGAGAACATGGGAGGGCCGTCGGCGGGTTTCAGCATGGCGTTGCCAACAGCTACGGTGACACGCGGGGCGGTGATGCAGCACGATCGTCAGACCGGAAGAATGACCTTGATGAAGGTCGGGCAGATGCTCGGTATGTCACATGCACGGATGGATCACGGCGCGAAGCCGGACAATCCGGCGAAGGCCGCGACCGGGCACGAAGGGCACGACATGCCGCCGATACCGCCGCCCGCCGCTGCACAGTTGCTTTCTCATCGAGCGGGCAAGGGTGTATCATGCTGCTGATCACCCTTTCCTCGATCCCGTCGTCGCATGAATGCTGAGACTGCTGCACCAATCAGCGCGAGCCGGAAGCCGCTGGACTCCGAGCTCGACGTCTATGGACTGACACACACCGGTCTCGTCCGATCGGCAAATCAGGATCATTTTCTGATTTCGTCGCTTCGGCGCGAGATCGCCGTTCACTACACGAGCCTTCCGCCAACCGAAGCAAAATCGACCAGCGACCGCATGGCATTTCTGGCGGTCGTGGCCGATGGTGTGGGCAGCAGCGTGATGGGAGGGGAAGCGAGTCGGCAGGCGGTGGAAGGGATTCTGCACTACGTGTCGGCCTGCTCGAAGTGCTTCTACCGACTGGAGGAGGGGGACCTGGAAGACCTGCACGCCGCACTGGCCGATGCGGCGATGCGTGTGCACGCCGACATCGCGCGTGAACGCGCGGAAGGGCCACCGGATGCGCGTGGCATGGCGACGACACTCACGCTCTGGCTTGGTGTGTGGCCGTACGCCTATCTGCTGCAGGTTGGCGACAGCCGTGCGTACATCATGCGCGGGGGTGTGTTTTCACAGATTTCGCGCGACCAGACCATCGTGCAGGACCTGGTGGATGCCGGTGTGCTGACGCGGTCGCAGGCGCTGCGGTCACCGTTGTCGAACGTGCTCTCGAGCGCGATCGGTGGTGAGGAGGCGATGCCGGTGATCACGCGCTTCGAGCAGTCGTGGGATCAGGTTGGCCTGCTCTGCTCCGACGGTCTCACCAAGCACGTGAGCGACGAGAAGATTGCCGAGCGATTGCGCACGATGACGTCGGCAAAGCAGGTGTGTGAACTGCTCCTGCAGGATGCGCTGGATGGTGGTGGCAGCGATAACATCACGATCGTGGTGGGCCGCCTGATGCCGCAGGAATCAGCGCAGCCCACCTGATCGGTCTGGCCCGGTCAGGTGATGACCGTTGGCGCGCTGCGTCCGGTACGTGAGGGGATCTGCGACAACTCGAGCGCTGCCTGGACCAACTCCTTCAAGGCGTCCTGAGGATCGCGGTCGAGGCCATCAGGCCCCGCAACGTACGACTCGATGTAAACGCGCAGCGTCGCACCAGCGGTGCCGGTGCCCGAGAGGCGGAAGATGATGCGCGAGCCATCTTCGAACAGGATGCGCAGCCCCTGGTGTGCACTCGTCGAACCATCGATCGGATCGAGATACGAAAAATCATCGGCGGTTGAAATGCGGCGACCGGCCACCGTCTGGCCCGGTTGTGATGCCTGCTGACCGCGCAACTCGTCCATCACACCGGCGGCGGCATCACTGGGTACTTCCTCGTAGTCGTAGCGGGTGTAGTAGTTGCGCCCGAACTTTGCCCAGTGGTCGGTCACGATCTGTTCGACTGACTGCTTGCGCGCGGCCACGATGTTGAGCCAGAACAGCACCGCCCAGAGTCCGTCCTTCTCGCGCACGT
>CAYMQV010000105.1:0-15097 GCA_964392395.1 uncultured Gemmatimonadaceae bacterium
CCCTGACAGATCGGGCAGATGGTGGCCATCGCGTCGCCCTCATAGCAGCTGAGCAGCGAATAGTACCCGGGCAACTCGGCACAGCCGCAGCTGCAGCGGATCCCATCGGCAACCTCGGGGATGGCACGAATGGCATCGAAGAGCGGCACCAGATAGGCCGATTTCGCCAACTGTGCGGCGGTCATGGCCGTGGCGCCCGTGATGCCTGTGCGCGGCGTCGGGTGCACGACTCGCCCGTGCCAAGATCGCGGTTCCGCCCCGCACATCGGCGAGCGTGCGCGATCGGGCGGTAACCGGCACGCTGTCGCGGCGCTCGTCGTCGGCCATCGTCGCGATCGCCTTGACCTTGAGCTCCACATTGATCTCGCGCCCGAACAATCGCAGTTCGATCGGCGCACTCATGACGACACCGATCAGCGCAGCCGTCCGCCTGATCCGCGCGTTAACCGACCGCGAACCCCGCGTGCACGGCCTCCCACAGCGCACGGTCTCCCACGACCTCCAATGACGCACCCGACGGCCGCGCGCTCAATGCCGCCGCCATCCCTCCGAACGTCCCTCGCACGGTGACCTCGGCGTCGAGCGCCTCGCCATCCCGCGCGTCGAGGCGCCCCTTCACGAAGCCCAGCTGGTACGGCACGCCGTCGATCCACAGTTGCACCCGGACACCATCCAGCAGGCCGCGGTAGCGCCGCTGCAACGACACCACGAACCACCGCGACGATACCACGTCGTCAGGTTCTGGCGCGTCGAGATACGCTGCACCGAAGGCCCCCAGCGCCAGCACCACCGGCTTCAAGCGTCGCCCCGCCTCCGTCAACACCCAGGCCATTCGCGCAGGGGGCGGAAGTGCCACTGACGCCACCAGGCCGGCCGCCTCGAGTTCGCGAAGTCGCGTCGAGAGCACGTTGGGCGTGAGCCCGGGCAGCAGCAGATCAGTGAACCGCCGCGGACCGGGCAGCAGCTCACGCACCAGCAGGATCGACCAGCGCTGGCCCACCAGATCAAGCGCTCTTGCGACACCACAGTATTGTCTATAGGATTTCATAGTATGTTTTATGATATTACCGTCAGACGCCAATGACAACTCTGCCATCGCCACCGAGCGTGATCGCATTTCTCGCCATCGTCGCGTGGGTGGCCGCAGGTGCGATCGGCGCCCAGGTAGCCACCGCCGACCGGAGCGACCGACTGAGGAGCGCAGGAAAGGCCCTGCTCGCGGTCAGTCTCTGGATGGCGCTGACCGCCTTGCCCACGGCGGCCGGATGGCTGCGCGCCGACGCGGCCATGCCGGGCGCGCCAGTGTTCCTGGGCGCCCTCCTCGTCTCGGTCACTGCGCTGGCCCTCTCCCCGCTGGGAGCACGGTGGGCCCGCCTGCCTCTCTGGGCGCTGGTAGGGTTCCAAGCCTTCCGACTGCCCCTCGAACTGGTGCTCCACGCCTGGGCCGGGTCCGGCGTCGTCCCGCCCCAGATGACCTGGACCGGCGCCAACCCCGACATCCTTTCCGGCATCATCGCCCTCAGCATGGCTCCCCTTGTGACACGCTCGCGCGCGGCAGCCTGGGTGGCCCAAGGGATGGGCGTGGTGCTGCTGCTCAACGTCATCCGCGTCGTGGTGCAATCCTTCGACACCCCACTGCGCCTCTACGAGCACCCCGTGCTCCTCGTTTTCAGTGTGCCCACCGTGTGGATCGCGTCGATGTGCATCGCCGGCGCGTGGGCCGCGCATATAATCGCGTTCCGCGCCCTATGGGCGAAGCGTCAGGCCCAGCCCACCGAGGTTTCGTCTTCGAACGGGATGAAGATGATCGCGTAGCCACTGCGTGGCTTCCGACTCCACGACCCATGCTGGCCAATGTACCAGCGCTGGAGCAGGAGACCGCGCGGTTCCAGCGGACGTGCGCCGACATGGCGGCGAGCACGCGACATAGGCTCAACAAACCGATTGAGTATCCTATCTCGCAGTCTCCTGTCAAGACTCGATTTCAGCGCTCGGTCGCTTCACCCATTCCTGGCACGCCTCGAAACTCCCGAAGATCTGCTCTTCGGAAACCAGGTCGGGAATGATGCCGATCCGGCGGAGCATGCCATCGGGCTGTGTTTGCAACCCGGTGAGCAGGACCGTCTTGCCTTCCTTTCGCAGCCGCAGCAGCGTGTCTTCCAGCGTATAGAGTCCCGACTGGTCGATGTAGGGCACGCGTTCCATACGGACGATCAGCGTCGTCGCCTGCCTGGGCAGCGTCTCCGCGATCGCGCGGAAACCGGAACTGAAGCCGAAGAACATCGGACCGTAGAGGTGCTTCACGTACACTGTCGGCTCAGTGGCCGCTGACGCCTCGTCGTCCCAAGGGTCTTCCGGCGACGCCGCGCCTGTGCGGTGTGCGGCAAGCGAGGTCTCGGCTTCTGCAATGTCGCTCGCCTTCTTCATGAACAACACGCTCGCCAGTACGACACCGGCGGCGACCGCGTGAATCAGATTGCCGAAGACCGTCCACACCAGCACCACGATCATCACCACGGCGTCGGCGCGCGGCACGTACTTCAGATGCCTGAGTCCCCTGTAGTCAATGATCGCCACCCCGACCGAGATCAACAGACCGGCCAGCACGCTGAGAGGAATGAATGACGCAAAGGACCCCAGACCCAGCAGCACCACCAGCTGAAACACACCGTGCGTGATGCCTGACAACCGCGTTCGTGCTCCGGCATTGATGGCCACCACCGTGCCCTTGGTTGCACCGGCTCCGGGAATGCCGCCGAACAACGAGGCGATCACGTTACCGATTCCCTGCCCAATGAGCTCTCGTCGGCTGTCATGCTGAGTCTTCGTCACGTTGTCGGCAATCACGGACGTCAGCAGGGAATCGATCGACCCCAGCAGCGCGAGGGTGATTCCGGACTGCATGATGAAGCCGTAGTACTCGGGCGCCACCGTGGTGAAAGCGCTGAGTCGCAGTGGCGGAAAGCCAGTGGGGATGTCGCCGATCGTCGGCACGTCGAGTCGCAGCAATAGCGCTGCGCCCGTTCCGACGAGCAGGGCGACCAGCACCGACGGTACTTTCCTCGTCACCAGGGGGAACATGTAGTTCACGAGCAGTGCCAGCACGCCGAGACCAATGGCGCTCCAGTTCAGCGCCGCCAGTGGTTCGGCGATCTGCGTGAAGACGGTGAGCGTCGACTTGGGCGAAGTGCTTCCGAGCAGCGGCCACAGTTGCAGGAACACAATGATCAGACCAACGCCACTCATGAAGCCGGACACGACGGGGTAGGGGAAGTAGCGGATATACTTACCGACGCCGAGCAGACCGAGCGCAATCTGAAATACGCCGCCCGCCAGAAAGCACATGAGCACGACGCCCAGGCCCGCTTCCAGGCTGCCTGCCCTCTCGATGGCATAGAGCACGATCGACGCCGAGACGACCGTCATCGGTCCGGTGGGACCCGAGGCCTGCGTCGGCGTACCGCCGAACAGCGCGGCGAAGATCCCGAGCGCAATAGCGCCGTACAGACCCGCCTCGGCGCCCATCCCCGATTGTACGCCGAACGCGAGCGCCAGCGGAAGGGCGATGATGCCGGCGACGACCCCGCCGCTCAAGTCGCCCTTGAGGTGCTTCACATCGTATGCCAGCATAGTCTTCTGATCCGTTTGCTATTCGACGAACGTGACTGCGCCGTTGTCCATGTCGTACAGCGCACCGACGATCGCGATCGCTCCGTCAGATTCCATTTTCTGCAGGATCGGACTCTCGTCGCGAATGCGCTGCAGGTTCAGTGTCACGTTGCGCTCGGTCACCTGATGGACGAACTGTTCGTTCGAGCTGCTCTTTTCGCCGGCGTAGTCGCTGAGCTGCTCGACTGCCGGACGGATTCTCGACAGCATCTCCGTGATGTTGCCCAGCTCGACCCCGTCGATCGCACCCTTGATCGCGCCACAGTGCTCGTGGCCCAAAACGAGGATCAGTTTCGCGCCCGAGACGTGGCAGGCGAACTCCATCGAGCCCAGAATGTCTGCGTTGACGAAGTTCCCGGCTACGCGGGCCACGAACATATCGCCAATGCCGCGATCGAACACGTCTTCCACCGGCACTCGCGAGTCGACGCACGAAAGCACGATCGCTTTCGGATACTGGCTCAGCACCGCTCGGCGAATCTGGGCCGTGTGATTGCGGACCGTCAGTTCACCTGCAACAAAGCGGGAATTGCCTTCACGCAGCAACTCGATGACTCGCGCGGGCGTCAGCGAATCCTGCTCGTCCTTGGTCAGGACTCTTTCCGTCAAGCCTTCTCCATCGGTGGACAGTGGCTTCGTCATGTGGTGTGTGCCCGAGGGTTCGACGACAATGGATTTCTGCGGTACATGGCCCTGTCCGTCGTCACTCAGTCGACTGACGGATGACAGGCGATCGAGTGGTACAATTGCCAAAGGTCAGCGCCCGACAGCTTTGACCCCGGCAACGGGCAATGTTCCCCTGAAATTCAATCGCCGTCGAAGAATGGCGCTGTTGTGTATCGATGAAAGATTCGTGCGCAGCGGCTCGGAGGAGTGAAGCTGGACGCGCCGGGCGGCACGGCGAAAATGGCCCCCTGTGTCTGGAGAGTTCTCGCTTGGCGATCGTCGCATGCGCTTCGACTCACGCGAATGGGTATCGCACCAGCCACCATCACCGACTCCCCGTCGCCCGCACCCGCCAGATCACATTCCCCACATCGTCGGCCACCAGCAGCGCCCCGTGCATGTCCATCGCCACACCCACCGGCCGCCCCATCGCCTTCTCGTCGGCGCCAACGAAGCCGGTCAGCACATCCCGCGGCTGCCCCGACGGCTTCCCGTTCACGAACGACACGAAGATCACCGCGTAGCCGCTGCGTGGCTTGCGATTCCACGAGCCGTGCTGGCCGACGAACATCCCCTGCCGGAGCGCAGGCGGCATCGCTTCACTGCCTGACCACGCCAACCCCAGCGACGCCGTGTGCGCACCGAGTGCGTAGTCCGGAACGACAGCCGTCGCCACCAGGTCCGGGCGTGCGGGCTTGGCGCGTGTATCGACATGATCGCCGAAGTAGCTGTACGGCCAGCCGTAGAACGCACCATCACGCACCGCGGTCATGTAGTCCGGCACCAGGTCACCGCCAATTTCATCGCGCTCGTTGACCGCCGTCCAGAGCGCGCGCGTGGTCGGCTCGAAAGCGAGCCCCACGGGATTGCGCAGTCCTGACGCGAAGACCCGATGCGAGCCCGTCAGAATGTCGACGGCCCAGATCGCGGCGCGTTCCGCTTCGACCGTCATGCCATTCTCTCCCACGTTGCTGTTCGACCCGACAGCGACGTACAGCGTCGATCCGTCCGGCGATGCAATCACGTTCTTGGTCCAGTGATGATTGATCGTCCCGGCCGGAAGCGCCGCAATCACCACACCGGGCGTCGTGATCGTCGTGTCCCCGTCGCGATACGGAAAACGCACCAGCGCGTCGCTGTTCGCCACGATCAACTGGCCGCGCACCAGCGTCATCCCGAACGGTGAGTAGAGCTGCTGCAGCAACACGAATCGACGATCGGCCACGCCATCACCATTCGTGTCGCGCAGCAACGTGATGCGATCCGCACTCGGCACCGCACCACCGCCCTTCTTCTGGAATCGCTTGAAGAACCAGCCCTTGATCCCCTTCGCGTCGTCGGGCCGCTTCGGCGCATTCGTTTCGGCTACCAGCACGTCACCAGTCGGCAGGACGTAGAGCCACCGCGGATGATCGAGGCTGTCGGCGAAGGCCGTGACCACCAGGCCAGGCGCCGCCGTCGGCCGCGCGCCTGCGGGCCAGCGGTTGACCGCGGCGACGTTCACGAGCGGGATCAGCGAACGCTGCGGCTCGGGCAGGACAGGGGTTGGTCCGATGCCGGCGGAGATAGGGAGGCTGGCAGGCGCGCCACAGGCGGCAAGCGCCAGGATCGAGGCGGCGCGCAGTGTACTCGTGCAGCCGCGGACGGCGGAGACGGTCATGAAGCCCACTGAGTGATGGAGTCAGGGGCTCGCGCGCAGCCCAACCGCCTCATCAGGTCGCCGGCTGGCACGCTGGTGCGGACGTCGAAGAGAAATGTAGCGACGCAACCCGTGGAGGGGATGTCTGCCGAGTAGGCAGCGTCCTTGTGTCGCCGCCGAAACCTGAGACGGGGACGCACCACCGTTCTTGATCTGAGGCAGGACGTACTCAGCCCCGGATCGTATTCCCGCTCGCGAGAGGGATCGTCTCGTGCTCGCTCTGCGCTCTCGCGCAGCGCGTGTCCGTTCCTCGTCCAGCTACCGCACCGGCTGATACCGCGGATCACCCGTTTGCCAGAGCATGAACGAGATCGCCGTCGCCGCCCACTGAGGAGACACGTTGAACAGCGCCCTGTGTCCGCCTGCCGTGGGAACCCACAGCACTGGTCGTGTTGACCTGTTCGTCCGCTGCAATCGCGCAACATACTTCGCCGCCAGCATGCCGGTGCTGAAGTTGTAGTCGTCAGACGCAGTGTGCACGATCACAGCGGGCAGTGCGATCGAGTCGGGTACCTGATGGTATGGAGACGTCCGCATCAGCATTCGAATGCCTTCCGGCGTGTCCACGTCGCCGATCTCCGCGATGTTGCGGGCCGCAGTAGGGTCGGTGCTCGCTCCGCGAACTTCGTCTGGCTCGCCCACTTCATACAGCACCGCCCCCAGCAGATCGGGACGCTGCGACATCACCATGCCGGGAACGGTCGCGCCGAACGAGATGCCGGACAGGGTGACGCGCTTTGCCGATGTGTAGCGTTTGGCGATGAGGTGCTCGATGGCACCAATCATGTCATCGAAGGTGTTCTGCTTTCGCTCGCGGGTGGCCGCCATGTGCCAGGCGTCGCCCAGCTCGCCGCCGCCGCGCACGTGGGCCCACGCATACACCACGCCCAGTTCCACGAGGTATCCGATCAGCGGATCCATGGCTGGATCAGTCGCCTCTCCGAACCCGCCGTAGGTTTCGATAAGGAGTGGTGCGGTGCCATCCAGGCGCCCGTTGCGCAACGCAGCTTTGCCGTACACCACCGACACAGGCACCATCGTGCCATCTTTCGACCGAGCCTGAAGACGCTCGGTGATCACGTCGGCGGCCGCCCTTGCCGAGTATCCGTCATCGATACCAAGGGCGCGTGCGGTATCACCCGATGCGATCATCCAATGCTGCACGGTGGCCCACGACTCTACCGACACGGTGGCACCGGTGCCCGATTGTGCGCGCCCAAATCTCACGGATCCTGTCACCGGCAGCGGAATGTTGACGGCCGATGTGGCGCCGGGTGCCAGTCGAAGCAAGGCGATCGCGCCTGCGCCTCGCTCCGTGAAGTAAATGCCGTCGTCCTGTACCACATAGCCGGTGATGACCGCGGCGCGTTCCGGGATCACGGTCTCCCATGCAGACGGCGCCGTGGCGCCCGAGCGCAATACCCGTCGCACCACCTTGCCACGGTCAGCGCCTCTCCGTGCCAGTCCATACACCGTATCGCCGTGCAGCTTGAGGGCAGTGATTCGATCGGCGCCGGTCGAAATCTGGACCCACGCCGGTGCCTCAGTCCCGTTCGGCAGCGGTGCAGCGTAGTGATCGGTCGCATTCTGCTTCGAGCGGTACACTGTTCCGAACATCCATGACGAGTTCGCCGACGTGCCCACTCGTGAGGGTACATCAACCTTGTCCATTGGTACCCCAGGCGAAACTCCGAAACCAAACACCGGGATATCGGCAGACTGCGGCGTGCCCATGCGATGCAGGAACTGACGCCCGCGATTCAGTTGCTCCGTGGGATCGCCACTCGACGTCTCATACAGTCGCGGGTAGAAGAAGCCGCTGCCGTCGGGCAACCACGTCACTTCGTACTGCGTATCCGATTGGGTGGTGAACAGATCCGGAACGCCGTCCGGCAACGGGCCTCCCTTCACGGCATCCACCACGATAATCGCCGCGTTGGCATCGCCGCGCGCCGTGGTGCCCAGCGCAACGTATCGGCCGTCCCACGATGGCACGAACCTGCGAATCCGCGCGCCTGGCCGAAGCCGAGCCATGTTCTTCGCCGAGAGGATTTCGCGTTCGGTGCGCTGCCCCGAGTCGACCACCAACATCGATGGCGTTTCGCCCAGATAGCGCGACAGGAATGTCCGTGTCGGCGTGTGCACGACCGTTCCAATCGTCGGCATCGCGGCGTAAGCCCGCTCGAGCCCGGCGGCGATGGAATCACGTCCAACGAGACGCGCCAGCACGGAGTCAGTGTACACTGACTGGTCTCTCACCCACGCGCGTGTGTTCGCCGCAAGCGTGTCCTCGAGCCATCGGAGCGGGTCGGGAATCACCACGCCGTGCATGGTATCCGCAAACGCCACGAGGTCAGCCGGAGCCGGTGGAACGACGCCGGTCGCGCGGACGACGGGCGGCGACGCATCAGCGAAGCGTATCGCTTGGTCCGCGGGCGCACGGGTGCACGCCGATGCCAGGAACAGTGCGGAGACCAAACGCGAACCGACTTGGGATGCGTTCGTCATGGACACGTGCACTGTCTCCGCTCATTGGTGAGGCCCGGCGTCGAAATGGCATGACTCAACCCACGCGCAAAACTGAGACGTTGTCAATGCCGTGCGGCGTTCTCGAAACCTGCAGGTGAGGACTGCTATGTTCGCGCAACACGCTGCTTTTCACTGGCGCACGGAAAGCCAGCGATCGGAACCGCTGGAGCCGCGCCTACGCGTGTGAGCCACAGGCGCTGAGCGCGATGATGGCCTCACGCTGCAGCACGATCACGCTGCCAGAGAGGGCGGAGACGGTGAAGCCATCGATGAAGGGAGGCACGGGCTCACGCGCACCCCGACCGCCTCATCAGGTCGCCGGGGGCACGCGGGTGCGGACGTCGCGGGAAAGGTAGCCAGCCAACCAGTGACGCTGACGCTTCCAGGCAGGCAACGGCGCTGCAGGGTCGACGTCAACGGCCGCGTTCCCTGCTGCTGATCCACTCAGTAATCGCGGAGCAGGTCCGCGCGCCGAGAATGTCGGCCCCTCGCGCAACCCGTCTTCACCGCATGGCGGGAATCCACAGGATCAGCGACACCGCCACGATGCCGCCGGCCGTCAGCAATGTCGTCACTCCCAGCCCGGCCGCGGTGAGTTGCTTTGTGCGTGGAGTCGTGGCGCGTTGCGCCCGCAGATAGCGCTCGAGGATGGCGATCGGCACGAAGACGTACACCGAGAAGGCCAGCACCGTCAGGAATGGGCCCCTGAACGTCCTGGGGTCGAAGCCGACGGGTCCGCGATTGATCACCAGCCACAGAAAGACGCCGAGTCGGAAGAAGAAGACGCCGTTGGCTGCCATGTAGGTGCGTAATGCCCACCGACGGTGCGCCGCGAAGTCGCGGGCGCGGGCGGTCTGCCACGCGCGGACGCCGCACGTCATGAGGATCGCGGCGTTGAGCGAGATCGCGACGTGCTGAAAGGGGTCGCCTGACTCCGACCCTTCGCGGAACCAGACCATGTACAGCCCCGCAATGCTGGTGACGACGAGGGACATGATGTATGCGCGGCCCATCCAGCGGTGCAGGCCGGGCACTCGTTTGCGAAGCGCCGGCATCAGTTGCGTCGCACCAACCAGCATGATGACGACCGCCAGCAGCACGTGCGCCATGAGGGCGGCGTTGCCGATGCCATCGCCGGGCACGTAGCCCCGCGGCATGAACCGATTCCAGCGATCCATCTGTCCGGAGAGTGTGGCACCGCCGTACAGGATGATGAGGTAGAGCGAGAACACCAGCTGTCCCACCAGCGCGGTGCCGAACCAGGCGCGGCCCGAGGCCGTGAGCAGCCGGTCCGGGGCCAGCCAGCCGGTGAATCCGTGCTGCGGCAGGTCTCGTTGTACGGAGGGTGCGTGAGAGGCGACGGGCATGTGTCCGGAGTCGGTGAAGTGGAGGCACACGATGGTCGGTGATCCAGCACCGTACGTGCCCTCCCGAGAGGTGATGATGACCCCAGGTTCCATCGAGATGATCGTCGGTTCCACGATGTTGCCGGATCTGATTGCTGATATGGCCTGTCGCCCTTCGGTCTCGGTGACGTATCTGCGCGGCATGCTGGACTTCGCCGTGTCACGCGGCGCGGTACGCGGATCGCTGCTCCTGCGCACGGGCCTCGATGAGCGAGACCTGCTCATCGATGACGCGCGCCTCCCGGTCGACACCATGATTGCCGTGATGCGCGCCGCCGCCGACATGTGCAACGATGAGGCATTCGCGCTGAAGCTCGGCGATCAGGTGCCGTGTGAGGAGCTGTCGCTTTCCACGCCGGTTGCGCAGGCGGCGACGACGATGGCCGAGGCGATGGCCCTGCTGAACCGCTACGCGAGACTCGGCATCGATTTCCCCGCGCTCGGCGCCGGCGATCGGTTCCGCATGGCACAGGACGCGCAGGGAGTGTGGCTGCACGACCTGCGTCCACGGGACAGTTGGCCTGAGCTGACGGAATCCGTGTTCGCACGCATGGCGCGCGGCATGCGCCGAGTGGCAGCGCGCGAATGTGTTGCGCGCGGTGTATGTCACACACTCGATGCGGGCAGATCGTGCGGCGTACGATGCGATCTTTCGCGTCCCCGTCCACTTCGACCGTGCGCGCAACGCAGTGCTGGTCGACCACGGCTACCTGGATATCATCCTCACGCCGGCGCCGAAGCATGTCACGCGAATCCTCACCGCACATGCGGATGCGCGATTGTCAGCGCTGGACGTCCAACGCACCACGCGAGGGCAAGTGGAGCTTGCGGTGCGCTCGCTCCTCGTCTCCGGCGGTGTGAGCGTCATGCGGGTGGGGCAGATGCTCGCGATGAGTCGACAGACGCTGTACCGTCGGCTGACGCAGGAAGGCACCACCTTCGAGGCGGTACTGGAGCGGGTGCGTCTGACGGTGGCGACGGAACTGCTGGCGCAGCAAGGGTTGACCGTGCGTGACGTCGCGCGTCGCACTGGATTTGCTCATGCGGAGGCGTTTTCGCGGGCGTTCAAACGGTGGACGGGTCGTAGTCCACGCGCAGGGGGTGAGGGTGACACGACCGCGTCGGAGGAATGAACTGGCGCGTCTTATCGCGCGAGCCGGCGTTGCAACGCCCCGGTCTCACCCCCCCGTCCCGTGGCCCCGCCGCGAATATCGGCCTGTCCGCCAGCTGATCGCCGAGCAGCGTCAGGCTGTCCTCCTCCGAACAGCGCGACAGGCAGTTGGTAATGCCGTGCGCAAAGTCATTCATGACACCGAGCACCGAACGACTCGCCATCTTCGCAACCGCGCATTGTCTCCCTGATCGGCGGGCAGAGGGATTTCATTCGTGTGCCGGCACCCACGCGGGACAGTGATCCGCGCAAAACGCACGCGGTTCCTGCATTGGACTTGCATTATCCGCTGCTCTGGCGCCCACGTTGGTGTCATGGAGCGAGGCGCTTCGACTGACGCCGCCCATATCGCTTGCCAGGCACCAAGCCGCACACGTTCGGCCCGGCATTCCGAAATGTCAGCGGAATGGTCATACCACATGGCAGCGTGTTATAACCAGGCGGAAGATTCGGCCCGCAGCGTTGCACATTGAAATGCAGATGGGGTCCGCCGGTCTGCCCACTGTTGCCGCGAAGCGCGATACGTTGGCCCTGATTCACACGATCACCAACACGGACCAGCGCACCACGTTGCGTCAGATGCAGATAGCGCGCGACGGTGGAGTCTGCGTGCTGGACTAGGACGAAGTTTTCTTCGAGATCACGATCATTCCCGTCGGGAAAACTATCGCGCACCGCAACTACACGTCCTGTTCGCACTGCGACTAACGGCGTGCCAACCGGCATTTCGACGTCGATGGCGTACAGACCAACGCCGCCGTTTCCCCGTGTGTAGTGACTTGACTGGTAGTACGCCAGATCAGTCGTGGCGTGCCGAGTTCAAATGGCAGGATGTACGCTGTGGATTCGCGCGGTGCGAAGGCCGCGCGCGGTACGGGCGGACCGTCCGGGTCAGGGCGGCACATCGCCGCTGGTGATTGTGCGAGAGCGTTGGTAGCCCTCGTCAGCAGTGCGAGTGCGCAGACCGCCGCGTGCCGCCGTGCGATCGGCCGCAAGGCGCCGCGGGCGCGTAAAACTTCTGTGGCAGTCGAAAGCATTGACTGGAAGCTCATGACCGCACTACGAGCCTGCTCACGAATGGTGTCACAGCACAGGACAGTTCGATGGCGACGACACCGGCCAGCCTGCCCCGGCTCAGGAACGGTGCGGCGGCGACGACGTTCCACGATATTGACAGCTCCCGCGGATGGCTGCCATCGACCAAAGGCGGCGAGGCGACAGTCTCGAGGCCTTCACGGGCTTCCGCTGCGTTTCTCTGCCCGGTCATGACGGTCCCTATTCGGCATGGCCACTGACCACATCGCTCGATGACCGCACAGCGGCCTCGGTGCGTGACATCGCCGCGCAGCTGGCACAGATCGAGGCAAAGCATATCGAAGCGCTGACGGAGGTCGTGTGAATTGCAGCACTCATCCTGTGCCATTCGAGTCGGTGCGACGACTTCTCTTGCCACTCCTCTGTGGGGTGGCAGCCTTCCATCCGCTTCCCAGTCTCACTCAACCCGAGCGCATGATGCCGATCACACTTTTCTCATTCGGCAGCGCAGCGGAATCGGAATGGAGCGTGGTGAACGACGGCGTCATGGGAGGCCGATCGGCCGGTTTCGTGACGGTGACGAACGGCGCGCTTCGCTTCACGGGCACGCTCGTGACACAAGGTGGTGGATTCACACTCACGCGAGCGCGGTGTGTGGTCGACCTGACCGGGCAAACCGGACTCGAACTGCGCGTGCGCGGCACGGGGCGTCAGTTTCAGGTGGAGGTTGACGATGGTGAGCGCCGGTTCGGACGCAACGTGTCGCGGCGTGCCTCGTTTCCCACCACGCCGGAGTGGACGGTCGTGCGCATGCCCTTCAGCGCACTGCGGAACACCATCTTTGGCCAGAACGTGAATGCCGCACCCATCAACCTCGCACGAATCCAGAGCGTGGGATTGTACATGGCGGATGGACGGGATGGGCCATTTCAGCTGGAGGTGGATTTCATCCGTTCCTATGATGCGGGCGATGATTCATCGCGATCACGCAGACAGCCACCGTGATGCCGCTCAGAGCCAGCGTCGCGTTGCGCGTGTGTATTCCTCATAACCAGCGCCGAATTTTGCGCGCAGCGCACGCTCCTCGGGCAGGATCTGGAAGCGATGAATCCAGCCCGCGAACACCGGCAGTGCCACGAACGACTGTGGCTGCCAGAGCTGCATGGCCCAGGCGGTGAGGACCAGCAGCGCGCCCAGATAGATCGGATTGCGTGTCAGTCGAAAGATCCCGCGTCGTACGAGTGCCCGTGATGCGTCGGGTCGCGTGGGCGAGACGGTGGTGCGTGCGGCCCGCAGGCCGACGATACCGGCAGCGGCAATCAGCGCGCCGGTGACGGCCACGCCAATGGTGGCGCTCTGCAGCCAGCCGGGGCGCGCGAGCGGCGCCGCGTCGTAGGCGCCGCCGCACATCACGAGCGCGGTGACGGCAACGAGGACCGGTGGTGGGACGCGCAGTTCGAGGGCGGCGAGCATGGTGGCGGGTGAAAGTGCGACGCAGGACTCTCGAGGTCAACCAGGTTCGATGGGTCGTGATCGTGCCGTAAGATTCCCACCGACCGACGCACGCGAAAGTCCGACTTTCGGGAGGGACGTCCGGGGGATGTAGTGGACGTCAAAACCGCTCCATCATCCCAAGACACACCACGGCCGCGACAAGCCTAGAACACCCAAGCAGTCGAAACATGAGTCGTTGCGAATCATTGTCCTGACTGCAATGCTTCATTGCGTAGCTTGACATTAGAGGGATCGATTCCCGCCCTTCACTCCGCCAAAAGGCGAACCACCACGATGCCTCTGATTCGTTTTAATCCGGAAGTTGCTCGCGTCGCACTACAGAACGGAGCCCTTGGCATCGGCGAGGATCACGGCGAGCCCGAGGCGCGTCAGCTTGCACTGGAGCTGATCAATATGGGCGTCGTTCGCCACTTTTTCACCGAGCTTTACGAGGAGCATGGAAACGTCGAGAAGCTTGCCACGGCACGCATTGCGGCCGCCAGTGGAGATTCCCTTCGCGTGGTCGAAAGCCTCTGTCCGTCTGGATTCTCGCTGGGGAACAGCATCACGCAAGGTCGCGTTATCGCCCGCGCGCTCCAGCGGGGAGCAACCGTGCACCTGGCCGATACCCCGCACATGCACATGGGCGCGAGCCGGCACGCGCAGCGCCACCAGAACATTCTTGCCAAGTATCGACGTGCCACTAACCAGCCAGGACCCGCGCCCGCTCGTGCTGACGTCGCGGCCGGCCGAGGATGCCTCCTGCTCTGGGGAGGAGCGCATTTCGAGGGAGCGAATGCGCTCGAGAACTTCATCATCGGCCTGCCATTCATGATGCACCCGTGACTGCGGGCCATCGAAGGCTCAGTTGAGTCGCGACCAAGGCGTCACAAACTCGACGCTCGACCGGCGGTAAGCGGCCGTCCACAGCTGCAAACGAAAAAGACGCCCCGCCGGCGTGTGCTGGCGGGGCGTTTCTCGGATACATGCCGAACTGTTTCAAAGCGGGAGACGGGACTCGAACCCGCGACCTTCAGCTTGGGAAGTTATGGAACGGCTCTTTGACGGTGTTTGATCTGCGTTGATTTAAGCGCTGGAACGCCATACAGGTAAAGGCTTTCTGAGAAATGACTAGTTGCGCGTGGCTGATCGAGTTATACCTTGATTGAGCGAACGGTGAGACACTGGTGAGACATTGGGTGTCTCAGACCGTCTCCGGCGTCCCTCTCTCAAAGTTGCCATGCCCCGTCGATCACCGCCTGCAGACCCCGCGTCCAAGCACGCACTGACCGCAGCCAGCGTCCAACGTCTTCAGGCGCGCAGCTCGCCGTACACCGTCACCGACGCTCGCTGCCCTGGCTTCGAGGTGAGGGTGAACGCCAACGGGCTCAGGACCTTCTATGTGCGATACCGCACCCCGGATTCGCC
>CAYMQV010000106.1:0-1290 GCA_964392395.1 uncultured Gemmatimonadaceae bacterium
GCCTACGGCACCTGGAAGTGGCTCGAAGCGCAGTCGCGTGTCGCGCCGCTGACGGGCTTCTCCGGTATCGTCAGTGGTGGACGACCCTGCACGAAGTAGTATCGGTACACCGGCGCGACACGCGACTGCGCTTCGAGCCACTTCCAGGTGCCGTAGGCAATCCACTGATCACTCGCGAGGTCGGTGGCCGCCTGTGCGATCTCGGCCGCCGTGGTGCCGGCGTAGACCGTGCGCGCCTCGGCGGCGCGGGTTCCGAACGTCTTCTGCAGTGCGTCATCGAAACCGGCTGGTGTCAGTTCCGGCACCAGGTACTGGCCGCGCATCTCCTCCGAGTTCCAGCCTGCGAGCAGCGGCACCTGCGCCTGCCGACCCTGCGCGTAAGTAATGTTGGGCGACTCGGCCAGGAACTCGCCGTCGATGTTCGGGCCGAATTGCGGCCCACCATCGCGTCGCATTGCGGCGAGCAATTCGTGGGCCGAGAGCGCGCGTAACTTCGCCACGGTCGGCGCACCGATCGCGCTGCCGAACGTCGCGCCGTCAGTTTCCGTCATCGCGGCCCGTCGCACCGAAAGCGGGCCATCGAGCATCGCGCCGCTTTCGCCGATCGCACCGGTGAACAGTCCCTGTGCCGCCGGTGATGCCATCTGCGCGCTGACGGAGAACGATCCCGCCGACTCGCCCGCGATCGTCACGCGCTTCGGATCGCCACCGAACGCCGCGATGTTCGCCCGCACCCAGCGCCGCGCCGCGGTCTGGTCCATCAGGCCATAGTTCCCCGAGGCGTGCTTTGCCGATTCACGCGCCAGTTCCGGATGCGAAAAGAAACCGAAGATGCCGAGTCGGTAGCTGAGTGTGACGACCACCACGCCGCGGCGCGCGATCGCCTCGCCGTCGTAACGCGGCTCGGAGCCGTCGCCGGCGATGAAGCCGCCGCCAAAGAAGTACACCAGTACCGGCATGCGCTGTGACGTCGTCGGCGAGGTGGTCCACAGGTTGAGGTAGAGGCAGTCCTCGCTGGTGCCCTGATTGCGGAACACCATGTCGGAGAAGGGGCGCGCCTGCATGCACTGATCGGCAAAGCGCACCGCCGCTCGCCCGCCGGACCAGGCCGCGGCGGGCTGCGGCGGCTTCCAGCGCAGCAGGCCGACCGGCGGCGCGGCGAATGGGATGCCGGCGAAGCGCCGCACACCGCTGGCGAGTGTCAGGCCTCGCACTCGACCGTTCGTGGTGGCCGCCTCTGGCGCCGAGCGTGCCGGCGATTGTGCCGGCGATTGTGCCGGCGATTGTGCC
>CAYMQV010000106.1:1390-14831 GCA_964392395.1 uncultured Gemmatimonadaceae bacterium
CTCTGGCGCCGAGCGTGCCGGCGATTGTGCCGGCGATTGTGCCGGCGATTGTGCCCTCAGCGCGGACGACATGGCAGCGGCGAGCAGCGCGGCAGCGGCGAGGGAGCGGGGCAGCATCAGGAATGCCACAGGCGTGTATGGGTCGGTAGAATTGCGCCGGCGAGACGGCCACCGGTGTCCCGAAAATCGCAGGGGCGCACCGCGGTGGTGTGCCCATGTCGTGATGCGGACCCGTGCCAGCGCGCTCACTGAGCGCGAACGTCACCAGCACCACACCGGTGTGCGCGCAGCGCATGGTGCCGACACTCGAGCGCCCGGCCTTGCGGGCGAGCGCCTGACCGCCCGCCGGACGGCACCGACTGCCTGCACCGCGAATGAAAGTCCTGCCTGCAGTTCTACTTCGCCTCACTGAGGCAGCGTCGTTCCAGCACCTCATCGAGGCGGGCAAAGTCGAAGGGTTTGACGAGGTGCACGTCAAAGCCAGCGTCCATGGCGTTGAGCCGATCGCTCTCGTGCCCGAAGCCCGTCGTCGCCACCAGCAGAATCGACGATCCGAGCTCCGTCCGCAGCCGTCGTGCGACTTCGTATCCGTCCATGCCGGCCAACCCGATGTCGATGATCGCAACCTCCGGCCTTTCGGCCAGCACACGCGCCAGTCCATCGATCCCGTCACGCTCGGCCAAGACGATGTGTCCGCGCTGCTCGAGGACGATCGTGAACAGTTCGCGGAGGTCGTCGTTGTCCTCGATCAGAACAATCGTTCGACCAGTGCCGACAGGATGGCGTGTGCTCGCGTGCACCGCGAAATCAGGGGCGTCAGCTGGCTGCGGTGGTGGCGAAAGAGTGGTGACGTTCTGGCATTCGAGGATCGCCTGCAACAGCACTTCCTTCTTGATCGGTTTCGTCAGGAACGCAGTACATCCCGCCGCCAGGCATTTTTCGCGATCACCCTTCAGCGCCGACGCGGTGACCGCGATGATCGGGGTCGACAGGCGGCCATTGGCTGCTTCCCATGCACGGATCGTGCGGGTCGCGGTCAGCCCGTCCATCACCGGCATCTGTCGATCCATGAGGACCACGTCGTAGTGTTCGACCTTGAACATTTCGCATGCGATTGCGCCGGTATCAGCGATGTCGATCACAAAGGGTGTGTGTGCCATGTAGGCTTTCATGATCGTGCAATTGTCGGGCGAGTCTTCGGCCAGCAGGATGCGGAGCGCAGGGAGCGGCGGATCCTGCGGTGCACCGTGTCGAGCCGTGACGCGTCGCATGCCGGCATGGCCGATCTCGAACGGCACGACGACGGTGAACACGCTGCCCTCACCAACCGTGCTCTGGGCGTCGACCTGGCCGCCCATCAGTTCCACCAGGCGCTTGGAGATCGTGAGTCCGAGACCGGAGCCACCAAACCGGCGCGTCGTCGACGAGTCGGCCTGGGTGAACCGTTCGAAGATCTGGGTAAGCTTCTCGGCTGGAATGCCGATTCCCGTGTCCGTCACGGTGAACCGTAACGCGGTCGGCACGGAGGCTTTCCCGTCACGTGTCACGCGCAGCGCGACTTCACCACTTTCGGTGAACTTGATTGCATTGCCGAGCAGGTTCAGCAGGATCTGCTGTAATCGACTCGGATCGCCGATCAGGTCGGATGGCGTGTCCGACGCGATCTCGAAAATCAGGTTCAGCCCCTTCTCTCGCGACTTGACCACGACCATCTCGTTCACCTTCTCCAGCACTTCACCGAGCGAGAACTCGGTCCGCTCGATCTCGAGCTGCGAGGCTTCGACCTTGGACAGATCGAGAATGTCGTTGACGAGATTGAGGAGGTTGTCGCCCGCGCGGCGGAAGATTCGCACGAACTTGTCCTGCTCGACAGTCAGCGGCGTCTTGGCCAGCAGATCGGCGATACCAATGATGGCATTCATCGGCGTGCGGATCTCATGACTCATGCTGGCCAGAAACTCCGACTTCGTCCTGCTCGCGCTCTCGGCCGCGGCCTTTGCGACGCGCAGCTCCTCTTCAACGCGATTGCGCTCCGTGACATCGCGCGCCGCGACGAACACCCCCTGCAGGTTGCGATTGCGATCGTAGAACGTGGTCGCGTTGTACGACACGACCGTCTTCTTTCCATCGCGTGCGTGCGCCGTCAGTTCGTAGTCGGTGACCTTCTTCTCGCTCAGCACGCGCCTGATACCGGCTTCCGCGCGCTCCGGATCCGTGAAGTAGTCCTTGAATGGCGACCCGATCAACTCGTCGCGCGTGCAGCCGGTCAGTGCTTCGGTCTGCTTGTTCACATCGGTGATGATCCCGGAGGCATCCGACGTCATCAGCGCATCGATGTTGGACTCGATCAGTGATCGCGTATAAAATTGCTGATCGCGGAGCCGTTGATCGAGCTTCTTCTGCTCTGCCTCGACCAGCTTGCGAGCCGTGTTGTCGGTACCGATCAGGAGGTAGCCGATGATTGCATCCTGTGCATCACGAAGCGCCGTGACCGACACCACCGCCGGAATCCGGCTTCCGTCCTTCCGCACATACGTCAGCTCGTAGATGTCTTCGATGCCGCGCGATGCCTTGAACACCAGTGCATCGAAACCGGGTTCGATCCGCGTGCCGAGCTCCACACTCAACGCGGTTGCACGTGCGCTCAGTTCAGTGGCATCCGAGATGTCAGCTGGCGTGAGAATGTTCATCACCTCCGCCGCCGAGTAGCCGAGCATCCGCTCCGCGCCAACATTGAAGATCTGGATGACACCGCTGGCATCGGTGGCGATGCTCGAAAAATTTGCGCTGTTGAAGATCGCGTTCTGCAATGCACCCGCGTTCACGCGCTCATCAGCCGTCGTGATGATCTCGCCAACGATGGCGTCGGGCGCTTTCGTATCGTGTCCCACCATTCCCACTCCGATGACGATGACTCACCAAGGCGATGTCACGGAGGACGAGCAACGCCAGCGCACCAGACTTCTCGCGCAGCGGTGTCCATCGCGGGACTCATGTCGAAGGTAATCGCCGCGCAGCTGGGTGAGGTCTGATTGTGAATCAGCAGCGCAACTACCGTGCGGGAGCGTGCCGCGGAGCTGTCACGTCCGCGCAGCCGAGCCCGCGCATTGGGTACCGCGACGCGCACCATCGCGCGCGCCGCGACGTTGACGCCGAGTCCGCTACCGGTGCAATGTCATGCATCGTCAGACAGATCATACCGCGCCGAGAAACGCAGCAGCACACGTCCGCTGCTCGAGAAGCCGGTGCGTGGTGGCTGGCGGCAGCATCGGTTTGCCTGATCCCCTCAGACATTCAAGGCGACGAAGCTGGTCACGTGGTGCAATGTCCTCGAGCCCTTCGGCCACGGTGCGCAATCCGAGCGTGTGCCCGAGCGTTATGATCGTGGGGGCGAGCGCCGCGTCAGAGTAGCCGAGCGCAACCCCATCGACAACGGCGCGATCGATCTTGAGGATGTCGACCGGGAACTTCGGAAGATAGCTGAGACTCGAGTACCCGGTGCCGAAGCCATCGAGCGCGAGTAGCACGCCGTCGGCTTGCAAACGACGGAGCATCATCAGGGTGCGCTCGGTGTCCTGCATGATCACGGTCTCGGTCGTCTCCAGCGTGACGCGGCGCGCGGACGCGTTGGTCAGACGGATCGCCTCTGCGACCTCCTCCACGAAGTCGTTCTCCAGGAGTTCGCGACCGGAGATGTTCACGCTGACACTCGGTAGCGTGGTGGCCGCGAGACCTGACTCGAGCCAAGGCAACCGCCACGCTTCGAGCTGCAGACACGCCTGCCGAAGCAGCCAGCCACCGAGCGGCACGATGATGCTGGTTTGCTCCGCCAGTGGTATGAATCGGTCGGGATTGGTGAAGCCGCGCGTCGGGTGAGCCCAGCGCAGCAGCGCCTTCATCCCGCGCACCGCTCCACAGCCAGGTTCGACAATCGGTTGATACACTCGTGTAGTGCCGCCGAAGTCTCGTGGCAGTCGGGCGCGTCTTTTGGCGCAAGCCGGCGTTGCAACGCCTCGCCATGCTTGCCACCGTCCTCGAGCACAGACAGAGCAAACGAAGATCAAACGAAGAGCAAACGAAGAGCAAACTGCCTGACGCAAAGGCGCAAAGGGCGCAAAGGCGCAAGGGCCGTCTGCAGGATCCAGACACCTCGGCGCGATGTGATGGTCAGCAGCGACTTGAGCACGGATGTGTCGTCACAGCAACGGCAGCAGCGCTGTGTTGCTGCTGTTCCCACGCATCTGCGGTCCTTTGCGCCTTTGCGTTAAGCCGGTGCCGTTCCGCCGGTGGGGTCGTGTCGCCGAAGTCTCGTGGCAGTCGGGCGCGTCTTTTGGCGCGAACCGGCGTTGCAACGCCTTGCGATACGGCTGGTCTCGCTCCGGGTGGCGCCTTGGCTCGCGCCGCAATCCATCACCCGCCGTTCGCCACGGCACTTCGGCGACTCAATATTAGTGTATACGTTGCGGCGGAATGGTCAATCGAGGCATCCCGCAGATCCGATTCCATCGACCGCCGTTCCACGATCGCCGCGTACATTTGACGGCGCAAATTCGGCATGCCGCGACTTGCCGGCCTCCGTGTGCTTCATGCATGGCGACATCGGCGTTCCGGAGCAGGTCATCCGCACCGTCTGACAGCAGCGCACACGCGACGCCGACGCTCGCCGCAACCGCGATTTCGCGGCCATCGAGCCAGAGTGGCTCATGCAATGAATCGCGGATTCGTTATGATCACTGTCAACGTCTCCGACTCGTCGGCCTCCTCTTTCAGCAGGATTACGAACTCGTCGCCACCGAAGCGCGCGATCGTGTCGTAGCTTCGCGTCGCATTGCGAAGCCGATCGCTGATCGTCACGAGTACGGGGTCGACTGCCGCATGGTCGCGGGTGTCGAGAATGGCGCAGCCGATCGTAACGTCCAAGGCGGAGCGCCTGCAAGGTCGCAGAGTCCTCGATCCGCGTCAGTCGATCCGCGCCAGTCGATCCGCGCCAGTCGATCCGCGCCAGTCGATCCGCGCCAGCTCCGCGTCATCTCCCGAATGAAGTCCACCGCTGGTGAAAGTCGCGACTTTTGCCTTCGAGACGGATCCAGCCACGTCCGCGGCTGGAATGACGGTTCCTGATTTGACCTCAGACGCTCTACCGACCGAGAACGACATCGATACTGGTGAGCACCTGTTCCAGCCGCTTCGGCGGGAGTTTGCCGATGCGTGTCGTGAGATAGGCGCGGTTGATCGCGAACAACTGTGATGCATTCGCCACAGCGTCTTTCGGGAGGCCGGCGAGCTTCGCGCTGAGCGGTGTGTTTCCGGGTGCGGACGCCCACGTCAGATTGCTTGTCAGCGGCACGCACACCACCGTCGCCAACCGGCTGCGATTGAGCGCGTCGCCCTGCACGACGACGACGGGCCGGCGGACCCCCGCCGCCGATCCAGCGGGCGCCGGCAGCTCGGCCCACCAGATCTCCCCCTGGGTGACGTCTACCACTCGCTGCGCGCCAGCACTGACTGCGCGGCTGCCGAGACAAACGCATCAGGACCCGGCGAAACCTGATCGACGACATGATTCATCGCCTCAGTCACTTCGTCTGGCGAATGCCGGCTGAGGTACTCGGACAATGCGTCCGCGTACATTCGACTGCGCGATTTCTGCATACGCCTGGCCTGACGCTCGGCCGCGTGAAAGACGGCGTCTGGCAACGAGATGGCAGTCTTCATACCGATAGTATAACCAGGTGCAGTTTTGGTCGCAACACAGCGGCGAGGGTCTGTCTGCTGCGGAGTATGCGAGATCGCGCCTATCTGCGAAATGTCGCACGCGGCGTCGGCAGAGGCCGGCCGAAAGCGCACCCGGTTCGCTGACGCAAGCGCCCCCAACGACATCGACCGAACAGCGCAAATCGGCCTCCCGCCCCTTCGGCCCGCTGCCAAGGCCACCGTAGCGAGCGAACATCGCACCTGCGAGGCGTATCACTGCCTGCGCTGCTCCCATGCGCTGTTCGCCAACGGTTGTGCCGCTTTCGCACGTGCCCACGCTCGCCCACGCTCCCCACCCCCGAACTGACCCCCATGCCCGATCGAGCCGCATCACCAGTGCCAGTCGAGGGACCGAAACGTTTCCATGCACCGCCGGTCTCGCTCACCGCGCTCCCGGAACTCGAGTGGTGGGAGTCGACGACGCTCGCGCCAAGTGGCGTGGTGATCACCGCCACGTCATCGGAGCATTTTTCTGGACGAACTCTGCTCGATCTCAATGCGACGGCCTGGTCGTCGCTATATGTGCAGGGGTCGTGGCGCTCGGTGTTTCAGGGCGCAGTTACCGTGCTCACGCCGGAGTATCGCGATATCCGCGCCCGCTTCGGCAGCTTCGATCTGGTGCTCCCCGGAATCGGCGCGTGGTACCCAGCCTGGGGCGACATCCGCCTCGGCCCCGAACACGCCCTCGACGCCCATGCCATGCTTGGCAGTGGACGCCTGCGAAGCGAAATCCCTTCGTGGCACAGTACGCAATCAGCGCCGCGCTCTCCGCCCACGTGTTCATCACGAGGCCGGCGCGACCCTCGTTCTGACAACGCCGGCGTGCCCCGCCGGAATCACATCCAGCAGGCCTCGCGATCCCGTTGCCGCTGCCCGTGTGATCCGGTGCAGATAGAGGTGCTCGCCTCGCTCTTCAGGGCCCCAGATCAATGCGTCCTCAGGAAGCATCGGGAAGACGCCCGCCGCGGTCGCCCCGTCCATGACCATATACAACGCAGTCCTGGACGCGCGATGACGCAGGGACACGCCGCACTGCACAGCGGGCCGGACTACCCGTAGGTAGCCCGGCCCGCTGGCACTGTACTGCCTGACCGTCGGACGGTTACGGGCAGCCAGGCGCCCGAAGAGCTGGTTGCGTAGTGATCACCAGCCCTCGTGCCAGGCACTCGCCCTGCGGCACCGGCATCACGCGCACACGGAAATGCGTCGGGATATCCAGTGGCAGCGTGTTGATGCGGTTGTACCGTCGGACATCGAACCAGCGATGCCCTTCCCACAGCAGCGAGTATCGACGCTCGTAGAGCAGGGCATCGACCGCTTCCGTGGCTGACGCGAGCGATGCAATCGGTGGCAGAGTTCCGGCACTGGCACGGATGTAGTTCAGGTCCGTCAGTGCCGCCGCGAAGTTGGCGAGCCCGATGTTCGCTTCCGCGCGGAGAAGAATCAACTCTTCGTTGCGGATGATCGGGAGCGGCGCGAGCTGGTCGACGTAGAGGTTGAAGTCCACATCGGTCGGAATACCGATGGCGATACCACCGGGCGCATTTCGCGTCGGGATGGTCCGCACCTTGGTGAGGAAGCGGTTGTCCAGGAGTACGCCACCGGCTTGACGCTGGGCGTCGGGACGGATGGACGGATGCGCCAGCTGGTCCGGCGCCGTCTGGCGGCTGATGCCGTTGAGCAGGTCGCCTGACGATGCCGAGTAGACGTGGTACACCCCGCGACGCAGATCGGCAGCGGCGGCCGAGTTGACGAAGCTGGCCGAGATGGCGGTGAGTGCCTGCGTGTAGCAGGGTGCGCCGCATCCGACGGTGCCGCGGTACACCAGCACTCGCGCTGCCAGCGCGCGATTGAACTGGAGGAAGGTGGCCGGCGTGTCGAAGCCGGCAAATCCGGTGGTCAGCCGGAACGGGAATGCGACAGCGCCGGCGCTGGTGAGCTGCGTCGCGGCCTGATCCAGCGTCCCGCTGATGAAGCGGTACGCCGAGTCGCGGCTGACGAACGCCTGCGGTGTTGGTGCGAGCGAGTCGATCGTGGTTGGAGCACCGAGCGAGTCACGCGTGGCAATCACGTAGAACAGGTCGAGTGCCCGCATCGTGTTCGCGAAACCACGGACGGCATTCTTTTCGGCCTCGTTGATGAACGTCGCCGGCGCCACCTGCCGGATGACGTTCACGGCGTTCCGCATGTTGCGGAAACGCGCGTCCCACTGCCCATTGGTGAAACCGGAGTTGTCGAGCGGGAAGGTGGCCAGGAAGAGCGTGATGTTCCGGGGCTCGGAGCTGGTGTAGTTGTACGATTCGCGGCCGAAGATGCCGACGTTGCTGATCAGGCCAGCCATGCCGGCGCGCTGTTCGCCGAGAATGCCGGAGACGGCATTCTGGAGGAGCGCACGATCCGCGGTTTGATCGACCAGCGATTCGTTGAAGTTGGGGATGTTGAGACGGTCGGCGTCGCAGCCCAGGAACGCGGCGAGGGCGACGGCGGCACCGACGAACCGCCGCGCGGAGTATTGGCCAGGTCGGCGCAAGAGTGTAGTGGTCATGGGTTCAGAATCCCAGATCGACGCTGAAGAAGAACTGCCGTGCTGGCGGGAACGGCGCGAGATCGATGAAGCGGCCGACGTTGTTGTTGCCGAAGTTGTTCGCCTCGGGATCGACGCCCCAGTACGGCGACCAGATGCCGAGGTTGCGTCCGACCACGCTCAGCCGCACGTCGCTGACGCGGCTGCCGAAGAGCTTGCGCGTGACGTCGGTCGGGACGGCGAAGTTGAGCGCCACTTCACGCAGCTTCACAAAGCTGCCGTCCTGCGTGTAGGGCGTCGCGTTGCTGCTGTTGTTCCAGCGCGAGAACCGGTACGCACCGAGTTTGGCCGTCGAGGAGGTGTCGAGCAGCGTGATCACGCCACCCGCGTTGCGAATACACTCGAGATTCGCCGCCGTCTGACCGCGGCACGGCGACGGTGCATCATAGTCGCGTGAGTTCTGGAACTGGTCGTTGATCTGCTGCGTGAGGTTCACCAGGTCACCGCCGCGGCGATAGTCGACCTGCACATTGAGCGTGAAACGGCCGACGGTGTAGGTGTTGGTGAAGGAGAGTTCGAAGTCGGGGTTGCCATCACCGATGATCGTGTCGCGCGTGAAGATCGAATCCCGCCCGGCGGCGTTCCTGACGATGATCGGCTTGTTGCCCCAGATCGCCGTGGTGGAGACGCCCTGCGTGATCCGGGCACGACCGAAGCCTGCGCCGAAGCCGGTGTTGCCGACGGCGAATGGCGGAATCGGCAGTGTATCGACGCCGTTCCGGATCCGCTGGAACGAGGTGCGCGAGACCCAGGTGAAGCCCTGGCGCTGCACCGGCACGATGGTCACCGCGGCTTCATGGCTCGTGTTGGCCAGCCGGCCGCCATTGAAGATCTGCGAGTTGACGCCAGCGGTTGGCGGGATCGGACGCTGGAAGAGCACGTCGTCGATCTTCGCATCGGCATAGGTGTACTCGAACGCCAGGCGGCGGGAGAAGGCCGTCACGTCGACGCCCATCTCGAGCTCGGTCTTGCGCTCCGGTGCCACCTCAGGGTTGCCAAGGCCGGCATTCACCCCGACGCCGTTGAATCCGCCGATGAGTGTGACGGGCGCGAACGTGATGTTGCGCTGGCCATACAATGGCCGATTCCCCGTCTGTCCCCATGAGCTGCGCAGCTTGAATTCATCGAGCCCTGGCAGCGCATTGACGAAGCGGTACGAGGCCTGCGCGGTCGGAAATACATAGTACTTCGACACGTCGCCGTTGTTGCTCGAGCGGTCGCCGCGGACGCCGGCGGCCACATACAGCCGGTCGTCGAACGCGAGCACGCTCTGGTTGACGAACCAGGCCTGATCGCGCTGGAGCTCACGGCTCTGGAAGCTGAGCTGCTGGCCCTGGTTGATGTTCACCACGCCGGAGAGGAGGTTCTGTGCGCGGTTGCGCGTCACATTCAGGCCCTGTTCCTCTTCCGTGAGGCCGACGATCGTGTTGAACGTCGCGCCAAGTTTCGGCGGGGTGTACGTCCAGTACGCGCGCAACGCCTGATTGAGCTGGCGGCTGACCGAGTTGCTGAACACCGACGTACCTGGCAGTCCGTCCACGGGCTCGAACTGCAGGATGCTCGGGCTGAGGATGTTGTTCACCTGGTCGAACCGATCGAGTCCGGCGAAGTACTCCACGCGCAGTTGCTGCTTGTCGGTGGCCAGCAGCTGGTAGTTGAGCGAGGCAGCACCGACCAGACGGTTCACGTCTTCGTTGTTGGTGATGAACTCGAACGTCTGGAACGGGTTCGACGTGTTGGCGAAGTTCGACCCGACGCCACCAAACCGGTTGATCGGGTAGAGGCCGGCGGTGTCGGGGTTCTGCAGCGAGATGAAGCTGGGCGTCTTGGCGAAGACGTAGCCAGGGCTGGTGTTCGGATCGTTGCCGTTGTTGGACAGGCCGCGATTGGACTGGCTGCGCGTATACGCAAGATCGAGGCGCGCGGTGAGGCGGCTCGAAATGTTCTGGTCGATGTTGATGCGGGCGTTGTCGCGCGTGGCGTTGGTGTTGTTGGCGGTGCCAGCGTCATACTTGCGCGAGATCGCGGCCAGGTACCGCGTCTGGTCGTTACCGCCGGACACCTGGAGACCGGTCTCGTACGCTGCCCCGTTGTCGCCGAAGAGCTGGCGCGAGAAGTTGTTGCAGGGGATGTTCCCGCCGTTGGCGGCAATGGCCGCCGTCAGCACTTCGCGGGCGATCGCGGCGTTGGACGACGCGGTGCCAGCGGCCAGCGCGGTGGTGGTGTCCTGGAAGCAGCGTTGCCCGACATCACGAAGCAGTGATGACTGTCCGACGCGTTGCGTCATGCTCCAGCGTGGCGTGCCGCTCTTGCCGCGCTTGGTGGTGATGATCACCACGCCGTTGGTGGCGCGCGACCCGTAGAGTGCCGACGCGGCGGCGCCTTTCAGCACCTGCACGTCTTCAATCTCGTTCGGATTGATGTCGGCCAGCCGGTTGGTGCGATTGTCCTGGACGCTGGCGATGTTGGCCGCCGCACCCGCAGCGCGGGTGAGCGTGTTCGCACCGCTGGCGATCGAGGCGTTGGACATCAGCACGCCGTCGATGACGAACAGTGGCTCACCGTTGCCGAGGACCGAGGTGACGCCCCGGAACTGGATCTGACCACCGCCGCCGGGGGCACCGCTGTTCATGTTGATACGTGCGCCCACCACCTTCCCCTGCAACACCTGCTCGAGGCTCTGGGCGGGCACGCGGCTGAGATCTTCAGCGGTGACCTGCACCACGGCCGTGGCGGCGTTGCGGCGATCGAGTGTGCCCTGCTGACCAGTGACGATCTGCGTTTCGAGCTGCAGCACGTCCCTCCTCAGTGACACGTTCACGGTCGATTGGTTCGCTGGCACCAGTATCGTCCGAAGCGAGTAGCCGATGCGCCGGACGCGCAGCGACACTGCGCCCGTCGGAACGGTCAGCGAGAACGCACCTTCGGCATTCGTGTACGCCCCGGTGGTGGAACCGGTGACCTGCACACTGACGCTGCCGAGCGGGGTGTTCGGCCCCTCCTCGGTGACACGACCAGTGATGCGGCGTTGTGCGAGGAGTGCCGGTGCCGTTGCGATGAGTATCGCAACGGCGACCAGGCTCTGACGGAAGAGACGCATTGGTTCCTGTCCCCCTTGTGAGGAACGGTGTGTTGTTCGGCCCCGGCCCGGCGTCGCTGCGACGCGGCCGACGGAGAAACTGCCCGTGTGTCTGCTGGGGAAGGGCGTCTTGGCAGACATTGGTCGAAGGGCGAGCTTAGCTTAGGTGAGATGCGTCTGCAAAGGTCATGGTCTCGCAGAGGGAAAACAAATGCGCGCGCTCTGTAACGCCGTTACAGACGCGACATACTTCGCGTGTTCTCAGCCGTCATGCGCATGTCATGTCGGCTTGGCGCACCGTAGCGTCGATCAACGTTCAGGTGCACCATGAATGTCATGGAAGGCCTGACGATCGTGACGAACCGCTGTGCGCCAGTTGCCGCGGCGCTGTTCTCCATCGCGATGCAGTCTGCCTGCGCTCGCGATGTGCGGCCCCCGCGCGCTGACACACTGGTCGCCCGCGCGGCCTTCGTGGCGCCGAAAGTCACACTCATCACCGTCGATACCGTTCGCGTCACCAGCCCGGTCGGCAGCGACTGCAACCGGCCGTCGTGGTGGGTGGGTGACTCGCTCTTCCAGATGGTGTCCAACCAGCACCCGTGGCGAAGCCGCGGCGGTCGCGATGCGGCGAGCGCACAACCCTTTGATCCGATGCGTTTCACCGACGACGATGCCCGCTTCGCCTGGGATGCGGCGCGGAAGTGGTACGTGCATGACATCAACAGCGCCGATGGCCCGACATCCACGAAAATGCGCTGGATGGAGTCGGTGTATCGTGAGCCGCGCACGGGCACCCTCTACGGGCTCTACCATCTGGAGGAGGGGCCGTATGTGCGTTGCCCGGCACCCTTCACGCGCCCCTACCTCTCCGTCCCGCACATCGGGCTTGGACGCTCCAGCAACAACGGCCGCACCTGGGACAACCTCGGCATCATCATCAGCGATGGCAGCTTCGCGATCAGCTGTGATCTGCCGGTGCAGTTCTTCGCCGGCGGAGTGGGTGATCCGAGTATGGCGGTAGGCCCCGACAGCACCTACGCCTACATCGCCTTCACCGACTATACCGGCGACGATGCGCGAACGCAGGGCATCCAGCTGGCGCGCATCGCCCTGGCGGACCTCGACCAGCCGCTGCAGCCCGATGGTACCAGCAAGGCAGCGCGGTGGCACGACGGATCGTGGTCAGGCGCGGGGCTGCAAGGCACGCCTGGGCCGCGGGTTGGGCAGTCATGGACGCCAACGGCTCTCGGTCAGGCGACCTCGCTGTTGCCGCCGGAGCGGTCGTGGCAGCGTGCCGATGGTGGTGGCTACTGGGGGCCGTCGCTGTCGTGGAACACACATGTCGGTGCGTTCATGTTGCTGCTCAACAAGGTGTCTGGTGCACGCGCCTTCGATGCCGACGGCAACTACCTGACCTTCGTGCCGAATGTCGACTCGCCGGTTGCGAACCCCGCCAGGCCCACACGGCTCGACTCGCTCCCGAATGGGCCGAAGGCCGCATGGTACGTACAGGCGTTGGGCGACCCTGCGATGCGAGGGACGAGTGCCTGGACGGGGCAGGATGCCCGGCTCTTCATCGGTGAGCATTCGCACCTGCTGCTGCGCTTCGGGGCGCCGGTTGTCTCAGACGACACGCCACCAGGACTGGCGCCGTAGCCCGAGTCGCAGGCAGTTCGCGGAAAGCTCTGGTGCCTCAATCTGCGAACGCGGAAGTCTCATGCCGTGCCGGCTCAGGCAGACACGCGCCTCCGATGATCCAGCAGCGAATGGAACTGGCGAGTCGTGTCTGCTCAGCGCACTACTTCGTCGACAACGCCGACCCCGTGGTCCGGAAGTTTACACTCCGCTGCGCCGCAAATGTCAGCTGCGCGCGGGGCAGCAACCGCCCCGCCTGCATCACCGCGACAATCCGGCGTGTGTCTCCGATCCTCTCATGTGGCCGGCCGTTGATCAGCAGCAGATCGGCGCGACGGCCCGGCACCACCGTGCCCCACGTCGTGTCGCGCATGAACGCCGCGGCGTTC
>CAYMQV010000107.1:0-14794 GCA_964392395.1 uncultured Gemmatimonadaceae bacterium
GGGTGGCAAAGGCCCGGTCGTCCTCCGACACCCAGACCGCCGTATGCACGTGGAAGCCCGAGTGCGGCCACGTGAGCATCCCGGCGGCTTGGTCCTCGTCGAAGAGGGCCAAGCGCACGAACAGCCGCAAGACGGCGCGGCGGAACGCCTCCGTCAACCGCGCCGTGTCGTGCACCGGCCACGAGATGCAGGTCCCGTCGGGCCGGAACCCGCCGTCCGTGACGAGCAGGTGCAGGTGCGGATGCCAGTTGGCGCGTGAGCCGTGCGTCTGCAGACACGCGACGATGCCGACCGCCAAGTCGCGCTCACCCGTCAGCGCGCGGATGGCGGCCGTGACGGTGCGGGCGGCCACCCGCGCGATCTCGCCGAGCAGGCGGCGCCGGTACAGGCAGTAGGCGCGCAGTCGCTTGGGGATGGTGAGGACCACTTGGCGGTGCGGCACCGGCGCGAGCAGGGTGGTGTCCAGCCACTGTGTCCAGATCGCGACGCGTTTGGCGTGGCAACTCGGGCAGAAGTAGCGACACTGGCAGGAGAACGCCAGCAGATAGTCGTGCGCGCAGGCGTCGCAGCGGATGCGGGCGAAGCCGTGCTCGAGGACACCGTTCATGGGGTCAGAGTCGATGGACGGGCGGCTCAAGACTCGAATCAAGAACCCTGACCCCATGCTCGGACCCCATGCTCGCTGGAATCAAGAACCCTGACCCCATGCTCGACCCCATGCTCGGCAGCAACTGACTTGAGCCGCATGTCAAAGCGGCGCGCTCCGTCGGCCTCTGTGTGCTGTAGGGTTTCCTCCTACGGCAATTCCCCTGCACGGGCATCTCCGTACAGCGAACACTCACAACCGGAAAGGAGCCCCCCCCATGAACACGATTCCCACGACAATCGCGCCACACACGTTCACCGGCCTTGTCGGCGGCGATCGGTCTGCCCTCCATCAACTGTTCGACGAGTACGCCCCGGCTCGCGCCGAGTCGGCCGACGACGAGGTGCACGTCGACACGGCAGCCGCGCATATCGTCGAGCACGTATTCGAGCGGGCATGGCAGGAGCGACGCGATTTCACGTCGCCAGAGGGGCTGCACGACTGATTCGTGCGCGAGACGCATGCGATGTCGGTGCGTGAACAGGTGCGTCTCGCCGGCCTTCGGCGTTTTGACGCGCGTGAAGAAGTAACGCGCGCGGCGCGAGCCTCAAAACCGCTCGCTGCCTACGACGTCACGACCGGCTGGACTCGGCTGGTGCATCGACTCGATCTTGCCGAGGTTGATCCAGCGGCGGCGGCCGAGCACATCGCCCACGTCGGCGAGGGACGGCCAATCACGCTGATCGTGGGTAGTGCAGCAGTCATGCTTGTGGTCGGTTTCGTCCTGTTCTGGAAAGTGCAGAGCGCCGGCGCAGACTTCCAGGTCACTCGCGCACTGGCCGACACGAAGGCCCGCGCGATCGGGACAGCCGTCGGCGAACGCGCACGCGTGAAGCTGGAAGACGGTACGCAAGTGACGATGGCGGCCGATGACAGCGTGATAGTGCGACAGGCCTTCAATCAGGATTTTCGCGCGGTGAGATTGCGCGATGCCGCACGGTTCGAGGTCGCACGCAATCCGACGCTTCCTTTCGAGGTGCGCGCCGGCACGATGCAGATCGTCGCGACCGGCACCACGTTCACCGTCAGCGCCTACGCCGGTGATCCGGTCGTTGTGACGGTGCAGGAGGGCGAGGCCAGAGTCACCGTTGGCAAGGATGTGCGCACGGTGTCCAGCGGCGGCGGCGTGATGCTCTCCATCAACGGGCTGTTGTCTGAACCCACGGCTGCCCAACGGGACGAGGCGACGACCTGGGTCGACGGTCGGTTCGTGATCGCCGATCGCACCGTGCGCACGTCACTGCCGATGTTCCGTCAGTGGTTCATCATGGATCTGCGACCGGAGGAGCGGCTGCTCGACCGCCGAGTGTCGATGTCGGTATCGATCGACTCGGGGTTGAACGCAATCGCGGCGCTCGAGCAGGTCGCGCAGGTGAAGCAGATCTGGGTCCGAAGCCAGAGGGTACTGGTGGACGCGCCAGCCGCCGCGCAGAAGCCGAAGAAATAGGCACGCGGCGCGTCGTTCGACGCGCTGGTGAGTGGATGTTTCCTGCGGGGTCCGGCCCACAGGCGTCGGACCCCGCAGGCTGCCTGACCGACGGCGGTCGTTCTCGATAGCCATGGAGCGCGTCCGTCCGGGCCAGGCGTTGAACAACGTCAAAGCCGAAACCGTCGCACACAGTGGCATCGACCACGTTCAGCTGCCGCGCAGTCGGCTCCATGGCAATCCACTGACGCGGACGATCGAGAGAAAGCGTCGGGATAGAAATTTCGATCAGGGTCGGTGGACGTTGGCCCCGAAAGCACACAGCTCGACGCTGGAAAGTCAGCTCTGGAGGAGCACCAGGCCGCACAGTCCGGCATCCCCGATTCAATCCGATGCTGCTGCCCTCACCTGTCCGCGGCGGCCGCTGGTCGACCGATGCCTGGACGAAAGTCACTGGGGCGACGCTGCACGTGGGCGTTCGTCTGGTATTCGGAGATCCACGTGGTGGCGTCACGCCCCTGCCAACGTCGCGCGGGCCCACGACCGAGTCGGGATGGGAACGAACGCGGGGCGTTCGCACTATCTTCCCGTCATGCAAGTTCTCGGGCGCCTGTCCCTCACCGTCGGATTCCTCGCGCTCCAGCTCGCGTCGTTGGCGGGCGGGCCTGGATGTACGATTCCGATGGGCGAGAGCGCAGCAACGGGATCCGGCGCCTCCGAGATGCGTGGCATGGCGATGGCCCCGCTGGCGGAACCCGACGCGCCGGACGCGACGCGTCACGACGCACCAGCACCAGTCCAGGCATGCGCGACGTTGGCGCCGTGTGTCTACGCGTCCGCCGCAGCCTTCGTCGAGTCGCCTGTCACGCTGCTGCTGCTGCCGCGGCGTACGATTGTCGGCGGCCGCGAAACAGCGCCTGCGCAGGTGGTTGCCGCGCCAGACACGCCACCGCCGCGGGCCTGAGGCCTGCTGCGCGCCATCCGGCGCGCGCGTCTCGCCGACTGCGGCCACTGACGCCGCACTCGTATCACCGTTGAAGACCGCGCCCGCATCCGGACGCGACACGATCAGCGAGTGTCCTGCAGCCGTTGCATACATGCCATTCAGAACCTCCGCCGCGCTCACCGCGCCGGTGGCGTCGTCGGGCCGTCGCGTGCGAATGTCACATGTATGGCCGACGTCGCGCGTGCCTCGCATCGTCCTGCTCCTTGCCCTCGTGCTGTGGCGTCCGATGACGGCGCGGGCACAGCAACCCGTCACTCTGGCGGCACTCCTGCGCGACGCGGACAGTGCCAGTCCGGCGCTGCGCGCGGCCCGCGCGCGCCTTGCGGCAGCGCGCGCACGCATCGAACCGAGCGCCACACGACCGGATCCGACACTGCAGGCAGGCATTCTCAACCTGCCGGTCACGCGGCCCAACCTGCGAGACGACGAGATGACCATGAGCATGATCGGTATCGCGCAGTCATTTCCCGCGGCCGGCCGGTTGACGCAGCGTCGCCGGGTTGCGACGGCCGACGCCGAAAGCGCAGCAGCCGATTATGTCAACGCACGCCTGTCGGTGCACGCGGAGATCGAGCGGCTGTACTTCGAGCTGCTCTTCGTCGACGCGACGCGCCCGCTGGTGGAGCAGCAGCGTGACGCGTTGAGCGCCATCGCGCGGGCAACAGACACGCGATACGCCGCCGGCCAGGCGCCGCAACATGAGCTTCTCGCAGCACGCATTGCCGCGCAGCGAATCGCGGAGTCAGCGCTGCTCGTCCGCGAGCAGCAGCGCACGCTGACAGCTCGGCTCAATGCGCAACTGAATCGCGACGACAGCGTCAGCCTGACGCTTGCAGCGACCGACGTCGAGGCGCGTGCGGAAACGGCGCTCACGCTCGCACGATACGCCGACACGACACTCGGTTCGCGTGTGGCCGACTCGCCCCTGTTGCCGCTCGACAGCCTGCAGCGGATGGCGGTCGCCCGAAGCCCGATGCTGATGTCGCATCAGGCCGTGATTCGTGCACAGACCGCACGCCTGGCACTCGCGCAGGCCGCCGGCGCGCCGGACATCGACGTTTCGCTCCAGTATGGCAACCGGCGTGGTCGACGCGACATGCTGACCGCCATGGTGGCCATTCCGCTGCCTGTGCAGCGCGCACGCAATCTCACGCCCCAACGGATTGCTGCGCAGGCCGATCTCGACGCCCTGGTGGCCGAACACGATGAGCGCCAGGCGCAACTGCGTGCGGACGTCACGACACTCAGCAGCGACGCCGAGCGAGGCCGCGCGCAGACCGTCCTCTACGCGCAATCGATCCTGCCGCAGGCGCGCGCTGCCGTGGCGTCGGCGTTGGCCACCTACCAGGGAGGCCGTACCGAGCTCGGCACGGTTCTCTCGGCGCAGTCAGCAGTCCTGACCTACGAGACACAGCTGCTCCGAGCACGGATCGACGTCGCGATCGCGGTATCGCGCCTGCGACAGAGGGTGGGCGCGGAGGTGCTGCGATGACACGCACAGGTAGAGCCATCACCGGGAGCGTTGCACTCCTCGCGGTTGCGATCATCGGCGCGATCATCGGCGCGTTCCTCTGGCGCTCACGCGGCGCGCCAGACGAGCCAGCGGCAGCGCGCGTTGCGGTGGCGAGCGACGGCATGGCCGGCATGAACATGTCACCCGACGGCGCCGTGGTCCTGTCCGCGTCGCAGCTCCGGCAGTTCGGCATCACGTTCGCGACCGTCGAACCGCGGATGCTGACTGACGAAACGCGCGCGGTCGGAACCGTCGTCGTGGATCAGTCGAGGCAGTCGATGATCTCGGCGCGCTACAGCGGATACATCGATACACTCTTCGCGAACGTCGAGGGGCAGCGTATCGTCACCGGACAGAGGCTCGCGGCCATCTTCTCACCGGAACTCCTGTCGGCACAGGAGGAGTTGCTCGTCGCACGGCAGCTGGATGCCAACAGCAGTCGCGCCGCCATTCCCGGCGTGCCCGAAGGCAGCGCGGCGCTCACCGCGTCATCCACGCGACGATTGTCGGCGCTCGGCATGAGTGACGCGCAGATCGGGGCGTTGCTCCGAACGGGACGCGTGCAGCGCACCGTGACGCTGACCGCACCCACCAACGGGATTCTGACCACGCGCAACGTCGTACCGGGTCAGGCCGTGACGACCGGCATGCCACTCTTCGCGATCACGGATCTCTCCACGGTGTGGATCGATGTGCAATTGCGCGCGCGTGATGCATCACATGTGCGCGTGGGCAGCACGGCCGAGGTCACGATGACCGGGCAGAACCGCGGCGGCATCACCGGGTCCGTGTCGTTGATCTATCCGACGGTGGACGCCACGTCGCGCACCGTGACCGCCCGCGTCAGCCTGTCGAATGCCGACGCGCGGCTCAAGCCAGGCATGTTTGCGACGGTGCGCCTGGTGTCCCCAGGGCGCCAGGCGCTCGCAATCCCGGAGTCGGCCATCATCTCGACCGGTGATGGCGCCGTGGTGTTCGTGGATCTCGGCGGTGCCGACGGATCACCCCGCCTGATGCCGCAGCGCGTTGAACTGGGGACGCTCGCCGGCGGATTCGCCGAAGTCCTCGCAGGGCTCACATCGGGTCAACGGGTGGTGACGTCCGCGCAGTATCTGCTCGAATCCGAATCGAATCTGGGTGAGACCATGAAAGGCATGGTCGGGATGGGCGCGAGCATGCCTGGCATGCCGCGAATGAGCAGCGTTCCTGGTCCGGGCAATGCGCCTGCCGCCAAGATGTCGTCGATGCCCGGGATGGCGATGCCGCCCAGGCCCGTCCCTGCCACCGAGCGTCGCCCATGAACCGCGTGATCGCGTGGTCGGTGGCGCATGCACGCACGGTCATCAGCATCACACTGGGCCTGCTGGCACTGGGTGGATGGGCCGCGATGACGACCAGCGTGGACGCGATTCCCGATCTCTCGGACGTACAGGTGATCGTGATGACCGAGTGGCCCGGGCAGGCCCCGCAACTCGTCGAAGACCAGATCACATATCCACTGGAGACCGAGCTGCTGAAAGTGCCGCGTGCGAAAGTCGTGCGCGGCATGAGTCAGTTCGGCCTGTCGGCCGTGTACGTGGTCTTCGAGGACGGCACCGATCTGTACTGGGCGCGCTCGCGCGTGCTCGAATATCTGAATGGCATCCGGAGCCGGCTGCCCGGCACGGCGATGCCGACACTCGGCCCCGATGCGACCGGCGTCGGCTGGGTGATGCAATACATCCTCGCCGATACCAGCGGCCGACTGAATCTGTCGGACCTGCGCGCACTGCAGGACTTCCATGTGCGGCCGGCATTGACCGCGGTTGGCGGTGTCGCTGAAGTCGCATCGCTCGGCGGGTTCGAGCGGGAATATCAGGTGCAGGTCGATCCGGCGCGACTCCAGGCGCTGAACATGACACTGCCGATGGTGGCGACGGCGGTACGCGCATCCAATCAGGATGTCGGAGGTCGGGCGCTGGAAATGGGCGGCACGGAATACGTCGTCCGCGGCCGTGGACGGTTCACCTCACTCGACGATATCCGCGGGGTCACGGTTGGCACCGGCGCTGACGGCACGCCGATCACCGTGGCAGACGTCGGCACGGTGGCGATGGGGCCGGCGCTGCGTCGCGGCATCACGGATGTGGACGGCCGCGGCGAAGTCGTGACCGGGTGGATCGTGATGCGGTCGGGTGAGAATCCACGGGACGTGATCACGCGCGTGAAAGCGCGCATGTCGTCCCTGCAACCGTCGCTCCCGGCGGGCGTGGTGTTCATCAATGGCTACGACCGAGCCAGTCTCATCGACCGCGCGGTGGCGACACTCCGTGACAAGCTGCTCGAAGAGAGCGTGATCGTGGCATTCGTCGCGCTGCTGTTTCTGCTCCACGCCTCGAGCGCACTGGTCGCGATCATGACGCTGCCGGTGGCGATTCTGAGCGCCCTCCTCGTCATGCGGCTCCTTGGCTTGAGTGCCAACATCATGTCACTGGGCGGCATCGCCATCGCGATTGGCGCAATGATCGACGCCGCGATCGTGATGGTCGAGAATCTGCACAAGCACATCGAGCACGATGCTGCCACCGGCAGTGCGAAGAGTCGCACCACACTGGTCGTCGAGTCGGCGCAGGAGGTGGGCCCTGCCCTCTTCACGTCGCTCCTGATCATCACCGCGTCATTCGTACCAGTGTTCGCACTTGGCGATCAGGAAGGCCGACTCTTCCGGCCACTGGCCATCACCAAGACGTTGTCGATGGCGGCGGCCGCGCTCCTCTCGGTGACGCTCGTGCCCGTGCTGATGACGCTGTTGATTCGCGGCCGCGTGCGTACCGAGGCGGCAAATCCGATCAATCGCGTTGCAATTCTGCTGTACCGCCCGATGATCCGACTCGTGCTGCGGTATCGGTGGACGACCATTGCGCTGGCCGCGCTGCTGTTGCTCGGAACCATCACGCCGTGGCGCCGAATTGGCAGCGAATTCATGCCGCCGTTGCACGAGGGCTCGATGATGGACATGCCCTCCCTCGCGCCAGGCATCGGATCCGAACAGGCGAAGGCGATCCTGCGGCAGCGTGATGCAGCACTCGCGACGATTCCCGAAGTGGCGTCGGTCATCGGCAAGATCGGCCGCGCCGAGAGCGCGACCGACATGGCGCCGATGTCGATGATCGAGACTGTGGTCACGCTGAAGGACGAGCGACTGTGGCGGCGTGGCATCACGTACGATTCCATCGTCGCGCAGGCCAATGCGCGCGTGAAGACGCCTGGTGTCGCGAACATGTGGAGTATGCCCATCAGAAATCGCCTGGACATGCTGGCCACGGGGATCAAGACGCCGGTCGGACTCAAGGTGTTTGGGCCGAACCTCGATACGCTGGATCTGATCGGGAAGCAGCTGGAGCGGATCGTGTCGCGTGTTGCAGGCGCCAACACGGTCTTCGCAGAACGCATCGTCGGCGGCCGCTATGTGAACGTCGTCGCGGACCGCGAGGCTGCGGCACGATTCGGGATGACGACCGACGAGGTGCAGACCGCCGTCGCTGATGCCGCGGGAGGGACCGACGCCGGGACGGTGCTCAGCGGTCGCGAGCGCTTCGGCGTTCGTGTGCGCTATCTGCGTGGCCTCCGCGAGACGCCAGCGGACCTCCGCGCGATCTCCATCCGGACGCCGGGCGGCGCGACGATTGCCGCCGGCGACGTCGCACGCGTCGACGTGGCGCGAGGGGCGACACTGATCAAGTCGGAGGATGGCTTCCCGCACGCGGTGGTCTACGTCGATGTGCATGGTCGGGACATCGGCGGCTTCGTGGCCGACGCTCAATCGGCAGTCGCGACCGAACTGACGCTCCCGACGGGGTACCGCATCGTCTGGTCCGGTCAATTCGAGTCACTGCAGCGTGCGTCACAGCGCATGCTGCTGGTGGTGCCACTGACGCTGCTGATCATCGTTGGGTTGCTGTACCTCAACTTCCGCAGTGCGGCCGAGGTCGGGATCGTGCTCCTGTCGCTGCCGTTCGCGTTGGCGGGTGGCGTGTGGCTGGTATGGATACTCGACTACAACATGAGCGTTGCGGTCGGGATCGGGTTTATCGCGCTGGCTGGAGTCGCGGCGGAGACCGGCGTGATCATGCTGTTGTACCTCGATCAGTCGTATCGGGCGGCGGTGCGCTCACCCGCCCGCATGAACCGGGCAGACATCGATGCGGCGGTGGTCCATGGCGCGGTCGAACGTGTCCGGCCCAAGCTGATGACCGTCACGGCAATCATGGCCGGTCTGCTCCCGATCCTCTGGAGTCAGGGGACGGGGGCGGACGTCATGAAACGCATCGCGGCGCCGATGGTGGGCGGCATGGTGACGAGCACCGTGCTGACGCTGCTCGTGATCCCGGCGATCTATTCGCTCTGGAAGGAGCGCGTGCATCGCCATGCGATGCCTCTGGTGTCAGGCAGAACCGAGCGGGAACGACCTTTCCACGACCCTGGCTGAGATCTCCATGAGAATGCTGCTCGTGACCCACACGACCGTTGCGCTGCTGCTGGGTTGCAACGCATGCTCGGCATCACGCGAAAACAGTCAGCCAGAGCGTCCACCCATCGTCACCACCGACTCTGCTGGCGCACTGACGGCGATGCCCGGCATCACGTCAGCGCCTGCGATGGCCGGTATGGCGGTATCGAGCGAGGCGATACGCCGGATGCGATTACTCCTCGACTCCGTCGGCGCGACGCAGGGCCGCACAGTGATCGGCATGATACCGGCACACAGGACGATCACGGCCAATCTCCTCGCGAACATGCAGAGCGATATGACAGCCATGAGCATGCCGGGCGACGCCTCATGGACGACGACGGTCGATTCCGTCCGTCAGGATCTGGTGCGCCTGGCCGAACTCACCCCGGCAGAAACGCTGGCACTGATGCCTGCGCATCGCGCGCGCGTGCTCCGATTGCTGGCCATGCATTCGGCGATGATGTCACCACCAAGACCGTAGCGGAGTGTGCCGACATCAGACCAACGCGACCGCTGGACCGATGACACCACGATCAGGCCGCCTTACGCGACCCGATTCAGGGAAGAGCTGGCACCGTTGAGCACTTCACTGATCTGCTGCAGCAGCTCGTCGTCATTCCATGGCTTGGAGATGAACCCCCTGGCACCACCGTCGAGCGCACGCTGGCGATTGCTCCGCGCGTCGCGCGCGGACACGACGATGACCGGGATCAACGCGAGGTGCAGATTGTTACGCAGCCGATCCATCACGACGAAGCCGTCGCCCGCCGGCAGGCCGAGATCGAGGATGATCATGTCTGGCTGCTGCTTGCGCGCTTCGCTGATGGCCGAGAGTGAGTCGGCCGCGAAACAGGTGTCATAGTGGTTCGCCTTGAGGAGTATCTGATAGCCGAGCCGGACGTCGGCGTCGTCCTCAACGACGAGAATCTTCTTGTTGCTCATGAGTATCGATCCTGGTCCAATGGTGATGAGTCAGTGCCTCTTCGAACATCGCGGACATCGCAGCCAGCATGTCGTCGCGTGGTCCCGCCAGAGCCTCGGTACTCGGCAGCAACATCATCACCGACACGGTGATGCCTCTCCCGCGCTGGCGGAGGCACGCCAGGCGCTCGAGTTCTCCGCGGATCCTGCGGGAGAGTATCGACACCCCGTGCTCAGTAGCGAAGGCCGCGACGAAAAATCGTTCACGGCCGCTCCCGGTCCGCACGCTCGAGAGCAGGACATCGAGGTTGGGCATCAGGCAGCGGAGAATCACGGCACGGACGTCGTGCGACCAGTGCGCGCCGCCGCCCGTCGCTGGCTGCTCCTGCACTTCGACATCAACGACGACGACCCCGGCCTCCTCAGCAGGCCATCCCTCGTCTGTGAGCAGGGGCGAGAGGGTCGTGGTGAGGGTGTACGCCGGAAGTGTGAACGAAAACGTGCTTCCAACGCCGGGTTCGCTCACGACCGCGATCGTTCCACCCTGACGAACTATCAGTTCCCGGCAGATGAAGAGACCCAGACCAAGCCCCTTTCGGCTGTGCTCCACGTGTGCTGCCGATTGATACATCCGGTCGAAGATCCGGGAGGCGACCTGTGCCGTCATCCCAGCACCGGCGTCGGTGACGCTCACTTGCAGCAGGCGGTCATCGAAGGGGCATGCCTGCAACGTCGTGTGCACACACCCTCCGGAGGGTGAAAACTTGATCGCATTGTCGAGCAGGATGATGAGCATCTGCCGCAGTCGCATCGGATCGGCGTAGAGCCGTGGCAGCGTCTCCGGGATGTCGCAGGTGAGTGTGATATCACGCAGGTGCGCACTGGCGCGGAGTGTGTCGAAGCAATCGCTGACTGCCTCGGCGCAGGAGGCAGCCTCTGGCTCAATGCTCAGCTTTCCGGTCTCGAGGCGCGTGACCTCGAGCAGATCGTCGATCATCGCCTGCAACTGATGGATGTTGCGGAGAACGATCTCCTGGTACTTCCGCTGATCCGGATTCAGTTCGCCGGCCAGGCCGGCCAGCAGAATCGCCGAGAACTGCTTGATCGCCGTCAGCGGCGATCGCAGTTCATGCGAGACGTGTGAGAGAAAGTTGTCCTTGAAGCGGAGTTGTTCCTCCTGGAACGCCTTCAGTCGCACGAGGTTCTTCACGCGCACACTCAGCTCGGCGCGGTCCACCGGCTTGCTGAGAAAGTCTTCGGCGCCGGACTCGAGGCCAAGCAGGCGTGCCTGGTGGTCGTGGAGCGCCGTGATCATGATGATCGGGATGTGGCGCGTGTCCATCCGACTCTTCAGCCGCCGGGTCACCTCGTAGCCATCCATCCCGGGCATCATGACATCGAGCAGGATCACATCCGGTGGCTCGCGCTCGACGGCGACGAGTGCCGCCTCGCCGCTGTCCACCGCATCCAGCTGGTAGCCATCGGTCGCCAGCAGGACTTCGAGCAGCATTCGGTTCTGTCGATCATCGTCCACAATCAGGATGCGAGGCCGCTTCACACGCTCTCCGGCACGGTCGGGGCTGCCTGCTCCAGATGCGTGGCCACGGTCTCGAGGAAGACGCGATAATCGATCGGCTTCGCGACGTAACCATCGCACCCTGCCGCGCGGATCCGTGCCTCGTCGCCGTTCATGGCGAGGGCCGTCAGCGCGATGATCGGGATCGACCGGGTCGTCACGTCGCACTTCAGCCGCCTCGTCGCTTCGAGACCGTCCATCCCGGGAAGCTGGATGTCCATCAGGATCAGGTCTGGGCACCATGCGGCCGCGATGACGAGTCCCGCCTCGGCGTCGCGGGCCGAGCGGGTCGCATAGCCCGCCTGCTCGAGCAGGAACTCTACGAGCGTCAGATTCATGGCGTTGTCTTCGATGATCAGGATTGTCGCCATCTCAGGTCACCACGTGTCGATGGGCCAGTGCGCGGCGCACCTCGAGCGCGAACCGGTCGCCGTCGAAGGTGCCCTTCTGCATGACGGTGCTGACCTGTGCGTGGAGCCTGTTGCGATCGTGCTCCGTGAGCTCCATCGCTGTCACGACAATGATCGGGATCGATGATGTCGCGGGATGCGCGGCCAAGGTGTGCACCACGTCGAACCCGTTGACTTCCGGCATCATCAGGTCGAGCACGATCAGATCGGGCAGGTTGTTGCGAGCCAGCGCGATGGCTTCGCGACCGCCATGCGCGCTCAACACCGTGTCGACCAGCCCTTGCAAGCGCGCGGTGAGCAGATCCACCGAGCGTCGGTCGTCATCCACCACCAGAACCGTGAGCTGCTGTCCCCTCACGCGGGGGAGGAGACCGAGGCCGACCATCGACTCGCTGAGCGCCTGCCGCGAGACAGGCTTTTGCATGATCGCGGCCGCACCAAGAGCAAACCCGCGCGCACTGTCGGCCAGGATGGAAATGATCACGATCGGTACGTGAGACAATGCCGGTATCTGCTTGATACGGCCGAGCAGTTCCCATCCATCCATGTTCGGCAGCATGATGTCGAGCGAGATCAGCGCCAACGGCTGCTGCATCGCGAGCGCAAGCGCGGCTTCGGCGGACGCGGCATGCAGCACGTGCATTCCTTCGTCCTCGAGATGCAGGCGCAGCAGACTGGCCGCCTTGAAGTCATCTTCGACGATCAGCGCCGTCGGGATGTGGTGGCGTGATTCCATCGTTCCGGCGAAGACGCCCACCTCGGCCAGCGAGTCGACTCTGGTGGGCACGGATGGTTCCACCGATGACGTCATCGGAATCCAGACCGTGAAGCAGGAGCCCTCCCCGGTCGAGCTTTCGACTGCCAGCGTGCCGCCGTGCAACTCGGTGAGGCTGCGCACGAGCGCCAACCCGAGTCCGGTGCCGTCGAAGCGTCGCGCGAGCCCCGACTCGAGTTGGCTGAACGGCGTGAAGAGTTCCGCCAATCCGCCTGGTGCGATTCCGATGCCACTGTCCGTCACGCTCAGCATCAGGAACTCGGACGAGTCACTCTGCGCCAGCGGAAACGCACGACCGGGCCAGGCACCGGACAGTTGGCCCACGCTGGAGCGCGGAACGCATTTCGCCCGCAACACTACTTGTCCCCCTGCCGGAGTGAACTTGACCGCATTCGACAGCAGGTTGTAGAGGATCTGCTTGATCTTGCGCACATCCATCTGCATGTCCACGGCGCTGCTTTCCATGTCGACCGTCGCGAGGCGGATGCCACGGGCCATCGCTTTTTCGCGAATGATCGACAGGCTGCTGACGAGTACCGACGACACGATCGCCCGCTCGAGGTCGAGCGTCATCTTGCCTGCCTCGACCTTCGAGATGTCGAGGATGTCGTTGATCAGCGACAACAGGTGCTTGCCGCTGTCGAAGATGTCGCCAATGAAGCTTCGCTGCTTCTCGGAAATGTCGCCGATCAGCCCGTCGCGGAGCACCTCCGAAAATCCGATGATGGCGTTCAGCGGGGTGCGAAGCTCGTGGGACATGTTGGCGAGGAATTCCGACTTCGCGCGGCTCGCCAGTTCGGCCTCCGCGGCGAGCTCGTTGGCGTGCGCGTTCGCGCGTTGCAGCACCGCGTTCGCCTCCTGCAGCCGTCGACTGTAATCGACCGCTTCGCCTTGCATGGTCTGCAACTGCTCGTCACGCTCCACAGCAGCGGTCACGTCGGTGATCGTACCGACGAGACCGACGATGGCATCTCCCGCGTCGCGACGGGCACGACCATCGGCGCGCACGACACGCATGCCGTTGACGTCAGTTCGCGTGCGCAGCTGCAGCGAGTACGGCACACCATCCCGCACGGCGCTGTAAATCGCGTGCTGAAGCAGGACGCAGTCAGCGTCTGTAAAGATACCCGTTGCCACGTCGAAGTCCGGCGGACCGTGAGCCGAATCGAGCCGCAGCATTGCATAGGTTTGCCGCGACCATTCAACGGCGCCCGTCGCCGAATCGTACGACCAGCTGCCCATGCGCGCCATCGTCTGGGAGTCGTCGAGGAGCTCCAGCGTGCGTGCGAGCGCGTCCTCCGAGATCTTCTGCGCCGACATGTCAAAGCGAATCGACACAAAGTTGGTGATTTTGCCGGCTGCGTCCGCGTACGGCACGATGGTGCTGTCGACCCAATACAGCGATCCATCCTTTCGTCGATTGCAGACCTCGCCGCGCCACGGGCGCCCACTCGAGACGGTACGCCACATCTCGATCCAGAAGGACTTGGGGTGCACCCCCGAGTTCAGCAGCCGATGATCATGCCCGATCAACTCGTCTCGCGCGTATCCGCTGATGCGTGTGAAGCCGGTGTTCATGTCGATCATGCGGCCGGCACGGTCGGTCACGGAGTAGATCGCGTGGACGTCGAGCGCGGCGCGGAGGGCAGCCAGTTCCTTGACGGCGGACGACGCCGTACCCTCCTCGCCTGAGTCAGGGCGCACATCTGTCGTCATGGACGCGTACTCACGCCCACCGTCGGCGCACGACGGCGACGCGGCGGCAACGCGGCTACGGTGACGGCATGAGGTGCGTGGCGAACGGCGCTGCGGATGTTATGCACGGTGTTTCACACGGAACCTGCCCATGGCGTACGGCAGGGATCATTGTTGTTGCGTCAATCTTCCTGTGCGTGTATCGGCGGCGGAGACCTTTACTTGAGCCATCACGCGAACGGGACGCAGCGCGCAATGCCGAGCTCATCCGCTATGCATCGTGCCGACGTTGCCCTACCATGGGGTCCGAATCGATGGGCGGGCGGGCGTCTGA
>CAYMQV010000108.1:0-14643 GCA_964392395.1 uncultured Gemmatimonadaceae bacterium
CCCCCACACCCACCCCACCCGCTCGGCGCGGGAATGCCCTCGCTCACCATGCCGTCTGCTGATCGGAGGCTCGTCTTCGCGATGCCGCCACTCATTATCGAACGCGCCTACACCTACCCCCATCTGGAACCGCACCATGATGCTCAGGAAGTCTCTCCGCCAAACCGCGGCCATCGGCGCCGCGATGATCGTATCGGCGGGTGTCGCTCATGCGCAAACCACGCTGATCGCGTTTCTCAACGGCGCGCAGGAAGCGCCGACACCGAGCGTGACGTCTGCGTTCGGCAACGGCACAGTCGTCTTGAACGCCGCGCGCACGCAGATCACCCTCAACCTCACTTTCAGCGGGTTGCTGGCCCCGTTCACTGTCGGGCACATCCATGAGGCGCCCTTCGGCGTCAGCGGCCCGGTGCGGTTTGATTTCGGGTCGCAGGTCGTGCTCGGCGCTGGAGGCACCAGCGGCGTGCTGACGAATGCCGTGTTCAACGTCACCGACGTACAGGTCACGGCGCTGCTGGCCGGTAACATGTATTTCAACGTGCACAGCTCGACCTTTCCGGCAGGCGAGGTTCGCGGTCAGCTGAATGTGGTACCGGAACCCGCCTCGATGGCCCTGCTGGCGGGTGGTCTGGCCGGTCTGGCGGTGATTATACGTCGACGGAAACGCGCCGATACGTGATTGATCTGGCGTCGATCGTGTTTGTGCTGAAATGTCGCTGGGGCGTCGGGCCTCATCTGCGAATGTGGCTCGATGTGCGCAGCAAGCTCAGGGCGGCGACACTACACGAGGTCTGCGTACCGTTACGGACGAGCACCAACTCTTCACGGGTGCCCTCGTTGCCGCTGAGCGCAAGATTTGCCGCCGGATGATCCAGTGCGGGAACGGCCGCCGAGAATCGACAGCATCTGCCCGTTCAGTCGTGTGCTCCAGGCACGGGGCAGGAGCGGCGGCAGCAACCCCTTTATGGCGACATCGCGGCCGCACGGTGCAACGCCTCGCTTGCGCTTGTACTCCTCTGTGACGAAAGGGCGATTGACAGGGTGACACCAGGGTCGAGAGTGACGGTCGCCACCGACCAGACCTGTCCGTCTTCCGAATGGAATTCGACCGCTTCGCCCTGCGGCACCGTCGGAATGTCGATCGTCGGGAGGGGGTATCTGATCCCCACCCCGATTGCCTTGACGATCGCCTCCTTTCTGGTCCAGCAGCCAAGGAACGCGCGTGCGTGTTCGTCGCCGCTGAGGGACGCGAGCATCAGTCGTTCGCGCGAACCCATGACCATGGGCTCCAGCTCGCGCAGGGAATGCAGACGATCGTGCGACTCGAGGTCAATGCCAATTCTGCCAATGCGCGAGAGCGCGATGGCGGCGCGGCCCCCGGAATGCGTCACATTGAAGTCCAGGTCGGGCACGGCGGTCCGCGCCGCGCCAGCGAGGTAGGGTCGACCGAAGGAATCCTTCGCGAGTTCGAGCGCCTCCGGCTCCACAGCGCACTCGGCGCCCAGCAGGCGACGCAGCGCCGCCCGCGTGGTGATGAAGGCGCTGCGATCGCGTTCGAAGGCGAAGCGCGCGGCACGAACCAGCTCTGAGTCACTCAGCAGCGCGGTATCGCTATCGGCGGCGACGGTCGGGAGTGCGAGCAGCGTCAGCGCAACCCCGTCGCTTGCGCTCATCCCACAGACGACGGCGCGCCGGGAGGCATCACCGCCGGAGGTACTCGCCGCGCGCTCACAGCAGGAGTTCTCGTCGCGCTGGATCGGCGGCGGTCGAACCCAGGGGATGGCCCGTCGACGGCGGGGCGCTCGCACGGTTCAACCAATCGCCGACGGCGCGAATGAGTCGTTCCCGATTCGGCACATCGCTCACCGTATGGTCAGTGTTCGGCATGTATTCGACCTGCAGCCGCCCATGGAAATCGATTTCCGGCAGCAGATCGGAGATCTGATTGCGATAGTTGTAGACATGATTGACGCCGCCGGTGAACACCATCATGAGTCGCGTGTTTTGATCGATGAGCTTCCGGATCGAGATGGAGAACCTGCGTCGCAACTCTTTCGGAATTTCGAGCAGGGCTCGACCCCCGACCAGATCCGATCCCGCCTCCACCACCTCACTGCTGCGGCCAACATCGATCGGCCGATGGAGGATGGGATGCCGGAGCAACAGGAGATCAATCAGGGTTTTCTGGTGCGTCAGCCGTCGCAGGAGATGAATCAGTGATCCTTTCCGGGTGCGAGCGACGGTTGGGTCGATCAGAATCAGGCCAGTGATCCGCGGGTCATGCAACGCCGCCGCAATCGAGAAGTTCGCGCCGGAGCAGAGGCCACACATGATGAACGAGTTCGCCTGGTACGACTTCGCGAGCATCGTGCAGGCAGCATCGATGTCGGCGAGCACGAGCTCGTCCAACGGCAGCGTGCCAGTGGCGGGCTGCGAGTAGCCGAGCCCTGAGAGGTCAAAGCGGAGGACCGGATATCCCATCGCGGCAACAGCGCGTGCCAGGTCCACATAGAGTCGATCCGGTCCGACGCGATGTACGATCCCCGCACTCACCAGGACGAGATGCGGCGCACCCGGCAGTCCAGTTTCGGGCAGGGTCAGAATGCCCGTCAGCCGGTCGTCGGGTCCGAACCGGAGGGCACGCTCGCGAAATGCCACGTGACTCACGAAATCATCTCGATCATTCGCTCGAGAACGGGCAACGACACACTCCCCGGACCGGTGTACTCATCCTCGCGCCACGGAGTCTCGCCGCGCGATGTCTCGAGTAACGTGGCCGTGCCGCCAGCGAGCAGGGCGGCCTGCAGCGCAGGCCCATCCGGACCCGCGAGGGAGAAGAACAATTTGACCTGCGCCGCCGAGTGTTTCCGGAATTCATCGAGTCGAATCCGCTCGATGGACGTGCGCAGCGCCTTGCTCATCGGAAAGCCCAGCAGCTGAAGCACCTCCGGGCCGCTCCGGCGCAGCAGCGGCTCCATCAGCGACGCGCGATCAATGGTCTGTTGGGTCTCCACGAGATCCTTGACGTACCCGGCTCCGGAGACGATCGGGTCCCAGAGCACGGCCGTATGCACGTCAGGCCGCGTTGACGCCAGGCGCCACGCAACGCAGGCACCGAGACGAATACCGAAGACGGCGACTTGCGACATCCCTGACATGTCGCGCAGCTCCTCCAGCGCCGTGGCGGCATCCTGGTGCCACGAATCGACGTCGCCATCGCGCCGGTCGCCAGCGGAGTCGCCCGTACCGAAGTAGTCGAAGCGGAGAACGTGGTAGCCAGACTCACGCAGGCGGTTGGCGAGGTGCACATAAAATCTATGCGATACCAGATATTCCTGTCCCCACGGCGGACAGAGCAGCGCGGCACCGCGCGGTGCAACCGACGGTGATGGCGTCCGGTAGATTCCAAACAGCTGACGGTCCCCGGCACCGAAGAAGAGTTGAATCACGGACGCACTCGAGCCGCGATGCCCGCTGCTGCATCGCACGCCGCCGCGATGTCGCCAAGGTTTCGGAAGAACAAGGTCCGTGGATCCACCTGCGTACCCGTCTGATCGCTGATTTCGTGCGCGGCGCGCATTGCCAGCAAGGAGTAACCGCCCAGTTCAAAGAACATCTCCGCGCACGACGCGGGAGCCACGCCGAGGAGGCGCTGCCACACTCCAGCGATCATCACTTCCGTCCGTGTCCGTGGCGGATCCGCCACCGGAACAGCCCGCCCAACAGCGAAGGGATCCGGCAACAGAGCCCGGTCGATCTCGCCTTGGACGGTTCGCGGAAAGGCTTCGAGAAACGACACCATCGATGGCACCATGTACTCGGGCAGACTTATGCGCAAGTGACGCCGAAGTTCGGTGCCCGTGCTGGTCATCGTGTTTCGCAACACGACCCACGCCACCAGACGCGGATCACCCTCCGCCCATTCGCGCACGCCAACGACCGTCGCGTGGACGGCCGCGTGCGATGCGAGCGCCGACTCGACCTCCCCGGGTTCGATGCGGTGGCCACGGAACGTGAGCTGTCTGTCACGACGACCGAGGAACTCGAGCTCGCCGTCGGCACGCCAGCGGCCGAGATCGCCGGTCCGATACATCCGTGCGCCCGCGGTCGACGCAAACGGGTCGAGAGTGAAGCGTTGGAACGTGAGCGCGTCGCGGTTGTGGTACCCGCGAGCCACGCCCGCACCGCCAACGTGCACCTCACCAATCCCTCCGGTCGGTGCGACTCGTCCATGCGCGTCGAGCACGTAGAAGGAGGTGTTGGCGAGGGGGCGACCCACACTGACGGAGCCATCTGCAGGCACATCGCTGGACATCGATGCGTACCCCGTCGTTTCGGTGGGGCCATCGGCATTGCACACCGTACCGACCTTCGCACGAAGGCGTCTGGCGAGCTCGCCCGTCAGCGGCTCGCCGCCAGCGATTGCGACGACCGAGGCGCCACCTTCCCACCCCGACTCCAGCAGTGCGCGCCAGGCAGACGACGTGAGCTGCATCACCGTCGGCAACGTGCGCCGGATGAGTGCCGCCATCCGGGCCTGGTCGGTAAGGTCGTCGGATGATGCGACGATGATGCGTGCTCCGGTCACGAGCGGCAACAGGGTTTCGACCATGGAGCGATCAGACGAGAGCGGCGTCGCCGCGAGCACGGCATCATCCTTGTTTACCACCGATGCGTACCGCATCGCTCCCACCAAATTGCTCAGGCACGAGTGCGGGACTTCAACACCGATCGGCGTGCCGGCTGGTCCCGGCGTGTACATCACATACGCGAGGTCCGAGGAGGAGGGCCGATCGCCCGCGCCGGCCTCGGCGACCGCCGCTGCCTCGCCTTCGAGGATCGAGTCGATGAGCAGCGGCGTCAGCGGCTGGCTGGAATACTGCGTCATAGCCAGTGCAGCGCGCGTCGCCAGCAATTGCACACAGCCGGCATCACGCAGCATGAAGGAAACTCGCTCCGCCGGACAGTCGCTCCCGATCGGCACGCAGGCGGCACCGGCGCGCAGGATGCCCAGCAGGGCGACCAGCATGTCCGGCGAGCGGTGCGTCAGGAGCCCGACCGTGGATCCTCGTGTGACCCCGGCTGCAGTCAGAGCGGCGACAACGCGCGCGGACTGCAGTGCAAGGGCGCGATAGGTCAGCGATTCGTCGCCGGCGATGACCGCGATACGATCGGGATCCGTGGCGGCCACGGTCTCGAACTGTTCGACGACCGTGCGAATGTCCAGCGCCACAGGTGGTGGATTGAACGCCAGCAGCTCGGCCACCTCCTCAGGCGGAAGCATATCGAGCGTGGACAGCGGAGCGTTCGGAGCGCGCAGTGCGGCCGTGAGCAATACTTCCAGATGACGGGCGATCCGGCGAATCGTGGATTCGTCGAACAGATCCGACCGATACTCGATGCCGCAATGCAGCGCGCCGTTCTCTTCATGCGCATTGAGAGTCACGTCGTACACAGTACCTCCGCTGAACACCCGCGTCTCACCGTCGGCTGGCACGTTGTGCAGGATGGCGGCAATCTGAAACAACGGTGACTGGCCGGCGGTCCGGGTCGGATGCAGCGACTGCAACAGGCGATCGAACGGCACATTCCGATGCTCATGGGCATCCAGCACGGCATCCCGCGCCCGGGCGAACAGCGTTGCGAAGGATGGATCGTCGCTCAGATCGAGACGCAGGACGAGTGCATTCAGCACGGGGCCAAGCATCTCTTCGAGTTCCATCGTTTCACGGATGCCGAACGGACTGCCGATGGCCAGATCAGTCTGCCCCGTGTGACGCGCCAGCACTGCAGCGACGGTGGCCACCAGCGCCATGTAGACCGTCCCGTTCAGCGAGCGTACCATGGTACGGAGGCGATCGAAGAGGGCCGCGGGCAGCACGAAACTCCATGACGCGCCATGAGCCGGCGACGCCGGCGACCGCGACCGATCGGGGACGAACGTGCTCGACTTGGGCAGTCCGGCAAGCCGCGCGACCCAGTAGTCGAGACTCGCAGTCGCCTCGGGGCCATCGATGATGGTGCGTTGCCACTGCGCATAATCGGCATACTGCAGTCGCGGCGCCGCGAGGCGCCCCCCGCGCGTACGCGCCGCTACCGCGTGCACGATCGCCGTGTCGAGGATGCCAAGTGACCAGGCATCGGCCGCGATATGGTGCACGGCGGTGAGGATCACATACGCATTCGCGTCGACCTGAAACACCGTGAAGCGAACCGGCGCCTCGATGGCCAGATCGAATGGAGCCCGTGCGGCCGTTTCGGCCGCGGCCTCCAGCGTCGACTGCTGCGCGGTGGCCGGCAGCTCGCGCAGGTCAACCGTGACGATCGGCGTTGCGGCGGCGGCACCGAGCTCCACCACCGGCGCCGTCTCTCGCACCACATATCGAGAACGGAGAATTTCATGCACGCCGATGACGTCGCCGATTGCATCGACCAGCAGCGTCAGGTTCGCGATGTCACGCCGCACGGGCGAGAGCATCGCGAGATTGTAGGCGGTGTTCGCCCGCTCCAGCTGGCCGTGAAGCCAGATCCCTTGCTGCACGAACGAGAGCGGCAAGGGCGACGTCGCGCGCGGGATGGTGCCGACGCGGGCTCGAGCAATTCGAGCAGCGCTTCTTTGCTGGCCCGGAGCTCTGCCTCGAGCTCTGGCGTCAACACGTGCGCAGGCGCGTTGACGCGTAATCGGCCCGCTTCGACGCGGAGCTGCACATCGCGTGCGCGCAGTCGAGCCAGTAGCTCCTCCGCCACCTGGCTCACAGCTCGATCTCCCGGCGTCCAGCGCCTGGATCCGCGCTGATCAGCGCCACCATCTGTGCCAGGGTCGGGGCGTCAAACAGTGCACGCAGCGGCAATCGCACACCGAACACCGACTGAATCCGAGCCAGAACGCGCGCCGCCATCAGAGAATGCCCGCCGCGATCAAAGAAATTGTCGGCGGGGTTCACGCTGCTCACGCCAAGCAACTCGCGCCAGATCGTGGCCAGCGCCGCCTCGATACTCGCCGGCGTGAGACCGGCGCTGGCGCCCCCCACCAGAGTCGCGGGCTCGCGCGGCGGTTCTACCGCGATCGCGGCCGTGGGACTCGCAGCAGCGGCGGTCGCGGTGTCCGTTCCCCCGCGGTCGGCGCGGCGACGGCGCAGCATCGACTGCTCGAGATCAGCCGGTGACACCGCCAGCATCGAGATTCTGGCGGCGAACGCCCGTTCAAGCACATCAGCTATGGAGATTTCATCGATCCAGTCGACAGGGTTGTCGCCAGCCTGACGGTGGGCTGATGCGATGGAGACACCACCATCATGGCACTCGTCCCAGGCGACCGCGACCGCGTTCCAGCTCACCGGACAGGCCGACGACGCGGCGAAGGCTTCGACGAAGGCGTGCCCTGCGCAGCGCAGGGCATCACCAGGCGCACCCATGACTGTCTCAGTCGCGCTGCAGAGCAGGGCGAAGTCGAGGGGACGGTCACCGACGACCTCTGCCAGCACCAGCGTTCCAGCCACCCGTGGTGACAACGCAGCATCAATCGCGCGGGGCGCGGACAGTGCGATGGGGAGCGGCGCTGTGATGGCGGCAGAGTGGACGATGCCTCTGAGCGCGCGCCCGCGCCCTTCGGCGTCGGCAATCGCCGCCCGCATTGCATCCTGATCCGTGAGATCAGCGTGGGTGAGTATCACCTCGCTGCCGAGGGCTTCCAGCCGCTGCAGCAACAGGATCTGCCGAGTTACCGCGTCGTGACTTCCGTGACGCGCCGTCCAGTCGTTCCACGCGGTACGCGGTGGAAGTGCCGACGCGCCGGTCAGCAACAGCCGGGCCTGAACACGTCCCGCGAGCCATAGTGCGCACGCCGAGCCGACAGGTCCAAATGCGTCGGTGACGAGATAGAGGCCGCGATCGGTGAGCGGTACCATCCGCGCGGGCGCGGCGATCCTGATGGCTGCGAACCGCCTGACCCATGTATTCCGGTGCCGTCTGGCGACCACCTGCTCCACACCGTCGCTGCATGCCACGGCGACGACAGCGGTCGCAGCACGCTCCATGTCTGACGCCGCTTCCGCTGCATCAAGATCAAACCAGGTCGCCGCCACCCACGGGTGTTCCCTCGGCAGCGAGAGCACCGGACCAAGGGCCATTGCACGTTCTGGATATCGCACCGGCTCATCGAGGACACGCTGCGCCCCGCTCGTAACGACGAGCAGTTGTACTGGAGTGGCGGACGCAGTTGCGCCCAGTGCACGTCCAAGGGCCATCAGGGTATGCACGACGGCGTGGTTCGTCTCCGCGACGCCGTCGTCGGTGGCAAACCAGCAGTGGATGACGCCGGCGAGCGTCTCATCGACGAGGGCAGCCAGCAGCAGTTCGTGATCCGCATTGGACGCCGGTCGAAGGGCAAAGGTGAAGGCATCCAGCCGCGTGAACGACGGGCCAGGCAGCACGCTGAGGACACGAGCCCCTGTGCTTCGGAGTAGCGCTGCTGTGGCACTGCTGAGTGCATCACCGGTGCCGAAGACCAGCCAGGTTCTCGCGTCCGGGATAGGCACCCGCAGCGGAGCGACATGCCGGGCCCAGGACGGCACATAAAACCAGTCGTCGAGGGCCGGTGTCAGGTGTCGGGGCGCGTGGCTCGATTCGCTGTCTGTCAGCGGACGGGTCGCTGCAGCCGTGGGCAGCGTGCTGTCGGCGAGGGCCGCACCTGGCGCGACGGCCAACGGCGAACTGTGCGCCGATAGCGGTGACGGAAGCGATTTGCGATCGACCTTGCCGTTGGGAGTCAGCGGCAGTTCGGACAGTTCGACGAAGAGGTTCGGAACCATGTACTGCGGGAGGCGCAACCGCAGCACACGACGGAGTTCCGTCGCATCCATCGGTGCCGCAGACGCAGGAACCACATAGGCCACCAATCGCTGGTCGCCCGGCGAGTCCTCTCGCACGATGACCACGGCCTGCTCCACTGCGGACTGCTCGGAGAGCACCGTTTCGATTTCTCCAAGCTCGATCCGATAGCCGCGAAGCTTCACCTGCTGATCCCGTCGGCCCACGAACTCGAGAGTCCGGTCATTCCGGAGTCGTACGACGTCGCCTGTGCGATACGCTCGCACCGTCCCTCGCCCGCCGGGGAGGGAAAGCGCGACAAATTTTTCCGCGGTCAACTCCGGACGCCCGCGATACCCGCGTGCCACCCCCTGGCCCGCAATCCACAACTCGCCGGCGACGCCCTGCGGCGAAGGCTTTCCATGGGCATCAACAACGAAAACCGACGTGTTGGCGATCGGGCGCCCGATCGCGATCTCCTGGGAAACATCGGTCACGCGATGGACCGTCGACCAGATGGTGGTCTCGGTGGGACCGTACATGTTCCAGAGTTCGCCAACCAGCGGCATCAGCGCGCGCGCCAGCTCCCGCGGCAGCGCTTCACCCCCGCAGAGCGCGCGCAGATCCGCTTTTCCCTGCCAGCCAGCCGCGATCATCAGTCGCCATGTGGCAGGCGTCGCCTGCATCACGGTGACGTTGTGCTGCACCAGATGCTGCGCAAGCCGTGCACCATCGATCGTGTCCTCACGCGGAACGATGACGGTAGTGCCACCACAGGCGAGTGGAAGGAAGAGTTCGAGGCCCGCGATATCGAATGACGGTGTGGTGACGGCGAGGAGCGTATCGTCCGGACGAAATCCCGGCTCGTCCGCCATTGCTCGTAAGAAGTTGAGCACGTTACCGTGCGTGACCTCAACCCCCTTCGGCCGACCGGTGGATCCCGAGGTGTACATGACATACGCCAGATCGTCGCGTCCGACCGTGCTGGCAGGCATGGGTATCGACGCGTGGTCCAAGTCCAATGCGGCCGCATCGATGACCACCAGTGGTGCCAGGCCATCAACGACGTGCGCCAGCTCTGTGTCCGTGATGACACAGGCGACACCAGCATCGGCCAGCGTATAGGCCACTCTCGCCGTCGGGTGTGCAGGGTCCACGGGTACGTACGCCGCTCCGGCCTTCAGCACTGCGAGGAGCGCCATCGGCAGCGCCGCGCATCGATCAAGACAGATGCCGACCAGATCACCGTTGGTGACCCCGCCCAGGCGGAGTCGCTGAGCCAGTTGGTCCGACTGTCGTTCAAGCTCCGCGTAGGTGAGGATGGCGTCAGCCGCATGGATCGCCACATGGTCGTGGCGGAGTCGCACCTGACTCGATATCAGCTCGTGGAGCGTCGCATTCGGCGCGGATGCCACTGCGGTGTCGTTGACGTCATCCAGTACCGTGCGTTCATCCGCGTCCGTGAGCAGCGGAATCTCGTCAATCCGCTGCGCCGCATCCTGCGTCACCTGCAGCAGCATCTGCTCGTAGTGCGAATGCAGCCGTGCGATGGTGACCTCGTCGAACAGGTCGGATGCATACTCGTAGACGACGTACAGTCCGTCCGGCGCCTCCTCGATCTCGACGGTCAGGTCGAATCGCGCCGCACTGAGCCCGGTATCCTCAAACTCGAAGACTCGCACATCAAGTCCCGCCGCAGGACGCACGGTCACGGGATACGTCTGCATCGTGAACAACACCTGAAACACGGGGGCGAAGCTCGCACTGCGCTCCGGCCGCAACGCCTCGACCACACCATCGAATGGCACATCACGGTGATCGAATGCCCGGAACATCGTCGCTCGCGTCTGCGCCAGAAAATCAACGAAGCGTGGATTGTCGCCGCAGCGACCGCGCAGCACCACATTGTTCACGAAGCAGCCGATCACATGCTCCAGTTCGGGGAGTTCGCGATTGGCAAGCGGAACGCCGACGAGGATATCATTCTGTCCGGAATAGCGATGCAGCACTGCTGTCCAGGCTGCGACCAGCGTCATGAACAGCGTGGAATCAGTGGCTGCCGCCAGCGTCTTAAGGCTTGTGACGACCGGGCCCGCGATGCGGGCACTGGTGCTGCGCCCGCGATGCGTGAGCACGGGCGGCCGCGGTCGATCTGCCGGCAGTTCGAGGAGCGGCGGCGCTCCACTCAGTTCGGAGGTCCAGTATCCGAGCTGTTCCTCGAGCGCGGCGCCGTGCAGCTGGGTGCGCTGCCAGGCAGCGTAATCGGCGTACTGAATGACAAGCGGCGGCAATGCGAGCGGCCGTCCCGTCACCTCGCACTCGTAGGCGGCGAGGATCTCGTCCGTGACGAGCGACATCGACCAGCCATCGGTCACGATGTGGTGCACGCACACCTGCAACAGATGGCTGTCGGCGGCACACCGAAGCAACAGCGCTGAGAGCAACGGTCCGGCGCTCAGCTGAAACGGCAGCATCGCATGCTGCTCGAGCCTGCGAACGACCTCCGCTCCTCGCGCCTCGACCGTCAGCTGATGCAGGTCGACGTACGTGAGCAGCGGCCCCCACTGTTCCACCACCTGCGCCAATGGTGCGCCATCCACCTCGACGAACCGCATCCGGAGGCCTTCGTGCCGCCGCACCAGCGCATCGATGCTGCGCTGCATCGCCGCTGCATCGAGCGAACCGGTCAGCTCCAGAGCCAGCGTGACCGTGTAGGTCGCACTCCCCGGATCCAGCTGATCCAGAAACCAGAGCCTTTGCTGCGCAAACGAGACTGGCAGCAAACCGGTTCGCGGTACCAGCGGAATCGCAGATGCTCGCTGCGTCAGGGAACCGGGGCCCTCCGTGCGCGACGACGCCTCGGCGACGAGTACCGCCTGCGCCAGAACTGTAGGCGCGCGGAACAGCGCCGCCAGCGTGACGTCGCACGCGAACTCCCGGCGCATGGCGGCGTTTACCTTGACGACGAGCAGTGAGTGTCCGCCGAGATCGAAGAAGTTGTCGCTGACCTCCACCGCATCAACGTTGAGGACCTGACGCCAGATCGCGGCAATACGCTCGACCACCGCCGTGTCGACCTGCCACGGCAGCAGCGCCGACGGCGCGGCACCATGCGCGTTCACGGGTACGACATCGTCCTTGGTTGCGGTGTCCCCGGCGCTCCGCCGTTCAGCCCCGCCCATGCCTGGCAGCGTGAGATCGCTGATGCGCCGATCTCGATCGGACATCACCTGTCTGATGACCTCGAGATACTGCGAGTGCAGTGACGCGAGTGAGGCCTCGTCGAACAGATCGGTCGCGTACTCGTAGCTAAAGCGGAGTCCGACAACGTCCTCCTCCAGCTCGAGCACGAGGTCGTGCCCCGTCGTGCCGCGCGCGTCATCGCGCAGCTCAATTGGTTCGAACAGCACGCCAGCGGCACGCACCGGCGCCGCTGGAAAAGAATGCAGCACGAGCATCACCTGAAAGACAGGCGAGAAGGCGGCACTGCGGTCAGGGTGCAGCGCACGGCCCACGAGATCGAACGGAATCAGTCGGTGCTGAAACCCCTGCGTTACAGTCTCGCGTGATTGTGCCAGGTACTCGGCGAACGTCGGATCGCCGTCGAGGCGGCCCCGAAACACCATGGTGTTGACGAAACATCCAACGACATGCTCGAAACGTGAATCATCGCGATTCGCCACCGGCGTACCCACGAGAACATCGCGATCGCCCGACACCCGGTGGAGCAGGATCTGCCAGCAAGCGAGCATGAACATGAACAGCGTCGTATCGTTCGCGTTCGCAAATGCACGAAACGAATCGAGCGTCGCCGTGTCGAGTCCGTGAACCAGTCGTGCTCCCCGATACAATTGCACGTCGGGTCGCGGCCGGTCCAATGGAAGGTGGATGCAGGCTGGGGCGTCCCGCAATTGTGTCACCCAGTAGTCCAGATCTCCTGCAAACAGGCCCGCACGATCCTGTTCGTGCTCCCATGCGGCGAAATCCGCGTGCTGCAGCTGCAGCTCAGCAAGCTGAACGGAACGCCCAGACACTTCGGCTTCGTAGCGTTCGCTGATTTCGCTGAGCAGCACACTCATCGACCACCCATCGGCAGCGATGTGGTGCACACAGAGCAGGAACAGATGCTCATCAGGAGTGACGCGAACGAGCAACGAGCGAAACAGCGGGCCATGCTCGAGATTGAACGGCGCACGCGCAAACCGTGTCAGCTGCGTCCGCGCCTCAGTGTCGCGCTGAGCTGGCGCCAGATGTGTCAGGTCGAGCACCTGCACATCGCCAGCGACAGGAGCCGACACACCGGCCACCGGTGTTCCATCCACTTCACGGAACCGAAGCCAGAGCGCTTCATGCCTGGCGGGAAGGTCCGCGAGCGCGCGCGCGAAGACCGCCACGTCGAGCGGTCCGGAGATGCGGTATGCGGCCGCAATGTTGTAGGCGTCACTCTCCGGGTGGAGTTGGTTGAGGAACCACATCTCCTGCTGCGCAGAGGACAGCGGCAGCGACTGCGTCCGGGGCACTCGGCCGAGCGGTAACGCGGTTCTGACCTGCGCAATCCCGCGAAGCAGATCGAGCAAGCCCTCCTTCCGGCGCGCCAACGCCGCCTTCAGTTCGTCTGTGAGCGCCCCTTTCGGGGCCGAAACACGCAAGCTGTCTCCATCCAGCGAGAGTCGGATGTCTCGTGCCGCGAGAGTCGCACGGAACTCAGCATGAGCAGCCTTGCTATCCGTGTCCGGCGCGGCCCCGGCGGCGGTCGTGGTCAGATCGGGAGTCACGACAGCTCCGGGTTCGCGGGTCGCGAGGCGGGCGGCGTGACCGGCGACCAGCGCAGGCAGACGCGGGAGCGTGACGTCACGAGGCGAACGCTGCCTCACGATCGCGTGCGGCGAGGCGCGCGTTGAGGTTCGTCGTCCCGAGAAACGTGTCCCCTTCAACGACACGAATGGTCAACCTCGGCCCTTCGAGGAACTGTTCCTCCGTCGCTCGATCCCAGACATCGACGTCGATCAGGTAGATGCCCGGCTGGACATTCATCTGCAGTTCGAGCTCGAACTCGAACGCACCCGGCGGAAGCGGCAGCTGCAGCATCGAAGCCCCGGTCTCGAACACCGTGTCGCCGGTCTGCGCGCTCCGCACCACGATGCCGATCGGCTCGATGTGTTCACCGAGTGGTTCACTGACGACGCCGCCGAGCCGGATGCGCGCGAACGCGCCGGAGCGAATGGACTGTGGCCCGACGACAGCGGCTTGAGCGAACGTCACCGGAGATGGTTTGGCGCCGTGTGCAATCGTGTTGCCATCACCCCGCAGGTAGGCCGCAATGACGTCGGATGGACGGCCATGCTCGACACGCTCGCCGTTCGCCAGCAGGAGCACATCGGTGCACAATTCGGAGATGCGGTCGAGCTGGTGTGAGACCACCACCACCGGAATGCCACTCGTCGCGAGGGCGCGAATCCGACCAAAGGCTTTCCGCTGAAAGGCGTAGTCGCCCACCGAGAGCGCCTCATCGATGATGAGCACCTCTGGATCGAGATGCGCAGCGATGGCGAAACCCAGCCGCGCGTTCATGCCGGACGAGTACGTCTTCACGGGCGAGTCGATGGATGCTTCGACCCCGGAGAACGCGACGATGTCGTCGAGCTTCCGCCGCAATTCGCGGCGGCCCATGCCCATGATTGCCCCTTGCAGGAAAATGTTCTCCCGCCCAGTCAGGTCCTGATGGAAACCGGCTGCAATCTCGAGCAAGGCCCCAATCCGACCGCGCACCGCATATCGCCCCCGATTCGGTCGAAGAATCCGGGTCAGAATTTTCAGTACCGTCGATTTTCCAGC
>CAYMQV010000109.1:0-14598 GCA_964392395.1 uncultured Gemmatimonadaceae bacterium
TCCCCGGTCCATCCGAACGTTTGCCCCCACCCACCCAGCCGACTCCCCGTCTCGCTCCAGATCGACAACACCGCCAGCGCCGCGTCAGTGGCCGATTGATGCGCGGTCGATGAGAGTGCGGCGGATTGCGGTGATCATCGCGATGCACTGCACCCAAGAGTTCATCGTGCATGGACTGCCGTGCGCAGAATTCCGGGGCAGCAGACGGCTCGATGCGAGCACCGTGGCGGTGTGACTGTTGTGTCTGATGCGGCGCACGCGTCTGCTTGCATTCAAGCTCGGTTTGTTGCTTGATGCAGATGTCCTCAACCAACGACTTCCGATGACCATGAAGAAAATTGGCGCAGCGAAGCAGACCGAGCTGCGCGCGCAACGTAAAGCTCCGCTCGCAACACCAACCGACCTGTCCGCCAGCGCGACCAGGGATATCGCTGGCGGTCTGAACCTCATTCTGGCTGACGTCTTCGCCATCTACATGAAGACGAAGAACTTCCACTGGCACATGAGCGGGCCGCACTTCCGCGACTATCACCTGCTGCTGGATGAGCAGGCGGATCAGCTGTTCTCCATGTCCGATCCGCTGGCCGAGCGGGTGCGCAAGGTCGGCGGATCGACGCTCAGGTCAACCGGGCACGTCGGCCGGTTGCAGAGAGTGAAGGACAATGACGCCGAGTACGTCGAGCCGTCCGACATGCTGGCCGAATTGCGAGAGGACAACAAGGCGCTTGCGGCCAACCTGCGCGAAGTGCACGGCGTGTGTGACGAGCACAAGGACATTGCCAGCGCCAGCCTGATCGAAGTCTGGATCGACGAAACGGAACGTCGCACCTGGTTCCTGTTCGAGGCCAGCCGAGCAGTGGATTCGTCGGGGCACTGAGCGACCCAACAGTCGCGATTGCTGTAGCAAGGGCGTGCGAGACAACTGTCTTGCGCGCCCGCATGGCTTCCGGCATGTTTCAATGCGTGATGCGATGGGAAAGGGTGTGGTGTCGCGACGCAACCTGCTATCCAGAGCACGACGACTCTCGGCAAACGAATCAATTCATCGCCGATCATCGATACGGTCGTGCCGTCGGCATTGTCAACTGGTTCACGTCCCGGATAATCGTATTACAGCAGCTTGATCGTCGACGGCTCTCGCGCAGATCCACGCATTTGTTTCACAGGATACCTGCAGCTCTCCGATGTGCGTACTTCGCCGCATCAAGTATGGGCGCGCTGTGACAGAGGCGTGCTGAGTGGCGGCAAGTATCTGTCTCTCGCTGGTGCGTCGAGTTGTATCCGGCGGGTGTCATGCGTGACGAGGCGCTCAATGCGCAACGCGTGATCAGCGACCGCCGCAGCTGATGCGAGTAGTGATGGTGTACTGCGACGGTGTGTTGGCTCAACGCAACATGCGCAGTAACATCGAACGAGTCCGGCAAGCCGCAGCCCCGACTCGCACGCCGAAATCGATTCAATGAATCGGCGACGGTTCTACGCGAAGGCAAGTGCAGTTTCATCCATGATCTGTGAACGAGTTTGGTGTGATTGGTACGCAAGTGTCATGAAAAACATTGGCGGTTTCTGTGACGTCCGGGAACTGCAGGATCGTCGTGCGGGAGGCGCTTCATTTCTCGCCGTGCATTGCGCCAGGTCGTCACGATTCCTTCGGGCGGCCTTGGTTCTCTCACTTGTTGACCGGCGCAGATGTGACGTCGATAGTCTGCGGCTCGCGAGTTGCGCTACGCATCGGTGCCGTGCGGATCGGTTCCGTCGGCGCTTCTGAATCTTCTCTCACCGGGTTTGCCAATGGTGTCTGAAAAGAAAGGGTCTGCTCGCTTTGCGCTGATGCTGGCATGTACGGTGATGGTTGCCGCTCTGCCACTGCAGCGCGTGAGTGCCCAGGCCACGACCACCGTCACGTTCAATACGCTGACGGAAAGCTCACCGGGTTCAGGCACGCGATACATCGGGAACTGTTATGCCGAAAGCGGTTTCCTGTTCACGGCCGTCGGTTTGCCGTGCACGGGTGCTGCATCGTCGAACACGTTCGTGGCGGGGAATGCGAACAGTCCGCTGTTTGGCGGCGGTGCAACGCCGTCACTGCTGCTCAACTCGCCAATGGCGTCGTTGCTCCGGGTGTCGCGCACGGACAACGCCTTCTTCACCTTCTCATCCATCGCGCTGGCACCGTTTGATGGGGCACGCACGACGATCGTATTCACCGGGATCCGCGCGGGCGGCAATGTCACGAGCACGGTGATGCTGACTGGTGGACAGGCGGGCTTTCAGGTCTTCTCGTTTGCCGATCTTTTCGCTGGGGTTAGTGCGGTCGAGATCGCGGCGTCGAACGAGTTTGGCGAGCCGCTGGTCAGGTTCGACGATTTTGCGGCGACGTCTGCGCAGAACGTCGTACCGGAGCCAGGCACCGTGATGCTCGTTGGTGTCGGGCTGGTTGTCCTGGCCGGTATCGGCCGACGGAAGCGGGGTGCGGCATGAGCATCCATCAGAACACGCCTCAACCGTTGATGGACGCGTCGTCAGCCGGCATGCCAGGGCAGGACGGTCGGACACGTCGTGAGTTCCTGCGTGTCGCTGGACTGGCTGGCGCCGCGATGGCCATGGCAGGTTGCTCGGGGACCGCGACTGAAATGACCGCGCCGGTCCGTCAGGGCACGCCGGCCGGTGCCGTGGTCGGTCCGAATGGCGAGATCACCCTCGACTTCTCCTCCGACATCGACGTCCTGAACTATGCCTACGCGCTCGAACAGCTCGAGGCAGCATTTTACGTGACGGTCGTGGCAAACGCGGCGTTTGGCACGATCTTCACCGCCAGCGAACAGCGCCTGCTGCGCGACATCAAGGACCACGAAGTGGCGCACCGTGACTTCTTCGGTGCCGCACTCGGCGCCGCAAAGATCCCGAACCTGACCCCGAACTTTACCGGGGTGTCATTCGGTGATCGCACCAGCGTGTTGCAGACCGCAAAGACGTTCGAGGACCTTGGCGTCGGCGCCTATAACGGTGCCGCACGCTATCTCGCCAGCGAAGCCTACCTTGGCGTCGCCGGCAAGATCGTCTCCGTCGAGGCACGTCACGCCGCGGCGATCCGCGATCTGCTCGCGAACCGCAGCGCGGACTTCGCGCCGAATGCATTCGATCTCGGGCTCACGCCGACAGCAGTACTGTCGGCGGCGGATCCATTCATCGTCGAAAGCATCACTGCCATCAACACCTAAGGAGCTACGACAGATGTCCTCACAGTCCAATACTCCTTCGGCGCTCTCGACGATCGATCCGGAAGTGGTCAGCACACTCGTGTCGCGGCGGTCCGCCATCGCCAAGGGTGCGTCGGCCTCCGGGTTGGTGATGGCCGGCCTTCGGCTCGGTACCGTACCGACCGCACTGGCAGCACTGTCCACGGCGGCGTTCGGTCAGGCGCGGTTGCCCACGACCGTCTCCGGTGTCCTGAATTTCGCGCTCAAGCTCGAGTATCTCGAGTCGGAGTTCTACAATCGCGGCGTTGCGGCGCCCAATCTGATTCCTGCGGCCGATCGTACGATCTTTCTCACCATTCAGGCACACGAGAACGCGCACGTCGACTACCTCCGCACCACACTCGGCGCTTCGGCGCGACCGAAGCCGACGTTCGACTTCACCGCCGGCAACGGCAGTGGCACCGGCCCGTTCGCCGATGTCTTCACGAACTACGCCACCTTCCTCGCCGTGTCGCAGGCGTTCGAGGACACCGGAGTGCGTGCCTATAAGGGGCAGGCCGCGACGTTACTGCCGTACAAGGACGTGCTGCAGGCGGCGCTGACGATTCACTCCGTCGAAGCCAGGCATGCGGCAGAGGTTCGCCGTTTGCGCGGCAACTTCATGGACAACGAGCCGAATCAGGGCTGGATCACGCAGGCCAGGACGGACATTCCAGGCACAGGAGCGGTGTACGCCGGCGAGGACACCACGGTCCAACTGGGGATCGATGTCACGACGATCACGCCGGTTGCTGCAAAGGAAATCAGCGAGGCATTCGACGAGCCGCTGACCATGGCGGCGGTGCTGGCGATCGTCGATCCGTTCATCGTCTGACCAGTTCGAGAGGGTGATTCGTCACGCTGACTGGCTGCACCGAATTCTCCTGGTGCAGCCAGTCAGCGCTTCTTCGCCAGCATCGTGCCTCGGCAACCAGGCGCACCGCAGTGGCACGGGTACCGGCGTTTCGCCGCCGGCGTGTGCCGTTCGGGGAGCGTGAACGCGTAGTCGTACGCCAGTTCTTCACCAGGCTCGATGTCGCGGATGGATTCAATCCAGATCCGCGCATCCTCGATCACGGCGTCGCAGTTCGGCGCACACGAATGGTTGATCCAGCGGGCATCGTTGCCATCCACCGCCGCATCGATCACCACCGCATCGTCGATGGCGAACAGAAACGTGTGGTGCCGCTCGCCGGGCAGATCGGGATACCGCGCCTCGGCGGCGGTCGGCGTGAGCCGCTGACCGGCGTACTCCACCAGCCGCGTCCCGGCGGGGATCTGGTGGGTGGCAAAGGCACCCAGCCCCTGCATCGGCGAGGGACGCATGGCGAAAGGCGGCGATTCCGTGGCGTCGTACAGCGGCATGCGTCAAATCTGTCGAACGCGTGACGTCTGTGGGCTGCGGAGGACACACCCATGGCGCAGCAGGGTATCGTTCTGCCACGCCAGCGCACCAGACCGTTTCCCGCCAATGACCGCACCCGTCAAACCATCCGTCGTCGATCGCACCGCGTTTCTGCGCGTCGTGGCGATCTACAAGTTCGCGCAGACGGCCATTCTGGTGGCCCTGGGGTTGGCGACGATGCGGCTGGTGAGGCCCGAAGTCGCGGCCGCGTTCGAGCAGTGGGTGCAGGATCTGCCCGTTGGCTACATCCAGCACGTGTCCGAGACCTTCCTCCAGTGGATTTCAGGCCCGCAATCGCATCGGGTCGTCCTGCTCGGCGCGGCGCTCTTTGCGTATGCCGGACTGTTCCTGGTCGAAGCAGTGGGGCTCTGGCTCCAGCGACGCTGGGCCGAATGGCTGACCGTGGTCGCGACCGGAACGCTGATCCCGCCCGAGGTCTACGAGTGCTTCAAGCACCCCTCGGCGACGCTCTTCGTCCTGCTGGCGGTGAACAGCTGCGTCGTGTGGCTGCTGGCCACGCGTCTGCGGCACGAGCTGTCGATGGATGCCAGACAGCGCGCTTCGGCGGTCGGGTCACCGGCTACCGAGCCCCCGGTGGCGTAGTGGAAGGCCCGTTCACGGGGGAAATCCAGGCGAGAGACGGTGCCAACCGGCGTTTCGTCGTAAAATGAGTTAGCTTCATAGCTTATGACACCGCGTCCCACAAGTTCAGAACTGTCTGCCGACACCGGATTTTCCGGCCTCGGCCTCGATTCACGATTGGTTGGAGCACTGGCCGGACTCGGCTACGAAGAGCCGACCCCGATTCAGCGCGAAGCGATTCCGCCGCTGCTGGAAGGTCGTGACATCCTCGCGCAGGCCGCGACCGGCACCGGCAAGACCGCCGCGTTCGCGTTGCCCCTCCTGCACCTCGTCGATACCACCGCACCGGCGCGCTCGCGCACGAAGGCGCTGATTCTCACGCCGACCCGCGAACTCGCGATGCAGGTGGCGGAGGCGGTGCACAAGTACGGCAAGGCGATGGGCATCATCGCGCTGCCGATCTATGGCGGCGCGGCCATGGACACACAGATCCGCGCCTTGCGCCGCGGCGTGGACGTGGTCGTGGCGACGCCTGGTCGTGCCCTCGATCACATCCGTCGCGGCACGTTGCTGCTCGACAGCGTGAGAATCGTCGTGCTCGACGAAGCCGACGAGATGCTCGACATGGGATTCGCCGAAGACCTCGAGGCGATTCTCGCTGCCACGCCGAAGGAACGCCAGACGGCACTCTTCTCCGCCACGGTCGCGCCGCGCATCGCGCAGATCGCGCGCAAGCATCTGCGTGATCCGCTCACGGTCAGGATCGACAGGGCGAAGGTCGAGCCGGGTCAGACGGCGAAGGTGCGTCAGGTGGCCTACATCGTGCCACGCGCCCACAAGATGGCGGCGCTGGGTCGGGTGCTCGACATCGAGCAGCCACAATCGGCAATCATCTTCTGCCGAACCCGCACCGAAGTCGACGAACTGACCGAAACGATGAACGCCCGCGGCTATCGCTGCGAAGCGTTGCACGGTGGCCTGAGTCAGGATCAGCGCGATCGCGTGATGAAGAAGTTCCGCGCCGAGAAGACCGACCTGCTGGTGGCGACGGACGTCGCGGCTCGCGGGCTGGATATTCAGCATGTGTCGCATGTCGTCAACTACGATGTGCCCACGTCCACCGAAGCATACGTACATCGTATCGGCCGGACGGGTCGTGCAGGGCGAGAGGGTGTCGCGATCTCGCTGGCCGAGCCGCGCGAACATCGCATGCTGCGCAACATCGAGTTGGCGACCAAGTCGAAGATCGAGATTGCCACCGTGCCGACGGTGGCCGACCTGCGGACGCGTCGTCTGGAGCTGACGAAGGCGTCGCTGCGCGAAGGCATTCTGGCGGGCGATCTGGATGCGTTCCGCAGCATCGTGGAAGCGCTGGCCGAAGAGTTTGATGTGATGGATGTCGCGGCAGCCGCCGTCAAGCAGCTCGAACTGCACAACGGTGGCAGTGCCGACGAGAAGGAGATTCCTGCCGTTGAACCGCGGCGCGATCGTCCGACGAGCAGTGATCGGTCTGGTCCGTCAGAACGGAGCGACCGCCCGGAACGCACGTCGACGCGGTTCGAGCGCGCGGATCGTCCCGAGCGCCCGCGCCCGGAGCGCACCACAGATCGTCCTGATCGCCCCGCACGTCCGGTCGCCGAGGGTGAGCGTCCGGCGGCTCGCCCGGCACGCAAGGCGCAATGGGAAGTGGCTCGACTCTACGTCGGCGCGGGTCGCCTGGCGCGAGTTCGTCCCGGCGACCTGGTCGGTGCCATCGCCAACGAACTGCAGCTCGATGCCAGTGTCGTCGGTGCGATCCAGATTCAGGACAAGTTCTCGATCGTCGAAGTGCCGGACGAAATCGCCGATGACATCATCGACGCGCTGCGCAACACCACGATCAAGGGCAAGCGCGTGATCGTGCGTCGCGATCGGGACTGAACGAGCCGGTCAGAATCGCGATCTTGCGTGCAACTGCCTCAACGCAAAGGGGCAAAGACGCCAAGGCGCAAAGGGATCTCATCCGCTGAATCGGCGTCCTGTCAGATCGAACAGAAATGCTTTGGGAACGACGCTCGCGAGGCGTGGTCTCCAGAGCATTTTCGTTTCTCTTCGCGTCTTCGCGTCTTTGCCTCTTTGCGTTGAAGCAGTTGAAGCGGTCGACGCAGTGCAAGTCAGGCGGTGGCCAGTTCTCGAACCGGCTTTGGCGTCTGCGGCGGCTGCCGATACACCCAGCTCGCAACCGCGATGCCGCCGATGATCATGAGGCTCGACAGCAGTTGCCCCATGGTGATGCCGCCGGCAAGAAAACCGAGTTGCGCATCCGGTTGCCGCGTCAGCTCCACCAGCGAACGGATGATCCCGTAGCCGATGAGGAACGCGGTGCCACCGACACCCGGACGCCACCAGCCTTCACGGCGCGCCTTGGCCTCCAACCACCAGAGGAAAGTGCCGAGGATGACGCCTTCACCGAGGCACTCGTAGAGCTGTGACGGATGCCGCGGGATCTGCTGCGGATCGGTCGGGAACACCATCGCCCACGGTACATCGGACGCGCGACCATACAACTCGGCATTGATGAAATTGCCGATGCGGCCGAACGCAAGCCCAGGCGTCGCGCAGAGCGCCAGCGTATCGGTCAGTGTCATGATCGGCACCTTGTAGTGCCGAGCCGTCCAGATGCAGGCCAGGATCATGCCGACCGCCGCACCATGGAACGAGAGGCCGCCGTTCCAGATCTTGAGCCAATCGAGTCCAGTCAGCAGGCTGCGATCGTAGACCAGCACATACATCGCGCGGGCGCCGAGCAGCATGCCGACGAAGAGCGCGGTGAGGAAGGTGTCGAGCCCTTCCTGGGTCAGCGGCAGCGTGCCCTGCTTGATGCGCAGCTTGCAGAGCCGGCCGGCAACGATGTAGCCGAGCACGTACATCATGCCATACCACCGGACGCGGAGCGGGCCGATGTGGATGATGTCGGGGGAGATGGTCGGGTAGGGCCAGGTCATGGTCAAAAGCTAAGCGAGGAGGCTACCGCCAGATATGGAGAAGATCCGGTCAGAACCGAAACACCTGATCCGCCTTCGATCCGCCCGAGTAGAACAGCGTCGCCTCCTTGCCACTCGCGATGTGCTTGATCTTCACGATGTTCTGCTGATCGTCGAAGAACTCGAACAGCGCGGCGTTGTGCATCGAAACGGACGTGATCGGTGCTGATGATGTCCAGGTCAGCACATACGACCACATGTCCTTGTCCTGGGCACTGCTCACCACCACCGGTGTCAGCCGCTTGCCGTTCACGCTGACGGGAAACTGCTCCGCCAGATAGGCCTGAAACGCAGCCTCGCCCTGTGGCGAATTGAGCGCCAGTGATGGAGTCTTGGAGCGCTCGACGAGGGCACGAGTCACATCGTCGCTGAACAGACGAATCTGCGCCGAGATCACTGTCGGCTCGACTGCCATGCGCGTGTACGACACATGAAAGTCGTGGCGAACCCGCTCCAGCGGTGCGACCGACGAGCTGACGGGAGCGGCCGTGATGACCGCTCCCGTCAGCAGCACTGCCGACAGCCAGCCGGTCATCACGGAATGACTGCCGCCGGACGCGACCACTTGTTGTTGTCGCGATTGATGTCGGCCAGCACGTTGTCCGGATCGAGCTCCACCGACTGGAGCTCCTTCTGCGAGAAGCGGCCGTACTCGAACTTCTTCTCGTTGGTGCGCCAGATCGAGACGGGCAGCTTGACCCGCTCCTTGCTGCCGTCGGTGAAGGTGAGCTCCATGATCACCGGCATCACCAACCCGCCCTTGTTCTCGAGCGTCACGCGATTGTAGAACCGGCCCCGCGCGCTCATGCCCATCGAGTCGGCAGACTGCGTCTCCACCGGGCCGAGCCCCTGGTCGTTGGCGTGTGTGCTGTAGAACCAGCCGCGCCAGAACCAGTTCAGGTTGTCGCCACTGGCCTGCATCATGCTTCGGAAGAAGTCGGCTGGCTGCGGATGCTTGAACATCCACGCCGCCGAATACTCGCGGAACGCCGCATCGAAGTTGGCCGGGCCGAGCACCTGCTCGCGCAGGATGAAGAGTCCTGACGCTGGCTTGGTGTAGCCGTTCGGGCCGAAGCCACGATGGATCAGGTCCGACTCGGTCATCAACGGCACCTGATCGGTGTTCTTCATGTAACCAACGATGTTCGCGGCCACCATCGGCAGGCGCGCCTTGGGCCAGGTCTGGTCGAACTCGACGGACGCCATGCCTTCGAGATAACTGTTCAACCCTTCGTCCATCCAGGTCCACTTTCGCTCATCGCTGGCGACGATCATCGGGAACCAGTTGTGACCGACCTCGTGAATCGTGACGGCGACCAGGCCGTATCCGACGTTCTTCAGGACCGTCGCATTCGCATTCGCGGGCGGACGTGCGCCGCAGAAGGCGATCATCGGATACTCCATGCCACCGACGATGCCATGGATGTTGCTGGCCTTCGGGTACGGATACTCGAACGCCAGCTTGCCGTAGGTGCGCATGGTCTGCGCAATGGCCCTGGTGCTCAGTGAGTCCCAGACGCCGAGTGCTTCGCGCGGGTACAACGAATGCATTTCGATCGGCTTCGAGGTCGGGGAATAGCGATATCCCGCTGCATCCCAGATGAAACCGGCCGACGAGGCCCAGGCAAAGTCACGGACGTTCTCGGCCTTGAAGCGCCAGGTGAACGGCTGCGTCCCGGCCGGGCGTGCCGCCGGCGTGTTGGCCTCGTCCCTGGTGATGATGTAGACCTGGTTCTCCGACGTCATCGCGCGCGTCAGGCGCTCGCGCTGGGTGACGGTCAAGACCTCGGTCGGGTTCGTCAGGACGCCCGTGCTCTGCACGATATGGTTGTGCGGGACCGTGATGCTGACATCGTAGTTGCCGAAGTTCAGGTAGAACTCACCCTGACCGAAGAACTGATCGTTCTGCCAGCCGACCACATCGTCGTACACCGCCGCGCGCGGGAACCATTGCGCCGCGAGATACTCCCATCCGTCCTTCAGCTTCTCGCGCGCGCCGCGGCCGTTGCGGCTCGCGAACGACTCGGGCATCACGTAGCTCCAGTCGATCTCGATGTCCTGCGCCCCGCCGCTGACCAGTGGCGACGATAGCGGCACCTTCATCTGCGTCCCCTGGAGCACATAGGCGGCGTCGGTCTTCTGACCACTCTTCGACACCAGTTGCACCCGCGTGATGCTGTACCCCCTGGTGTCCAGCCGTGCGTTGATGAATTCGGCCGCGCGCGCGGAAATGTTCTTCGGCAGAGCCGTCGCACCGATCATCGCTTCGCTGACAGTCGGGTTGTCGATGTTCTGGTCGAGCTGGAACCAGACGTAGCCCAGTGCATCCGGTGAGTTGTTGCGATACGTCACCCGCTCACTGCCGGTGACCGTGTGGGTAGTGGTATCGAGGCCCACGCGGATCACATAGTCCACCCGCTGCTGCCAGTATTTCGGCCCAGGCTTGCCATTGGCGGCGCGGGTCTCGTTGGGGGCGGGCCACTGATCGAGCACGCGGAACATCGACTGATTGGTGCGGCCGACGGTATCGGGGTGCAGCCACTGCTGGGCGCCGAGCGGCGCGGTGGCGACGAATACAAGCGTCGCGAGCGAGCGGCGCCAGACGAACGGGGAAGGCATGAGCGAAGCGGTCTGAGGGTGTGTCGTGCGTCGGGGAATCTACGGACACCACGGGGCGAAGTTCCGGCACGAGGGCCAGCGTCACAGTCTCCGCACGAATCGCGGCCGCCGGCCAGAACCGGTCAGCATCCAAAGCCGAAACACGCGCTCAGTCGTGGGTGGGGGGAGCGACGCCGGCCGGATCATCCAACGCCGGACCACCTAACCCGGATCACCCAACCCGGATCATCCAATCCGGATCCGGAATCCGCTGCCCGGAAGCCGGGTGGGGCGTCCACCGGGGCCGGCTCAGGGATCAGAGCCTGGCGAGCAGCATCTGTGTCGCGCAGCCGAAGGTGATCCCGCTCGCAACCAGCACATACCCGCGCCGGTCGAAGAGCCGCCAGGTCAACACCGCTCCAACCACGGCGAGAATGCCGAGCACGATGATCTGCGCCAGCTCGATGCCGACGTTGAAGGCCAGCAATGGCACCAATAACGACTCTTCGGTGCCGAGGAGTCCGCGCAGGACGGAGGAGAAGCCCAGCCCGTGGATGAGGCCGAACAGGAGCGCCATGGCGTATCGTGGCCAAGGCTGGCCGGTCGCCACGGCGGGTGGATCATTGGCGCGCCGACCCTGACGCCAGCTCCAGAGGTTCACCAGGCTGGTGATGATGATCGTGGCTGGGATCAGCGCCTCGACGGCCTTGGCGTTGACCTGCACGACGTTCAGAGTTGCGAGCGCGAGGGTGAGCGAATGTCCGATCGTGAACGCCGTGACCAGAATGAGCAGCGGGCGCCACTTGCCGAGCTCGTGTGCGAGGATCAACGTCGCGAGAAACAGCAGGTGATCAGCGGCCTCGAGGGTGAGGATGTGACGTAGTCCGAGTTCCAGAAAACTGCTGAATGACGACATGCACTGAGGCAAAAGGACGTGTAGAGCCAGCGCGCGGGATGGCGAGGCACATGGCAACCTAGGCAGTGCAGCAATCGGGCCTGAGTGGGAGGTTCGATGGCAAGAAGCGTCGGCCGGGCTCTCGCCCAGCCGACGCTTCGGGATGCGGGTGGCGCGGTGCCGGAAGCGCCACCGCGCAATCGCGCGGACACGGGCATCGGAATGCGACCGCGCCGTCGCTCGCTATCGCGCCCAGCCGCGCCACGGGAAACCGCCCTGAGAGCCAAGCCACGGCGGTGGGCGCCGCCGCCACGATATAGGAGCCGAGTGCGACGAAAAATGGGAGTCTCGAGAAGTTCGCGGTGTTCTCACGCGGAGGGTATGAACGAGCGACCGATTGAACCCGCGACCGATAATTTACAATCCCTGGTTCCGCTCGGCGCGATTGCATTCAGCCTCGCCTGCCTCCGAGGCCGCGACACGACCCCACGGCGCACCGGCAACCGCGTACGGGGGGCAACTGCTCAACGGCAACTGCTTAACGCAAAGGTGCAAAGGTGCAAAGGTGCAAAGGTGCAAAGGTGCAAAGGCGCAAAGGACCGCAGATGAATGGGAACAGCAGAAATACGGCGCTGCTGCCGTTGCTGTTACAAAACATCCGTGCTGAAGTCGCGCTGACCATCATGTCGCGGCGAGGTGTCAAACGGCCCTTGCGGCTTTGCACCTTTGCGTCAGGCAGTTTGCTCTTCGGTAGCTCTTCGTTCGATCGTTCCGTGCTCGAGGAAGGCGGCAAGTATCGCGAGGCATTGCAACGCCGGCTCGCGTCACAAGACGCGCCCGACTGCCACGAGTCTGCAGCGACACTGCACTAAGGACGCGGTTTGGCCGTTCGCTGCTCGCCACCGCCGTTACTCGACGATCCGCCGCTGCTCGAGCCACCACCGCTACCGCTACCGCTGCTGCCAGAGTTGTAGCCGCCTCCAGACTGTACGGATGGCGTCGGCGTGCCCCGACGATCGCTGTCGGAGTTCCCACCCTGGGTATACCCAAGTCCGTTGACGGCGCGGCCGGGATTGCTCGGTGGCGATGGTGGCGCGGTAATGATCACGTAGGGCCCGTTGCCGCCACCGAACCAGCCACCGCCATTCTGAAGGCCGTTGAAGCCATAGGGGTTGAACCAGCCACCACCAAACTGGCCGAATTGGTTGAATCCGTCGAAACGGCCAAACTGCGAGAAGCCCCAGTAGGGGAAATAGGCATTGCCGAATCCGAAGAACGGGTCGTAGCCAATCGGCATTCCGCCGATCTGGCCGCGGAAGCCCGCTTGCGCCAACGCCATTTCTTCAGATGCCGAGAGGCCCCGCTGCGTGCGCTGCTGCGGCAGGCTGCCCGGCTGCCCGCTCTGCTGCACGGCAAAGACGCCAGGGTTCGAAACCGCGACCATCATGTCGATGACGCTGCTCGGAATCCTTGCATCACGGAGGTTCCGCAACTCACGCGCGTTGATCGCGAACTTCTGACCCCGTTCTGCCAGCCAGGCTTCGGTGACCGCAGCGCCGACCGCCTTCGATGCATCGAGAACATCGGCGGTCGTCACCTCGGCCGACGCCTCGACACGGGACGCCCAGGTCGGTGCAGTGTTGGCGCGCGGCAGTCGAGCGACGATTTCAGCGGGCAGGCCAAGGGAATCAGAGAGCAGATCGAAGCGAACCACACGGACCGCCGTTCGGCTGCGCGTCCTGACCCCTTCGATCTGCGAGAAGCTGTCGCCCTGGTGCGAGAGCATACCGGTCACTCGCTGCGGCGCGCCACCACCGCAGGCGTACTCGGACTCCATGAACAGTCGGCGGTCGTCCTCGGACCACCGCGCGAGATCCCAGCCTGTGCAGCCGTCCTTCGTGCGCGAAATACGGTCCCCGCTGGCCGTCAATGTCGTCGCCGGTGTGATCGAATCGCCGATCACCGTCACCAGTTCGACCGTGTTGCGATCGCGCGTGGGCAGCAGGCAGATATCAGGCCCTGACGCGCCAGCGGCACTGGTCGACCAGCAGCCGAGATACGCGCGCCACCGCGGGTCGATACGCACAGTTGCGTCGCGCTGCGCCAGCGCCGTCGTGCACGCGAGCAGCGCGCCCACGACGAGTACTGCACCCTTCGATGTGCGTGACATGGATCGGTCTCCTACAGCCGCAGCGTGAAGCCCATCGTGGCAGCGGTGCCCGACAGGTCGATCTTTCCAAAGCCGTCGAATGAGCCTTCGCGCGCGAGTGTAGCGCGTGCGGCCGTGTAGCGAAGATCACCGGTCAGTGAGATGCGGGTCGTCAGTCGGACATCCAGCCCAAGATGAGCGTACCCCATCGGCGCCCATCCGGTCGACGACAGCTTGTCGCTGAAGACGTTGAGTGTCTGAAAGTCGACAAAATCGCCGTTCTGCGTGAACGAGTACTGCATCGCGCCGAGGCCGGTGCCGACCCAGGGAGTGAAACGTGATGGGATCCACGCAAACGTGCCGATTCGCTCACCGGGAGCGGAGAGGGCGTACTTCACACCAACCGCCAGCGGCACTCGGCGCAATCGTGTCGTCTGCTCGATCGGCTTGTCGTCGTTGTCGATGAAATTGCGGAACTCGGACCCGGCGGTACGTGACGCATCGCCGCCGGTGATGACGATCTCGGTTCGGTCGGAGATGCGAAAGCCGATGTCGATCTGATAGCCGGCGGCGGCGAAATCGCCGGTCGAGAGCGTGAGATTCTTCCGTGAGAAGTCGAAGAGCTCGCCGTTGCCGAGTGGTCGATCGTAACCGCCGCGGATGGTCAGGCTGACGACGGGACGACGGAAGGCGAACCCATCACCAAC
>CAYMQV010000110.1:0-14524 GCA_964392395.1 uncultured Gemmatimonadaceae bacterium
GAACCCATCCTGCACGGCGCCGTGCATCAGCACGAACTACGCTTGGCAGCCCGTCCCGATCATGGGGTCAGAGTCCTTGATTGCATCATGGGGTCCGCATCATGGGGTCAGAGTCCTTGATCGCGGGTTTGAGGTCTTGCTGGATCAAGGACTCTGACCCCTTGATCGGTGCGCGGTTACCGCGTCGGTCACCGCCGTGCGGCAATCGTATCACACATCGCTGCAAAGACTTTGCCAGTCTCTGCCTGAAGGGTTCGCTGCCGATCGCTGATCCACCGAGGGTGGCACGGCGGATGGCGTCGTGTTGGTCAGTTGGCTCGGCACCGGCACACCACGCGCCATAAGCGCGGCACCGCTCAGGCGCGCTACGACCCAGCGCGAGATATGCAGGGTGAAATGTCACGAGCGGGTCGGTGACATCCAAGGCGAGCTGTGCGAAGCTGGACCACTCGTATGCGCCCGGTGTCATGACCATCGCCGCGCGAACGGGATTCAGGTCAATGTAGCGGCTGCAGGCGAGAAAGTACGCAGACGAGTCTATGAGCGCCGACTTGAATCGCCCCTCCCAGAGTGTGCCGGATCGCCGGTATCGAAGGTTGAAGTATCGGACGTACATACGACCAAGTGCCTGCATCATACGGGACGGTCCGGACGCAGTCTGTGGCGTGACCAGGAGATGCACATGATTGGTCATCAGCGCATAGGCATTGATTGCGCAACCCTCTGAGGCGCTCGCCGTCAGGAGAAATTCACGATACTGTGCAAAGTCGTGCTGACACAGAAACGTGGCCACCCGATTGTTCCCGCGTTGCGTGATGTGCATCGGCACGTCCGACGCCGCGAGGCGCGGCCAGCGCGCCACTAGTGGCGCTCCGACTGCTCGGACGCATCACGACGAGTAACTGCGGTTGATCGAATGGATGCGTGACGAGACATGACAACAATCTGTGGCTGCCAAATGGAATGCTGGGTCGCGAATCAGCGCGGATGGGAGCGAAATCGCGCACTGCCGCACGTACTTCAAGGACTCTGACCCCATGATCGTAGTAGGAGCGAAATCGCGCACTGCCGCACGTACTTCAAGGACTCTGACCCCATGATCGCAAGGACTCTGACCCCATGATCGACGGCCGCGCCGCATGCCGCAGCGCGGGAGCGCAATGCACGTGCCGCGTCAGCTCACGGCAACACCTGCATCTCGACGCGTGACGGACGCGTGGCCGAGCGCCAGACGGCGTGTGTCTGCCGCTGGAAGTCCGCCTCGGTGGCCTCGAAGATGTTCGGCACCCAGGTCTGCGGGTTGCGGTCGATGAGGGGGAACCAGGTGCTCTGGATCTGCACCATGATCCGGTGCCCCTTGAGAAAGCGATAGGCCTGTGTGTGCAGGTCGACGGTGACCGGCGTCACGGTGTTCGGTACCATCGGCTTCGGCGTTTCGAATGATTCGCGGAAGCGGCTCCGGAACACGTCGTTGGCGACCATCAGCTGGTAGCCGCGCACCTTCGCCTCGACGGCGGGCGTGTCCGGATAGACGTCGATCAGCTTCACGACCCAGTCGGCGTCCTGACCGGTGGTGCTGACGAACAGCTTCGCAGTGATGTCGCCCGCGATGACGACGTCCTCGGTCAGTGGGGCAGTGCTCCAGTGCAGGATGTCCTTGCGGCCATCCAGGAAGCGCTGGTCCTGCAGCAGCCAGGTGTACCACTTGGAGCCAGTGCTGGCATACGTCGCCTCGATCGGACGCTTGCGATACGGCACCGGGTCGGCTGGATCGCTGATGAAGCGGTCGGCGGCGGCACCGCGTGCGGTCGGAGCCGTGAACGTGAGCCGGCCGCCCGGCTGGAAGTAGAGTGCGCGTGTCACCGCGCCCGGTGCCGGCCACGAATCGTACTGGCGCCACTGGTTGCTCCCGCTCTCGAACACCAGCGCCTCCTTCACCGGCGCCATGCCGCGATCCTTCAGATAGTGCGCGAAGAACGGCGCCTGCACCTGTTGACGGAAGTACGTCGCCGTCGGCGTGCCGAAGTCGATGGCATCGAGCGCCTGACCGGTGCCGCCACTCCAGGACCCATGGATCCACGGCCCCACCACGAGCGTGTTCCGCCGCAGCGAGTCGCGCTTCTCGAGGGTACGGTAGATCGTCACCGGCCCGTAGAAATCCTCCTGGTCCCACCAGCCCGCGACGTTCAGCGTCGGCACCGTCACCCGCGTCAGTGACCGGTGCATCGACTGCCGCTGCCAGAAGGCATCGTAGTTCGGGTGCTGGGTGAAGTCACGCCATGTCGGCAGCACCGTATCGCGCATCACCGTGGCCTGGATGTTCCGCAGCGGGCCGACCTTGAGGTACCAGTCGTAGGTGTCCGACGGCGTGAAGCGGTACTCGCTGTTTTCTTTGGACGCCTCGGTGAGGTACGCATACTCGAACCCGTAGCTGAGCCGGAACGCGCCGTTGTGATGGAAGTCATCGCCGATGAACATGTCCGCTGGCGACGCCTGCTCGCTGACGGCCTTCAGTGCCGGATGCGGATCGAGCATGGCCATGGCCGCCGTCCAGCCATCGTACGACACGCCGAACATGCCGACGCGTCCGTTGTTGTTCGGCACGTGCTTCACCAGCCAGTCGATGCTGTCGTAGGCATCGGTGGACTCGTCGATCGCAGTGCTGCCGGAATCGCGCAGGGGTCGCTGCATCACGAACCCGCCCTGCGAGCGGTACCGCCCCCGGATGTCCTGCATCACGAAGATGTACCCCTCGTCCGCCAGTTCCTTGAGGCCGCTGGTGAGCATGGCCGGCGTGGCGTTCGGCACGCCATACGGTGTGCGGCGAAAAAGAATCGGCAGCGGCATCGTGGCACCCGTGGGAATCAACCACTCGGTATGCAGCGTCACGCCGTCGCGCATCACGATGTCGAACGCGTGCGCGGTGTACCGCGCGGGGTCGAACCGCGGTGGCGCATCCTGGCCGCAGAGCGGCACGCTGACGACGAGTGCGACGAGGATCGTGAGCCATCGGCTGTGGCGCATGGGGGATTGGTGGGAGGTGGAGCGGACGGTACGCTGTCGTTGGACGTCCATCCGGAGATTCAGTCGCGGCGCACGCGATGTCCAGTGTTCCGGCGCCACTGTCGTTCGCCGGGCACGGCTGACCCCCGCGGCGACAGGCAGTCCGCGCCACGACGGGTCATCGCGCCGTCTCGTCAGCGCTGGCCATCGTCGCGGCACCAACAGGGGCCTGAGCGGGGCGACGTGGGCCAGACAGAGCCCGGCAACGACGCTGGGGGCGAGGTCCGGCTCGATCCAAGACTTCGCAACCGCGTCGAGATGCGCCACATGCACGACCATGCGTGCTTCCGTGCACAGCAGAAAAAACCGGAGTGGATCCACGCGAAAGATCTCTGGGACGGAGCCTGAGGCTGCTGCCCACGTGAGTGAGGGGCGCATGGGCTTCGTCATCGACGCGCTCCCTCGCCGTCAGGTCCAGCGCGCACCCGCCACGTCACCCGACGTCCGACGTCGAAGCGTGCAGAAGCCGTCCAAACTCGAGCGCCAGCGAGCAAGAGCATGAGAGTGCCCGTCCTTTTCATCACGATTTGGCGCGGGGCCACTACTGTGATAAGCCACTCGGATCAGCTCGCAATGAAGTGCAGCCGACCTCGGCCAGCGGTCGCTTTTCGTGCAGTGTCGCCGAAGTCTCGTGGCAGTCGGGCGCGACTTCAGCCGCGAGCCGGCGTTACTGCCGTGGCTGGCGCCACAATCCATCACCGGCCTGTCGCGACGGCGCTTCGGCGACACCACACTAGCCTTCAAGTCGACCCATGTCGTACCATCCGACGCGGAGTGAAATCCCGACCCCACCGGATCTGTCGATGCGGATCAGCTACGGCGTAGACACTGATTCGCGTTTGTCCAATATATGGAGCACGTCACATGCACAGGACGGCAGCATTGTCGCGGTTTGAAGCGCTGAGCGGATTACTTTTCCACCCGGTCCGCACCGGCCAGCCGGATACGGCGACGTGAAAAAAGGCAATGCGACCCAGGCCGCCGCGGATGTTCCGAAGGCCGCGCCCGCTGTTCGCGCCAGCGCTACGAAAAAGTCTGCACTCGCGGAACAACACCTCAGCGCGCCGTTCCCGATCGTTGGCGTCGGCGCCTCGGCAGGTGGACTCGAAGCTTTTCAGGAATTGTTGCGCGCGCTCCCCCCCGATACAGGCATGGGGTTCGTGCTCGTCCAGCATCTCGATCCGGTGCACGAGAGTGCATTGACGCAGCTGCTGGCGCGCTCGAGCTCGATACCGGTATACGAGGCGACGCAGAATATGCGCGTCGAACCCAATACGGTGTGCGTGATTCCGCCGAATGTGCACATGGCGATCATCAGCGGGGTCCTGAAACTGACGCCACGGGGGAAGGTACGCGGTGCAGCGCGATCGATCGATGTCTTCTTCGAGGCGTTGGCACAGGATCAACGCGAGCGCGCGATTGGCATCGTGTTGTCGGGCACCGCCAGCGACGGCACGCTGGGTCTCGAGGCGATCAAGGCCGAAGGTGGTCTGACGTTCGCGCAGGATGAATCGGCGAAGTACGACTCAATGCCGCGAAGTGCGGTTGCGGCCGGATGCGTGGACTTCGTGATGTCGCTCCCGGATATGGCTGCGGAACTGACACGCCTTGCCAGGCATCCCTACGTGACACTTGCGGTCAGCGCATATCCTGTGAATGACTCCGTCGCAGGCGAGGGAGCCAGAGATGGTGTTGCCCGCCTCACGGCCCCCGCGCCAGACATGCCGGGGGAAGCAGAGCGCGAAGCCGATCAGCGGGAAAGCCCCGACGCGCCGCTGGCGTCGCTCGGGCACGGCACGCCCCGCACCGGATCGCGTCAGGCGAAACAGGAGGCCGCAGCCGGAACCGCAGCCGCCCCAGGCACGGTGCAGGATGATTTCCGGAAGGTTCTGCTCCTGCTGCGCAATCACTGCGGCGTCGATTTTTCGCTGTACAAGTCGAGTACCATTCAGCGACGTGTCACGCGACGACTGGTGCTCAACAAGCACGAAACACTGGCCGAGTACGCCGTGTTCCTGAAAGGCAACACAGAGGAGCTGGACGCTCTGTATTCCGATGTGTTGATCAGCGTGACCAGTTTCTTTCGCAATCCTGAAGCGTTCGATGTACTGAAACGCAACGTGTTTCCGAGATTGTTGAGCCAACGTGTGCTCGATGAGCCGGTACGGGTGTGGGTGTTGGGCTGCTCGACAGGCCAGGAAGCGTACTCGCTGGCCATGACCTTCGCGGAAGCGGTTGCCGACGACGCGCGCGGCGCACGGTTGCAGATTTTTGCGACTGACCTCAATGAGGCGCTGCTCGAGAAGGCGCGACACGGTCTGTACGCAAAATCGCTGGCGCAGGACATCTCGCCCGAGCGACTACGGCGGTTCTTTGTTGAGGAGGACGGTGGCTACCGCGTGACGAAAACGCTTCGGGAGCAGGTCGTGTTTGCGCGGCAGAATGTGATGAGTGATCCAGCGTTCTCACGCATGGACCTCGTCACCTGTCGTAACCTGCTGATTTATCTGGAACCGGAATTGCAGAGGAAGATTTTTCCCGCATTTCATTACGCGCTGAAGCCCGGTGGTTTCCTGTTTCTTGGCGCCAGCGAATCGATTGGGCCGTTTACGGAGTTGTTTGAGCCCGCCGACAAGAAGCAGAAGATTTTCTCGCGGAAGGCCGCAGTGACGCCGGCCTTTCGCGTGCCGTCACCAACTCTCCGTGACACGATGCCTGTGACGGCCGGACGCATGCCGGGACCACTGGCTGGTGATCAGGCCTTGTCAGAGGACGACCGTGACGACGTCAACGCGCAGCGTGGTGAGTTCAATGCACAACGGGAAGCCGACCGTGTGTCGGTGAGTCAATTTGCACCGCCTGGCGTCCTCATCGATGCTGAGGGGCAAGTATTGCAGTTCCGCGGCTCCACCGGCGCATACCTCGAACCGCCGATGGGAAAAGCCAGCTTTGACATTCTGAAGATGGCGCGCGACGGTCTGATGATGCCGCTGCGGGCGGCCATCAACAAAGCCAAGCGTGAACACAAGCCGGTCCGGCGAGACGATGTGCTCGTACGATACGACGGCGGCACGCGAGCAATCTCCCTGCAGGTCATTCCGCTCCGGAACGTCAAGGAGCCGTGCCTCCTGATTTTCTTTCTGGAGGGAGGGGCATCGTCGACTGGCGCCGCACAGGTATCAGTACCACGAATGCCAGCCGGCAGGCGCGAGGTGGCCAGCCGCGTGGCGGAACTCGAGCGTGAACTGGCTGAGACGCGCGACTATCTGCAGTCCATCCAGGAGCAGAATGAAGCGGCGAACGAGGAACTTCAGGCGTCCAGTGAGGAGCTGCAGAGCGCCAATGAAGAACTGCAAAGCATGAACGAGGAGCTGGAAACTTCGAGGGAGGAGCTGGAGTCGACCAACGAAGAGCTGACCACGATCAACGATGAAATGGTCGGCCGCAATCTTGAACTGAACCGCATCAACGCCGATCTCAACAATGTGCAGGTCGGTATTCATACCGCCATTCTGTTGCTGTCGCGTGACCTGGTCATTCGCCGCTTCACACCGGCCGCGGTGAAGATCTTCAACCTCGTGAGTACCGACGTCGGGCGTGCTATCCGAAGCATCCGGCACAATCTCGACCTGCCAACTCTCGAAACGTTACTGGCCGATGTCGTGGAAACCCTGGGCTTTCACGAAGCCGAGGTACAGGACAAGGACGGGTGTTGGTACAGCCTGCGCGCACGACCGTATCTCACGTTGGATAACAAGATTGACGGCGTGGTGCTGGTCTTGAGTGATATCACTTCGATCAAGCGCAGCGAGCGCGCGGCCGAGGACGAGCGCGACTACGCCGAGGCCATCTTGCGCACGGCGCCGGTGCCATTGCTTGTACTGCGCGAAGATCTTCGCGTGAACACGGCCAATGAAGCGTTCTATGAGACCTTTCGCGTGAAACCAGCCGCGACAGAAGGCTGCCTCATTTACGAGATTGGTGGTGGGCAGTGGAACATCCCGCAACTGCGCGCGCTGCTGGAAGAGATCATTCCGCGGGACAATGTGTTCACTGGGTTCGAAGTGACACACAAGTTCGCGGATATCGGCGCGCGCACCATGTTGTTGAATGCCCGTCGGCTCGAGAGTGCCTTCGGCGTGCCTGAACGCATCCTGCTGGCCATCGAGGACATTTCCGCGCGTAAGCTGGTCGAGGAAGGCGTGAGACAGAACCGGGAATTGTTTCTGTCGGTTATCGAGCAGGCACCGATGGGGGTGTACACGTTGGATGCCGAGCTGCGCGTGCAGCACGTCAACTCGCGTGCGCTGCCCACCTTCGCGGCACTGCAACCGATCATCGGCCGTGATTTCGTTGAGATCGTACATGCGTTCTGGCCCGCTCCGATAGCGAATGAGCACCTCGCGATCTTTCGCCACACGCTGGAAACCGGTGAGGGGTATGCCGCACCGAGTTTTACGCACGAACGTGCGGATCTCAACGTCGAGGAAAGTTATGACTGGCAGGTGCGCCGCATTCTGCTGCCCAGCGGCGAGCGCGGACTCGTGTGCTATTTCAACGACATCACCGGGCGTGTCCAGGCTGAGCGCGCCGCCCGGCAAAGCGAAGAGGGAATGCGCCTGGCAACCGAGGCCACGGCGGTGGGTATCTGGCAGTGGAACGTGATCACCAATCAGGTACTCTGGGATCCTCAGATGTTTCAGATCTACGGGATGCAGCCCACGGCTGATGGCCTCGTGGAATTCAGCGACTGGTGCGCACGTGTCGCACCCGAGGACTTGCCGACCCAACTCGAATTGCTGCGCGAGACGGCACGCACATCGGGCAAGAGCCGACGCGAATTCAGCATCAGGCGCGGGAGTGACGGGGCCGGCCGGTACATTCAGGCGGTGGAAACCGTGCGCACGAATGCCGCGGGTGAAACCGAGTGGCTGGTGGGAACGAATCTGGACGTCACGGAAGCGCGAGCGGACCAGTCGCTGCTTCGTAGTCGGGAACGTGAGTTGCAGTCACTGGCCGATAACACCCCGGACATGTTGACGCGGCTCGACCGGGAGTATCGTCACCTGTTTGTGAATACCGCGGTGGAGCGTGCCACCGGTTTCTCCGTAAAGGAAATGGTGGGGAAAACGCACCGCCAGTTGGGGTTGCCCGCACCGCTCTGTGGACAGTGGGAATCGGCGATACAGCTGGTATTTGCAAGTGCCAAGGAGACGTTGATCGATTACACCTACGCCGGCGTTGCCGGGCCGCGTCGGTACTCGACCTGTGTCGTACCGGAATTCGATGCCAACGGGCGATTGGGATCTGTCCTCGGTGTCACCACCGACATCACCGATCGGATGCAGTTGGAAGAGTCGCTCCGAGCGGGAGACCGTCGGAAAGATGAATTTCTGGCGACGCTTGCCCATGAACTGCGCAACCCGTTGGCGCCTATTCAGAACGCCGTGGAAATTCTGAAATTGTCGCAGGTCGGTCAGCCAACGGCGAACCTGCCGATCGAGATCATGGATCGACAAGTCAACCAGATGGTGCGTCTGATTGACGATCTGCTGGATGTCTCGCGCATTACCAACGGCAAGCTGTTCCTGCGACGCGAGCGCGTGTCACTGGCTGTCATCCTGGACGCAGCCGTCGAAGCCACCGCCACGCTGATCCGCCAGCGCGAACACGAACTGACCGTCAGTCCCGTCTCAGAGACGATCTATCTGGACGGCGATGTGACGCGACTGGTGCAGATCTTCACGAACCTGCTCACGAACGCCGCCAAGTATACCGAAACCAGCGGAAAGATCACGGTGACCTCGGTGCGCGATGGCTCCGATGTCGTGGTCGCGATCTCCGACTCCGGCGTTGGCATACCGTCGCACATGACGGGGCAGATCTTCGAGATGTTCAGTCAGGTGGATCGGGCGCTGGAGAAGACCACTGGCGGACTTGGCATTGGGCTGGCGCTCGTGAAGGGGCTGGTCGAAATGCATGGCGGGCTCATTGAAGCCCGCAGTGCCGGTCAGGGTCAGGGCAGTGATTTTCTCGTACGACTACCCGTGATACGGGATATCGTCACGCCCGTCGTACCGCTCGAGGCTGTTGAGCAGTCGGCCGTCACGACCTTGCGCGTGCTGGTCGTGGACGACAACTACGACGCCGCCGATTCCATGGCAACCATGCTGCAGCTGCTCGGGAACCATACGCTGACCGCTCGCGACGGCGAGGAAGCGGTATTGGCGTGCGAAACGTTTCATCCCGACGTGGTGCTGATGGACATCGCCATGCCGACGATGAACGGGTACGAGGCCTGCCGACAGATGCGCCTGCAACCGTGGGGAAGCCAAATCGTGATGATCGCGCTGACCGGCTGGGGCACGGACGAAGATCGGCGCCGGACGCGCGAATTCGGCTTCAACCACCATCTGACGAAGCCGGTGAATCTGGCGAGGCTTCTAACAATTTTAGGCAGTCTCAAACCACATGCACGTTAGTGTGGTGTCGCCGACGTACCGGGGCGCACGGCAGGAGGGGGCTCTCGGCCGACGGAATACGGTGTGCGAGCGAACCAGACGTCACTCACATCAACCCAAGCGCGCCCCCATCTCTATCAGTGCCGCGGCAATCTTGTCGGGCGGCAGCACGAAGTCGACATACGTCGACGCGTGCGCACTGGTCGGCATGCTGTCCACTTCCGCCGACGAGTCCTGCGCAAACGTCGTGCCTCCATTCTCCTTGATGGACTGCACGCCACGGGTCCCATCGCCATCATACCCGGAGAAAACGATCCCGATGGCGTGCGTGCCCCTGGCGGCGGCCAACGAGGCAAAAAATATGTCAATCTGCGCATTTCGTCTGCTGCGCGGCGAAATTACCCTGAGCGTGTCGTCATAAATTTCGAGATCGGCATTGGCCGGAATCACGTAGACACAATTGGCCGATATCGGCATCCCCGACGATGCCACCACGGTAGGCATGGTCGAGCACCGCGACAGGATCAGCGCAAGCTGGCTGTGCGCATCCGGGGTCAAGTGAGAAATAATGACGAATGCCATGCCGGTGTCGACCGTCAGGGATTGTAACAGTACCTTGTAGGCGTTGAGCGCACCGGCAGAGCCGCCGACTCCCACGATGCAACTCGGACGTGTCGTGTTCATCTGCGCGCCGTGCCTTGAGAAGGGGCGTAGCGTATCGGATCACGCATTCGGATCGGAGATTGCCTTGCCGAGTTTCATCTTCTGCTGTCCGCCCGCCGTGGCGTCGGCATCCATCGGAACCAGCGTCATCCCGCCATCACTCATCTCGATCTTGTGCACATCGCTGGAATGCCGCATACCACGCGACTTGACGATGTACAGTCCCCGAATGCGCCTGCGTCCCTCACTCTCCTCCAGCATCCTCACCACGATCCAGGTGTCGATCAACGAGGAGACGCCGATTTCACCGCTGGTGTCATTCTGTTCGGTCGACGCAACCAGGCTCGTGAAGAGTCCCGTGATACCCTGGGATTTGAGCGCATCGATCAAGCGCGTCAGCATGGATTGAACCTCCAGCGGATTTCCCTGCCCAATCAGGCTGGTCAGCGGGTCGATGATCACCGACTGCGGCTTGAATGTGGCGAGCATCGTATTCAGGTCCAGCAAATGCATTTCAAGACCGAAGAACGACGGCCTGACCGACACGATCAACAGCAACCCACTCCTGATCAGCGGCGCCAGGTCGAATCCGATGGAACTCATGTTCTGCACGAGTTGGCCGGGCGACTCTTCGTACGACAACAGCAGGCACCGTTCGCCGCGGTTACAGGTTTCCACCGCAAATGCCACTGCCAGGCTCGTCTTTCCGGTGCCCGCCGTCCCGGAGACGAGCACCGTGCTGCCTCGGGTATAACCGCCGCCGTTGAACAGTGCGCTCAGCGAGGGGATACCAGTCGGAAGTCGCTCGGATGTCCCGGGTTGATCGAGGCCCGCCGAGGTGATGGGAATGACCGACAGCCCGTTCCTGTCGATGACGAATGGATACTCATTGCTCCCGTGATTCGAGCCTCGGTACTTGATGACACGCATGCGCCGCGTGGATATCTGGTCGCGAACCCGATTGTCCACGAAGATGATGCAATCGGAGACGTACGCTTCCAGGCCGTGCCGGGTGTACGTACCCTGCGTGGTTTCGCCGGTGATGAGGGCGGTCACCTTCTTGTTCCTGAGCCATCGGAACAGTCGCTTGATTTCCAGGCGGAGTATTCCGAAATCGGTCACGCCGGCAAACAGTGAGTCAATGGAATCGAGCACCACGCGTTTGGCGCCGATGGAGTCGATCGCCAGGTCAAGTCGCACGAAGAGCCCTTCCAGGTTGAACTCACCGGCAGACTGCATGTCTCGCCGCTCCAGCAGCACATATTCCAGCAGGAGCTTCCTGTTGGAGACCAGGCTCTGCAAATCAAGGTTGAGCGACGCGACATCTTCGAACAGTTCCTCTTCGTTTTCTTCAAACGACATGAAGACGCCGGTCTCGCCGTACTTCGTCACGCCGTTGATCAGAAAATCGATGCCGAGCAATGTCTTCCCCGTACCGGTGCTGCCGCTGAGCAGCGTGATCCGATTTCGTGGAATACCACCCTCGGATATTTCATCGAAGCCCTTGATGCCGGTCAGACACTTTCTCAGCCCGCTGTTTCTCGAGGAGGAGACGCGAATGGGGGAGCTGTCGGTCATTGCCGGTCCTTGATTTCGTGGTGAGAATCCGCGCGCAGTACGGATCACGCGAATCACGCGAAAGCTACTCGCAGATTGTTGTGAGCACTGTCGAGCTGGGCGAGTCGCGCACGACGCGGAGCATGAACGAGCACGGCGATACGCGCCGTGTACGATCTGGAGCTGCTCGAAGCCCAGCTGCGAGCTCGAGCCGAGCGCCGCGGCACGGCATGTATGGGCCGCGCCGAGTTCAGCTGAGGCACTGTACCCTCAGGAACCGTCTCACCAACCGAGCGTGCCGTGGGCGCGGAGAGTCCTGCGCAGATATCGGCCGTGAGCGCGAACGTCGTGAGGTAGTGGCGAAATGGCTACCAATGACCGGTCGGTCAACGTTGCAGCTGGCCTGCGAACGGGTGTCACTGCGTGCACACCTGATGGAGATCGACGCGGGAGATCCGCTGCGTCGTGAATCACCGGGGCGCGGAAGCGGGCATTGTTCTTCCATCGGTATCGATCGACGGTGGCGCGCCACTCCCTTGTTGAACGACAGTCGCGGCAGTCGCGGGCATGACAGGCGGTCTCATGCGCGGATATCGCCAAAGAGGCCGATGCAATCGCGCTGCACCGGCCTCTCGGGAACGGCAATGCCGTGCTCAGGCTTACATCGGCGACATCTTCAGATCGCCGCAGGACACAATCGTTCCCATCGCGGCGGGCGAGAGGTGGATGTTCACGTGGTATTCGCCGCTGGTGGGTGCGGCGATGTTCACCGTGTTGGTAGCCGTCGCCGCTCCATTGCCATCCGCTTTCAGCGGGGAATAGTCGGCAGCCGGTCCCGCGATGTCGCCACCGGTGGCACAGGTACCGGCGTGCACATGCCACGGATGCGTGCCATCCTTCACGCCGCCATTGATGGCGACCTCGGCAGTCATGGTACCTGCGCTCGCGCCGCGCGTGACCGATGCCGTGCCCCGTACCTGTGTCTCGCCTTTCGGCTCGAGCGTGGTCGTCCATCGTGTGTTCATCGTACCGGCCGCCGCCGAGTCGCCCATCGCCGGCATCGCTGCCATTCCAGTGTCTGCCGCGTTCTCGGTCTTCTTTCCTCCGCAGGCCATCAGCGAACCAAGCGCAATGAGGCATGCCGATGACTGCAGCATCCGTCGGAAGTTTGTGTGCATGAGTTCTCCATAGATCGTGATCCACCGTTTCATCGCACTTGTGCGGGTGGCGCGCGCAGCGGGTGTGCGGCTGTCCCAACTGCATGTCGCGTGCTTGGCGATGCGAAGCTGGCGCAGCTGTAGTGTTGCGAGCGAGCCCGGCTGACCGCCTAAACGCCGTGCTCCAGACCGGCAGCCTTGATGGTGCTCCTCCATCATATAGTGAGGCAGCGTGACAGCAGGGAGCTCGGCTGCAACGCTGACTTTCCACCGTCGACCCCTGGCCTTGCGGGGCGAGCATCAACAGTCGTCATGAACGTCTCCGTAGTCGCTTGTCGACGGTGCGCGTGAGGACGTTCACGTTTTCCCCGGTCCGCCCGTGGCCCGGCACGAAGGCGACATTGCGCGTCACGCCGCGCAAGTGTCGCGCGCTCGAACGGTGAGCCCCGGCCGAACGTGTCCATTTCCGCAACTTTTCCGCGCGATGTGTGGTCAGCATGTGGATGTGGGTTAGCCGAATCCCGCCGAATGAAGTGCAGTCCAGCGGCTGCCATGGCGCGACGGTGCGTGCCGCTCATTAGCTTGCCCCTAATTCGTCTGGTGTCTTTTTGATAGTGCAGCTTTGGTGACCCCGTAGAGGCACCCGCACTTTCGTGTCGCAAACCCTGCGTACGGTCTCGCCATGTGTCCCGGTCCTGACGACCTGCCGCACCGTGACCGCTGCCTGCTCCACCGCGCGCCCGTGGTTCTGTCCGACTTTCCCTCCGCTGAGCACTCCGATGAAGCGAACCTCCACAAACGGCAGCTCTGCTGGTGACGGCTCGCCGCACGGCGGCGTTGCACGCACGAAGGTGCGTACGGCGAAGGCCTCGCCCGGAAAGCGAGATGGCAAGAGCGCGGGAGCACCCGAGTGGCAGGCCCTCGAGGTGGGGCATGAACTGACGCACGCAGCGGCATCTCCCTACCTGCCAGACGCATTCGAGACCGTCGCGGTCGCGCTGCCTCCCCTGTCGGGCGTGGGCGCTAACTTTCCGCTCGGACTCGACCGCAGCCAGTTGCTCCTTGCGCTGCAGCGGGTGCGAGCCGGCGATTTTACAGTGCAGCTGCCGGGCGACTGGTCGGGGCTCGACGGCAAGATCGCCGACACATTCAACGAGATCATCGCCGCCAATGAGAAGATGGCGTTCGAGTTGCGCCGCGTCGGTCAGGTGGTGGGGAAGGAAGGCCGGACCCGCGAGCGCGCGCGCTTCGACCTCAAGCGCGGTGCCTGGGGCGAGATGGAGGACTCGGTCAACACCCTCGTCGACGACCTGCTGCGACCGACGACGGAAGTGACGGGCGCAATTGCGGCCGTCGCTCAGGGGCACCTGAACCAGACGATGCGACTCGACGTCGACGGACGTCCGCTCGAAGGGGAGTTCCTGCGATCCGCGACGATCGTGAACACGATGATCCAGCAGCTGGGCGTGTTCACGTCGGAAGTCACGCGCGTGGCGCGAGAAGTCGGCTCGGACGGCAAGTTGGGTGGCCAGGCGCAGGTGCCTGGCGTATCCGGTGTCTGGAAGGACCTCACCGAGTCGGTGAACTCGATGGCGTCGAACCTCACGGCGCAGGTGCGTAACA
>CAYMQV010000111.1:0-5512 GCA_964392395.1 uncultured Gemmatimonadaceae bacterium
TTTGTCGGGCGATCGTCTCGCCTGTCTCCCTGAAGGCTCGGCATTGACGGTCCGCGTCGGGAGCCCGGTCACCATCCGGAACTAGCGTTTGCGGGGGTCCGTACTCACCACCCTGCGTGCGGGCTCCGTCAGTCGAGATGTGGGGAATTGGTACAGCACACGCCCGGGTCTGCATCCGCAGCCTCGGGCGTGTTGCTTTTCATCTTCACACGCTTCGGACCATCTCGGGCTTCCGTGCGCTGCCAAGGTACCGTTGCCTGCAGACGTAGGCCGCCTTCGCCGGGAGTAAACCTTCAAGGGCGGTGTGGCGTCTGACGACCATCGGCATCCCGATCAGCTCCTCCCACCGTCCGTCAGACCATCGTGCGCCTTCGCCGTTTTGCGTTGTACATCCTGGCAGTCGCCAGCGCATCGTATGCACCGCCGCTGGTGGCACAGCAGCTCGACGTGATCCGCGGCGTGATCTCCGGTCCGGACTCGATCCCGATTGCCGGCGCGCGCGTGACGGCGACCTCGCTCTCGGGCAATGTGAACCGGAACGCCAGGACCGATACCAGGGGCCGATTCACCATCACCTTTCCCGGCGGCGACGGCGACTACTTCCTCACCGTGACGGCGCTTGGCTTCGCGCCAAAACGGTTTGAGGTCAAGCGAACCGCCGATCAGGAAGTGCTGCTGGCCGACTCCCGACTCTCGCGTGTGGTGACGCAGCTGGATGAAGTGCGTGTCGTCGGCAACCGGCCGCGCGCAACACGCGACGATCGCACTCCCGATATCGGTGGCAGTGAACGCGCAATCAACGATGGCACTGTCGGCGCGAATCAGGCGGGCGACCTGGCGGCGATGGCGGCATCGTTGCCCGGCGTCCAACTGGTACCGGGTGCCGAGGGGGATCCATCCGGTTTCTCCGTCCTCGGCCTGACGCCCGATCAGAACAACAGCACACTGAACGGACAGAATTTCGGTGGCACCAACCTGCCCCGTGATGCTGGTGTCTCGAGTGCCCTCGTCACGTCGCCATATGACGTCTCTCGCGGCGGGTTCAGCGGTGCGCAGTTTCAGCTCCGAACGCCGAGCGGCTCGAATTTCACCTCGCGCACGATGAGCCTGAACGTCGATGCGCCGGTGCTGCAGTTCACCGATGCCGCAGCGCGATCACTGGGGCAGGAGTTCAACAATACCTCGCTCGGTGGTCTGGTCGCGGGCCCGATCGTGCTCGACAAGGCATTCTACAATCTCTCGTATCAGCTCGGTCGTCGCAGCAACGATCTGCGGACCCTTCTCAACACGGACGCCGACGGACTGCTCACCAGCGGCATCGCGCCTGATTCGGCCGCGCGGCTGCTCGGCATCCTGCAGCGGCTTGGTGTGCCATCGGTCACCCCCGGAATACCGCGCGACCGCCTCAGCGACCAGGGCAGCCTGTTCGGAACGATCAATCTCGCGCCGCCGGGTTCGCGCACCGGTCAGGCGTTCACGCTTTCCGGCAATGGATCGTGGAACCGCACGTCGCCGGCCGGTGGCTCGATTGGCGAACTCCCGGCACACAGCGGCGAACGAATCAACTGGAACGGCGGCTTCGCTGGTCGCCATTCGGCGTACTTTGCCAGCGGCATCCTCACCGAAACGAACGTGAACCTGAACGGGTCACGGAACTACGGGACACCGTTTCTGCGTATCCCGAGTGGCACGGTGCGGGTGAACTCTGCGCTCGCCGATGGAACGACGGCGCTGCGGAATGTGTCGTTCGGCGGCAACCCGTTTCTCGAGACATCGGCCGACAATTTCAGCGGTGGCATTCTCAATACGTTGTCGCTTTTTTCGCGCAACAGCAGACATCGCGTGAAACTGACCAGCGAGCTGCGTCGCGATGACTTCACGATCGATCAGACCACCAACCGGCAGGGGTCGTTCGCGTTCAACTCGCTCGGCGATCTCGAGGCAGGGCGCGCGGTGTCGTACACGCGGCAACTCGAACCGCGCAAGATCAGCGGCAGTCAGTACATCGCCGCGGTGTCGCTGGGTGATGCATGGCGCAAGAGCAACGACCTGCAGATCCAGTACGGCGTGCGAGTGGACGCCAATCGGTTCACCAATGGTCCGGCGGAGAACCCGGAGATCGCACGGCTCTTCGGCACGGCGAACAATGTGGTGCCCAATCGCGTCTACGTCAGTCCGCGCGTCGGCTTCTCGTGGACGGTGGGGACCGCACCACAGATCGCCGGATTCGACGGCGCGGTGCGCGGTCCGCGTGCGGTGATTCGCGGTGGCCTGGGAGTCTTTCAGAATACCCCGCAGGCGACACTGCTCGGCGGCGCGCTGAACAACACCGGCCTTGCGACTGGCGTGCAGCAGCTCGGCTGCTTTGGTGCGGCGGCGCCGCGACCGCAGTGGAGTGCATGGCTGACTGACCCTGCGGTGATTCCGCCGGTCTGCGCCGACGGAAATATGAATTCACCGTTCGCCAACCTCGCGCCCAATGTGTCGCTTTTTCCGGATGACTGGGCTGCGACGCGGAGCCTCCGATCCAACCTGCAGTGGAACGGCCCGCTGCTGCGCAATCGCTTCGCTGGCAGCATCGACGTCACCTATTCGCGGAACATGAATCAGCCAGGCACCGTCGACCTGAATTTTGCCGGTGTGCCCCGTTTTGCACTCGCGGATGAGGGCGCGCGTCCGGTGTTTGTTCCGGCGGCGAGCATCGATCCCTTCACCGGCGCCGCAGCCCCGCGCGACTCCAGGATTTCGCGCCAGTACAATGCGGTCAATGCCAACCAATCCGACCTGATCAGCGAGTCGCGTCAGGTGAACTTTCGTGTCTCACCGGCCACCTTCAGTTCATCGCTGCAGTGGAGTTTGAACTACGTGTATGGCAATGTGCGCGAGCAGTTCCGGGGGTTCCAGAGCACCGTGGGTGATCCCCGCGCGATCGAGTGGTCGCGCTCTTCGTTCGATTCCCGTCACCAGTTCCAGTACACACTCAACTACAACTTCTTCGACGCGGTGCGCGTGAGCTGGTTCGGCAACATTCGTTCCGGGAGCCCATACACTCCGCTGGTCGGCGGCGATGTGAATGGTGACGGCCTGGCCAATGACCGGGCGTTCGTCGTCGATCCGGTGCGGACCGCCGATGCTGCGACTGCCACAGGGATGCGGCAACTGCTCACCAATGCAGGGCCCGATGCACGAGAGTGTCTGCAGCGTCAGATCGGCACGCTGGCGGGTCGCAACAGCTGTAGAGGTGTCTGGACACAGACCGCGTTCCTCAGTGTGTCGTTCAATCCGCTCAAGCTCCGCCTGCCGCAGCGCGCGACGCTCTCCTTCCAGGTGAACAATCCACTCGGGGCGGCCGACCTGTTGCTGCACGGCTCGCAGAACCTGCGCGGCTGGGGCCAGCCGGCGACGCCTGATGCGACGCTGCTCTATGTACGTGGTTTCGACGCTGCGACGCAGCGCTTCCGGTATGAGGTGAACCAGCGCTTCGGCGCCACACGTCCGGCCTTCACCACCTTCCGCGCACCAGTGACCGTGACGGCGCTGCTGCGTTTCGATCTTGGTGCAGCCCGTGAGCGTCAGGTGCTCACACAGCAGCTCGATCGCGGCCGCCGATCGCCAGGGCAGAAACTGCCTGAGCCGTCGCTGAACGCGATGTATGGCACGGGCAACGTCACCATCAACCCGCTGGCACAGATTCTCCGGCAGCAGGACTCGCTGGCACTCACCAGCGCGCAGGCGGACAGTATCGCGACCATGAATCGCCTCTTCACCATCCGGCAGAGCGCGATCTGGGCGCCGGTGGTGAGAGAATTCTCCAGGCTCGATGATCGCTACGATCAGGACATTGCGTATAACCGGTACAAGAAGGCGCGCGAAGCATCGATCGATCTTTTGCGCAGCATGGCGCCGGCAATCCGCGGACTGCTGACTCCCGAGCAGCGTCGCAAACTGCCGGCCATCGTCGCCAGTCATCTCGATCTTCGCTATCTGGCGTCGATACGTTCGGGGACGATCGGCGGCGGTCAGTTTGGCGGCGGCCAGTTCGGCGGCCTGGCCGGTGGCGGTCTGAGTATTCCGCAAGGTGGCAACGCCACCATCATCGTTCGATGAATCAACATTTTCCCAGGCTTGCCATGACGATTTCGATGGTCCGATCCATCACACTCTGTGCCGCGTCCTTGACGCTCGGCGCTGCGTTGGGCGCGCAGTCGATGCCGGCGGTGCGGCCGCTCGGCCCGGTCACACGCGTCTCGCCGTCCGACATGCTGGGCAGCGTGTCATCGGTACGGCCGCTTCCTGACGGCCGGATCCTCGTCAACGACCTGGTGCGCCGGCAGGTCGTCCTGCTCGATTCGATGTTCGTGCGCGAGATGATCGTCGCCGACACGACCGCCGCCACCGCGAATGCCTATGGCGCCCGCGCCGGCGGATTGATTGCTTACCGCGGCGACTCCTCGCTGTTCATCGACCCCGCGTCACTGTCGATGCTGGTGATCGACGCCGCCGGCAAGGTCGCTCGTGTGATGGCTGTTCCGCGGCCGACTGATGCACAGTTCATGGTCGGCGGCCCGTTCGGCACGCCGGGCTTCGACAGCAAGGGGCGCATCGTCTACCGCGGGTTCACGCGCCCGAACCTGCCGCCGCCGAGTGCCGACCGGACGACCGGTTTCCAGGTGCCGGATCAGCCCGATTCGGCACCGATCCTTCGCGTCGCACTCGACACGCGTGCGCTCGACACCGCCTCGTTCTTCAAGATCCCCAGGACGAAGGCAAGTGTCACACAGAACGATCGCGGACAGATGTCGATCAGCATGGTGATGAATCCGATGCCGGTGGTGGACGACTGGACGCTGCTGCCGGATGGCACGCTGGCGGTGGTGCGCGGTGCCGACTACCACGTCGATTGGCTGGCGCCCGATGGTGCGCGGACCAGCACACCGAAGATTCCATTCGAGTGGCAGCGGATGTCGGATGAGGCGAAGGTGACGTTCCTCGACTCGGCCAGGACGGCGATGGAAGCGACGCGCGCGCGCGCCCTCACCACCACTGGCGCAGGTGGTAGTGTCGTCACGACCGGCGGCCCACCGGGTGGCGCGGCCGGGATGGCGGGTGGCGCCGTCGTGATGCGCTTCGAGGGCGGCCCTGGCGGCGGCAGTCCGATCTCGCTCGCGCCACCTGCGATCAACATGGTGAAGCCGACCGAGTTGCCCGACTACCGTCCCGCCTTCGGTACCGGCGCGACGCGCGCCGATCTCGATGGCAATCTCTGGATCCGCACCAGCAAGGTGTCGAATGGCGGTCCGGTGTACGACGTCGTGAATCGCCTCGGCGTGCTCGTCGATCGCGTCGCGTTCCCCTTCGGGCGCGTGATTGCCGGCTTTGGTCCCGGCGTGGTCTACATGGGTGTGCGCGACGACAACGGTGCTCGTCTGGAAGTTGCGCGGCTGCGCTGAATTCCTGGCATCGCTCAACTCCTTGGCCGCTCAACTGCTTAACTGCTCAACTGCTTAACGCA
>CAYMQV010000111.1:5612-14471 GCA_964392395.1 uncultured Gemmatimonadaceae bacterium
TTAACGCAGTTGCTGTTCTCCCAACGTCCGCGAGCCAAGCGTGAGGCCAGAACGTCAGTACCCGACCGCGGCACCGAATGCACGAGGCTCTGACACACCATGCCAGCCGCCCGGCACACGCCGGATCGCGTTGACGTTGGCGATGCCGCCCAAAAAAGCGACTGTATGTCCCATCGCCCTCAGTGAGTCGACTGTCGCGGTGGGGAAGCCGTTGGTCTCCAGCCGCAGTTCGTCCGGCAGCGCCTGATTGTGCAGCCGTGGCGCGCGCATCGCATCGGCGAGCGGCATTCCGAACTCGATCACGTTCAGGATCACCTGGCTCGTGGCCGAGATGATGCGCGGGCCGCCCGCCGCGCCGGCCACCATCTGCACGCGGCCGTCGGCGTCGAGCACCACGGTCGGCGACATTGCTGACAACATCCGCTTGCCGGGCTGAATCGCGTTCGCCTCGCCCTGCACCAGGCCGAACATGTTCGGCTTCCCAGGCTGTACCGCAAAGTCATCCATCTCGTCGTTCATCATGAAGCCGACGCTGGCCAGGTACACGCCGCTGCCCCAGGAATTGTTCAGGGTCGTCGTCGTCGCCACCGCGCTGCCATCGCCGTCGACGACCGAGTAATGGGTGGTGTGCGTGCCTTCCGTCATCTGTTGCGTCACGGTCGGCGTCGGCGTGGCGCGCGTGCGGTCGATCGACTGATACAAGCCGCGCGCGTAGGTCTTGCTCGTCAACTGCTCCATCGGCACCGGAACGAAATCGGGATCGGCAATCTTGCTGTTGCGATCGATGAATGCGCGTTGATACGCGCTCCCCATCAGGTGCAGATAGGCTACGCTGCCGAATGCCGGCATCTTCGATTCGTGCTCGATGATGTTCATCGTTTCGGCCATCGTCACGCCACCGGAAGATGACGGCGGCATGCCGACCAGCGTGTAGTTCCGGTACGTCCACACCAGCGGCTCACGCCAGCGCGGTGTGTAGCGGGACAGGTCCTCCTTCGTGATGATGCCGCCCCCGCGCCGCTCTTCGGCGGCGATGCTGTCGGCAATCCAGCCGCGGTAGTACGCATCGGCGCCGTCGCGAGCGATCGCGTCGAGCGTCCGCGCCAGCACCGGTTGACGAAACGTCGTGCCGATCGGTGGTGCGCTGTCGCCCGGCAGGAACACCGTGTGACCGGCAAAACGCATCAGCAGCGCCCGGCTCCGCGAGATGCTGGTGTAGATCCCGCTGTCGATCACGAATCCGTCGCGTGCCATCCGGATCGCTGGTGCCATCACCTGCTGCCGCGTCAGCTTGCCGTACTTCGCCTGCGCCGCGACCAGGCCGGCGACCGCGCCCGGCACGCCGCTCGACCGCCAGCCGATGATGCTGCCGTCGGTGGTGCCATCGGGCTTCAGGTACATGTCCCGCGAGGCGGCCAACGGCGCCACTTCGCGGTAGTCGATCACTTCGCGGCGACCGTCGGCCATCTGAATGACCATGTAGCCGCCTCCACCGATATTGCCAGCTTCAGGCCAGACAACAGCCAGTGCAAAGCCAGTCGCTACGGCGGCGTCGACCGCGTTACCGCCCAGCTTCATCACCTCGGCGCCGGCCGAACTGGCCAGTGGCGCATTGCTGCTCACCATGCCGTGTTCAGCGAAGGTCGCCGGCGCGTCCTTGGCAAATCGCCAGCCGTCGGCGAAAACGACTGGCGTGCGATGCATCGAGTCCTCGCGCGCGCCGGCATCAGCCCGAGCTGGAACGGCGCTCGTCACCGGAGCCGGCGTGGTCGTCGGCTGCGGCGTACGACACGCAGTCGCCACCAGCAGCGCGGTCAGGGGAAGGCACGGGCGACGAAGCAGTGCAGCGGAAACCATCGAAGGGATCAGCGAAAGGGTGGCAACGCCTCGCTGCGCCGGACGCACCGCGAGGCAGAAATCACGATCGGGCCGTCGTCGAGAACGCCGGCAGAGTATCTTTGCCCGACCCGAAGCTTACCCGGGCACTCGTGCGGCCGACAGCGCGCGTCGATCCCGGGTTTTCGTTGCCTTGCTCTCTGACCACGCTTGTGATCGCCGACACCCCAGCGTTCCGCGACCCGCGGGTCACCGAACAGCGGAACCCCAATTCGGTGGCCATCGATCTCGCGTCGCCGCTCGAGATCGTCGATATCATCACGGCTGAAGATGCAGGCGTCGCACCGGCTGTCGCCGCGCAGCGCGAGGCACTCGCCGCAGCGATCGCCGCCGCCGAACGCGCGCTGCTCGCTGGTGGCCGCATCATCTACGCCGGTGCCGGCACATCGGGCCGCCTCGGCGTGCTGGATGCGAGTGAAATCCCCCCGACGTTCGGCGCGGATTTCGGTCTCGTCGTCGGCCTGATCGCCGGTGGCCCGGCGGCGTTGCTGAAAGCGCAGGAAGGCGCCGAGGACAGCCCGGACGCTGGCGCGAGTGACCTCGATGCCATCGGTGTGCAGGCACGCGATTTCGTCGTCGGTATTGCAGCCAGCGGAACGACGCCCTACGTGCACGGTGCGCTGCGTCGTGCGCGCGCCGTGGGCGCCACCACGGCGATGATCGCCTGCACGGCGCTGCCTGCCAGCATGCAGGATGCCATCGACATCCCGATCGTGATCGTGGTCGGCCCGGAAGTCGTGACCGGGTCGACGCGCATGAAATCCGGGACTGCGACCAAGCTGGCACTGAACATCATCAGTACCGGGGCGATGATCCGGATCGGCAAGACCTTCGGCAACCTGATGGTCGATGTGCGCGCCACGAACGCCAAGCTGGTCGATCGCAGTGAGCGGATCGTCGCGGAAGTCTGCGGCATCGACCGTGGCGCCGCCCATGCCTTGCTGCAACTGGCCGGCGGCGTGGTGAAACGCGCGATCGTCATGCAGCTGCTGGGGGCGGACGCCGCTCACGCCGACGCAGCGCTGACCGCGGCGCATGGGGTGATCCGTCGCGCCGTGACGATCGCGCCGCCACCGGTGCCGACGGTGGCGCAATGACCACACTCGACGCGCCACTGGCCGACGCGCCGATCCTGGTGGGATTGATGTCCGGCACCTCGCTCGACGGCGTCGCGGCTGCCGCGGTCCGATTCCATCGAACCGCCGATGGCGATCGCCCCGAACTGCTCGCGTTCCACTCCGTCGCGTACTCGGCGGAACAACGCGCGCGTCTGTCCGCAGGCATGGTGCACGGGACCGCGCAGGAGTTCTGTCGACTGCATGTGGACCTCGGCGGCTGGCTGGCAGACGCCGCCGCGCTCGTCATGGCGCGCGCGGGGCTCGCGGCATCCGATGTCGCGGCGGTCGCATCGCATGGGCAGACGCTCTGGCACGAGCCTGGACACTCCACCTGGCAGATCGGCGATGCCTCGGTCATCGCCGAACGCCTGGGCGTGCGGGTGATTCACGACTTCCGGTCACGCGACGTGGCCGCGCAGGGGCAGGGGGCGCCGCTCGTGTCGCTGGCCGATCTCCATCTGTTCGCCGCTCGCGAGGGCTGGCGCGCCCTGCAGAATCTCGGCGGAATCGGGAATGTGACGGTGGTGCCGGCGCGGGGCATCGACCTGCCGGCGCTGGCGTTCGACACCGGACCGGGGTGCGGAGTGATCGATCGGGTCGTCGCCACGCTCACCCACGACCGCCACTTCGACGTGGACGGCGCCATGGCCGCCGCTGGCCGTCCTGTCGAAGCAGTGCTGGAGCGCCTGCTCTCGGATGCGTGGTATCTGAGGTCGCCGCCGAAGAGTACCGGTCGTGAAAAGTACGATGCGGCCTTCGTGGCGAGCCTGGTCGACGCCTGCCGAAGGGAGGGGCGTGACGTTACTGATGAGGACGTCGTCGCCACGGCGACAGCCCTGACGGCCCGGACGCTGGCCGACGGGTATGCCCGGTTTGTCCGGAGCGACCTGCTCGACGTGGTGCTGTCGGGTGGCGGGGCGCGAAATCCTACCCTGGTTCGCATGATCCGTGAGGCCATGCCATTGCGCACGGTGCGTACCTTCGATGAACTCTTTTTTGACGGCGAAGCCAAGGAAGCCGTGGCGTTCGCCTACATAGCTTTGCAACACTTACGTGGACTTCCCGGGAATGTCCCGGCGGCGACGGGTGCCGCTGGACCGCGAATCCTCGGTTCCCGCACGCTTCCATGACCGGCCACACGTGATCCCATGTCGCCGAGTACTCCGCCGACTCCCGATCGGCGCACGCACGATGCACCTCCGCCGCCCGAGGGTGGCCGTCGCATGAGCGATGCCGCATCACTCTGCATTGCGGCCATCCGCTGGGATGCCTCGCGAGGCTACGGCGACGCGCGTCCGCACATCGATGCGGCGCTCCGGCTTGGAGTCGGTGGGTTCACGCTGTACGGCGGCACGGCCGAGGCGGTGCGCGCGCTGACGCGGGATCTGCAGCAACGATCGAAGACGCCGCTGCTCATCGGCGCCGACATGGAGCGCGGTGCGGGCCAGCAGTTCGAAGGGTCCACCGGTCTGCCGCCCGCCGCCGCGATTGCCTCGTTGCGGGACCGTGATGCCATCCGCCGCGCCGCGCGCCACATCGCACGCGAAGCCCGCACCATGGGTGTCAACTGGAACTATGCCCCCGTCGCCGATCTCGACGTCGAGCCGCTCAATCCGGTCGTGAATACGCGCTCGTTCGGTGCGCAGCCCAGTGAAGTCGGCGACTACGTGGCGGAGTGGATCGATGCCTGTCAGAGTGAAGGGGTGCTGGCGTGTGCGAAACACTTCCCCGGGCATGGCCGCACGACGGAAGACTCGCATCTGACATTGCCGGTCGTCAGCACGCCGCACTCGGTGCTGATGCAGGACGACCTGCTTCCCTTCCGGTCGGCGATCGATGCCGGTGTCGGTTCGATCATGACGGCGCACGTGGCCTACCCGTCGCTCGATCCGAGCGGCGCGCCCGCGACACTGTCGCGCGAGATCCTGACCTGGGTGCTGCGGCAGCGGTGTGAGTATGAGAATCTGATCGTCGGCGACTCGATCAATATGCAGGCGGTGCTGCAGGGCATCGACGAGGGTGAAGCGGCCGTCCGCGCCATTCTGGCCGGGTGCGATCTGGTGCTGGCCCCCGGCGATCTGCAGAAGACCGTGCACGCACTCGAGACCGCCGTGGCCGATGGCCGCATCGAACGCGATCGATTGCGCCTCTCACTGCGTCGCCGGCTCAAGTGGGCGCAGTGGGTGTCACCGCCAAACGACTATCGCCGGCCCTCCGGAACCGATGTGCTCTGGTGCGCGGGGGTCGCGGATCGTGTGCTGCAGGTCGTGCGTCCACTCACTCGTGGCGTGCGTGCCCCGGTCGAGATCTGTTCGTTCGACGGCGACACGCACGGCGACTATCGCGCACCGCGCCTGGCGCTGATGAACACGCTGCGGACGCTGAGTGTCGATGCGCGGGTTGCCGATCGCGCTGATGGCCCGAGTCGCGGCACCGTCGTCATCACCGCGTTCGGGGAACCGGTGCAGGGGCGTGGCTCGCTCGAGGTCGCGGCACCGGTACGCGATGGCGCGCTGCAGCTGTACGCCGACGCGCGTGCTGCGGGGCGCGACGCGGTGATCCTCTGGTTCGGGCATCCGCGGCTGGCGAGCGCCTTCGGCGACGAAGCGCCGCTGGTGGTGGCGTGGAGCGGTGACACCTGCATGCAGGCCGCCGCGGCGCGCTGGTTGGCCAAGCAGCGCGGCTGACGTCCGTCGCACCCGATCAGGCGCGACGCAACGTGAAGAGCGTGATCTCCGGCCGCACATTCACGCGCACCTGAATGTTGAAACCCACGCCGCGGCTGATGTAGACTCGTCGACCATCATCGAGTGCGATTTCGCCGGACGTATACAGCTTGTTTCTGACCGGCATGAGCGGTGGCGCGAGAAATGGCGAGCGGCACTGCCCGCCGTGCGTGTGCCCGGAGAGCACCCAGCCGTTGTAGCCGTTCCATCGCGTGCGCTCATCCATGCAATCCGGATTGTGATTGAGCACCAGTGATGGCGTCTCACGAGTCCATGACGCAAGCGCCCGTTCCGGTTTCGCGAACGGCGACCAGTAGTCGTCGATGCCGATCACCGAGAGCCCGTCGATCTCCATCGCCGCATTGCGCAGCACCGGGATTCCCGCCAGCTCGACGCGATCGATGATCTCCCTCGCGACACGTTCATCGCGCCACCGGAGCCCGTAGTCGTGATTGCCCAGAATGGACACGGTGGCCATTCGCCCACGCGGCATCAGCGGCAGGTGGTGCTCGAGTTGCCGCAATTGTGCAGGGCCGCTCCACGACACCCAATCGCCGGTGTACGCAACCAGATCGGGCCGCAGCGCAGCCGCGGTGCGCCAGACACGCGTCAGATAGTCGTCACTCACCGGCCCCAGATGCAGGTCGCTGAGGTGCAGCAGCGTCCTGCCGTCCAGTGATGAGGGCAGGCGGGCGATCGGCAGATCGGCGTGCGTCACCTCGAGCCAGAATGGTTCGAGCCAGTGCGCATACCCAATCAGCCCGGCCAGACCGGCGCCTGCCGAGTAGAGAAATGTCCGTCGTTTCATGAGTGTCGTCAGGGCGGTACCAGCATCAGCGCCGGTCTGCCGCCATTACGATCAGCGAGCGCCGAAGTTCCCGAATCGCCAGATAGCCCAGGCGACCACCACGACAATCGCAAAGATCGTCACGTAGAGATACGCCTTCGCTGGATCGCGTGGTGGAATCGAACTGCCTGCCCCCGGCGCATTCCGGTTCGCGACGCTCTGCACGCCGAGTACCGGTGTCGGCGGACGTGTCACCGCCGGGACGGCACCGCTGCGCATCCGACCGCGCATGCGGTCCAGCGTCGGCGCGCCGCTGTCGGGCAGCGGATAACTCTGATGGCCGATGCGGCGCTCAGCCTCGTCGTGCTCCGGCAGGCCGTCGCCGGCGAACTCCGTCACCACCACCGTGATGTTATCGTGACCGCCCTCGGCATTTGCGGCAGCGATCAGCTGTGCGCATGCATCATCAGGCCCGCTGCTCGCACTGACGATCCTGGCGATATCGGTCGCGCGAAGATGGGTCGTCAGCCCGTCGCTGCAGAGCACCAGGATGTCGCCGCGCGCCATCGGCTGCTGGGTGAAATCGGGACGGACCGTGCTGTCAGGGCCCAGTGCCTGCAGAATGATGTTGCGGCGTTCGCTGACTTCAGCCTGATCGGCAGTCATCTCGCCCGCTTCGATCAGCTGCTGCATCAGCGACTGGTCTTTCGTGATCTGTCGCGCGACGCCATCCCGCACGATGTAGGCGCGACTGTCACCGACCTGCGCCAGATAGAGCGAACTGCCGAATAGCCCCGCGATGGTGGCCGTGGTGCCCATCCCGGCATGCTCCGGATGTGCGCCGGCATAGGCGTAGATGCGGTGGTTCGCCGTGTCGGCGGCGTCGCGGATCGTCTCGACGAACGTGTCCGTGTCGCGGCCGACATTGTTCATCCACTGGGCGCGGAAGGTGTCCAGGACGGCCTCCACCGCCATCTCACTGGCGATCTCGCCTGCGGCCGCGCCGCCCATCCCATCAGCGACCACGAGCACGACGCCACGCTGCCCGACATCGATCACACCATCCTGCAGCTCCGCCTGAGTCTGCCCAGTGGCAAGGTCGAGGAAGGCGAAGGCGTCCTCGTTATGGTCCCGCGTAATCCCGACATCCGTCAGACCGGCAAGACGCAGTCGCACGCTGGAGCGTGGGACGGGCGTCTCGGACGGCGTGGGGTGGGTCATGACTGGCACAGTCGGCGCGTGAAGAGGGTGAAAGCTGCAGCCCTGCCGCGTGTCCGTCCCCTCCGGACGTGACCCGCGTATGGAGAAGCTAGGACGACGCGCATGAGCGGGTCAAATCGGAGGGGCAAATGACCACGCTATCTTTGTTCATGCTACGAGCTCTGCTCCGGTCCGGTTTCGAGGTGCGCGCACACGGCGCGCTCCCTCTGGTTCTCACCATCGTTCTTGCGGCGGGCTGCGCCAGTCGCCCGGGCGGCGGTCCCACCACTGCCTCCGACCTGTCGCCGCCAGCCTGGCCAGCGATCCCCAGGGTCGAAGGCCCACTGGCGATCAGGGTCCAGTACCCATCGTCCAACGCGCTCATCTCCGCGCGGGACTCGACCTTCCTGCTCGGTTCGGTCAATCACGGCGGTGCGACCCTCGCCGTCAATGGTGCGCCGGTCGCAGTCCTGCCGAATGGGGCGTTCCTCGCCTGGGTCTCGATGCCGCCGCGGGCGCAGGCGCAATTCGAACTGGTCGCCACCCTGCCGGACGGGGCGACCGAGCGTCTGGTGCTGCCGATTCGTCGACCAGCGCCGCGGCTCGCAGTCGATGCCGCTCGGCCGCCGTATCTGGACACCACGAGCATCACGCCACGCGCGGGCCTCGCCTTCCGTGACGCGGAAGCGATCCGCGTCTCCGCACGCCTCGCGCAGGGCGCGCGGGCGGAATTCTCGTCCACTTCGTGCGCGGCCGCCGGTGTGTCGTCGGCCGCCGGCGTTCCGTTGCTCGCGGGTGAAGGTGAAGAGGCGGCTCGTGACGTGCCAGCGGCCGCGTTGCGATGTGGCGGCAGACTGACGGTCTTTGGCGCGGGCGATACCGTGCCGGTCGTGCGGTCGGTTGCCGCCGTCGCCGATGGCGACGCGATCGGCCTGGTGCGCGTCGGTGTCGCGACGGCAGACACTGATGCGGTCGTGATCGCGAAGCCGGTGCCTGGCGGAACCTACAAGTGGTTCATCATGCCGGGCACCGTGCTGCGGGCCAGCGGTCGACAGGGCGACGCGCTGCGGGTGCAACTCGAGCCCGGGCTCGACGTGTGGGTGGATGCCGACGCCACCACGCCGCTGCCGGC